>NZ_LIAC01000001.1:0-516559 GCF_002210235.1 Flavobacterium sp. NLM
CGCAAGAAGCTCGACAAAGATTGGATTCTCACTACGGAGTTACTCGCGAAGATTTCTCCTTCGTCGAAATGACAAATAGTACGCTTAATTCTCCAATAAAAAACTTTGCGACTCTGCGACTTTGCGAGATTAAAAAACAAACTTTGCTTAGGAACATTTACCACAAAGCTGTAAATTTAGAGCATTATTTAGACAAAGTTTGAACTTGTAACTTTAAACAAATAAAACTTGAAACTTTTCCTCCATGATACATCAAGATAAAGAAATAAAAAATACTAAAAATAAAACCAAACCATCCTGCTGTTGTTCACACGACGAACCTGTACATTCAGATAATGACGGACATGACCACGGCCACGATCACGAACATGGAGCCGAAGGCAGTTTGTTTAAATTATTCCTGCCATCTATTATATCTCTTGCTTTATTGCTTATAGGAATTGTTTTCGATTATTATTTCCCTCAAAACTGGTTTTCAGGATATGTTCGAATCGCCTGGTATGTCATTGCTTATCTTCCGGTTGGACTTCCGGTTTTGCGAGAAGCTTATGAAAGCATTGTAAAAGGCGATGTTTTTTCGGAGTTTTTCCTAATGTGTATTGCCACTATTGGAGCTTTTGCAATTGGAGAATATCCCGAAGGTGTTGCCGTTATGTTGTTTTATACCATTGGAGAAACATTTCAGGGAATGGCGGTCAGTAAAGCAAAATCTAATATTAAAAGTTTACTGGATCAGCGACCGGATGAGGTTAATATTTTAGAAAATAATATTGCAGTAAAAATAAATGCCAAAGAGGCTAAAATAGGCGATATCATTCAGCTTAAAGCAGGTGAAAAACTAGGTTTAGACGGCGAATTATTATCAGATTCGGCTTCGTTTAATACCGCAGCTTTAACGGGAGAAAGTAAACCCGACACTAAAAAGAAAGGCGATACGGTTTTAGCCGGAATGATCAACGGAAATACAATTGCACAGGTAAAAGTGACAACGGCTTACAACGATAGTAAACTTTCGAAAATACTCGAATTAGTGCAAAATGCGACAACAAAAAAAGCGCCTGCCGAATTGTTTATCCGCAAGTTTGCCAAAATTTATACACCAATTGTAGTGTATTTAGCAATTGCAATTTGTTTACTGCCAATGCTTTTTGTCGATAATTATGTGTTTAGCGACTGGTTGTACAGAGCTTTGGTTTTTCTGGTTATTTCTTGTCCGTGTGCTTTGGTTATCAGTATTCCGCTTGGTTATTTTGGCGGAATTGGGGCTGCGAGTAAAAACGGAATTCTATTTAAAGGAAGTAATTATCTTGACAGTATTTCGAAGATTCAAAATGTGGTGATGGACAAAACCGGAACTATGACCGAAGGTGTTTTTAAAGTGCAGGAAGTCATTATAAAACCTGATTTTGATAAAGAAGAAATCCTGAAGCTAGTTAATGTTTTAGAAGGTAATAGTACACATCCCGTAGCAACGGCGATTCATAATCATGTTGGTGTAATTGATTCTTCAATAGAACTAAAAAGCGTCGAAGAAATTTCCGGACACGGATTAAAAGCTGAAGTAAACGGAAAAGAACTGCATGTTGGGAATTTCAAATTACTGGATAAGTTCAATATTTCTTATGATATTGATCCAAGTTCAGTAGTTTATACAACAATCGCCATTGCTTACGATAATAAGTTTGCAGGTTATTTAACCATTGCCGATGAAATTAAAGCAGATGCCCAGGAAACAGTTTCAAAACTAAAAACATTAGGTGTAAAAGTTACGATGTTAAGCGGAGACAAAACAAATGTGGTTCAGTTTGTTGCCGATAAACTCGGAATAAAAAATGCTTTTGGAGATTTACTTCCGGAAGATAAGGTCAATAAAGTAAACGAAATCAAAGCCAAAAACGAAACGGTAGCTTTTGTTGGCGATGGCGTAAACGATGCTCCGGTAATTGCATTAAGTACCGTAGGAATTGCGATGGGAGGTTTAGGAAGCGATGCCGCAATCGAAACCGCCGACGTTGTAATTCAGGACGATAAACCAAGTAAAATTGCGATGGCAATTAATATTGGGAAACAAACCAAAAAAATTGTCTGGCAGAATATTGGTTTAGCTTTCGTTGTAAAAGCTTTTGTACTTATTCTCGGCGCAGGCGGACTTGCCACAATGTGGGAAGCGGTTTTTGCCGATGTTGGTGTAGCGTTGTTGGCGATTTTAAATGCGGTTCGCATTCAGAAGATGAGGTTTTAGTTTGATGAAATTCTGCCTTATTTTGATATATTAATAACTGATATAGAACATTCTAATTGTTTTATATAGAGAGATTTTGTAACTGAAAATATATTTAATAATTTATGAATTGGGATAATTATTTATTAGAAGAAAAAGCACCATGTGGAGCAATAGCTCATTTAGGAGTTTTAGAAGGAAATGTTTCTGGAATCTATGATTTATCAAAAGTAGATAATAATACACGAGTTCTGAGCTTATCAACCCCACTTAAAAAATTTAAAAAAGCGTATACAAATTTTTCTTCTTTGATTGTAAATGAAAAAATTGAAGCTATTTATGTCAATGACATTGATAAAGAACGTATTTCAGTTTTTTCAGCATTACCAAATTTAAAATATCTACAAATAAGTTCAAACAAGCAGGACGAAATTCCGAATTTAGATTCTTTAAATTCAGTAGAGGTTTTGATACTTGCAAATGTCACAAAAATTCAAAATCTAGATTTCTTAAAAAATATGAAGAATTTAAAAACCCTTTATATTTATGGAATGAATAATTTATATGACTTAACTCCAATTTCTACTTTAATCAATTTAAAAGAACTAGATATCGAGCATGGAAAGATGAATGGTACCGGAAAAGCTGTAAAAAGCATAAGTCCATTAAAATCATTAACTCAATTAAAGTATCTCAGATTGGCGGTAAAAATAGAAGATGAAAGTGTTGATCTAAAATCTTTATATGGATTAAAAAACCTTCAAAAAATTAGGATACTTCCTAGATATTTAAAAACTGAAAAATGGAAAAGTTTAATAAATGAATTGCCTTTAATAAAATAGGTTTTAAAATGATTTACACCAAATTAAATAAAGAAATCGAAAAGTATTATAAGCAAATTGGTATGTATGCTGAATTGCAGTTCTAAAAGATTATGAAGATTATCCAAACAAAAATGAAGCAGAAAGAATAGAATAGTTTTTTATTTGATAATAGAAGGTTTGAACGGTATAGAAAAAATTGATAAGTTGGATTTGCAAACTTTAAGTGAGTTTTTAGATGAAGTCGAGAAAGAAATATAAAATAAAAGCCCATTTCATAATAGAAACGAGCTTTGTTATTTTGATTAATATTAGAAATTATCTTTTGCAAACTGTTCACAAAACTCTTTTATAGTTTGTCTTACGGTTCTAAACTCCTGTAAAATTTCTTCTTCAGTTCCGGTTGCTTTAGCCGGATCATTAAAGTTTTGATGTATTTTATGAGCTTTTGACGGAAAGAACGGGCAGCGCTCTTTTGCATTATCACAAACTGTAATTACAAAATCAAAATCTATATTTTGGTATTCATCAACATGATTTGAAGTATGATTAGAAATGTCAATTCCATCTTCTTTCATCGTTATAATTGCTCTTGGATTAACTCCGTGCGTTTCTATTCCGGCGCTGTAAATGCTGGCTTTATCGTCTAAAAAGTATTTTAAATAACCTTCGGCAATTTGACTTCTGCAGCTGTTTCCTGTGCAGAGTACTAAAATGTTTTTTGTCATAATTTAAACTAATAACCAAATGATATTGATGATGCAGAATTTTGGCTCAAAGCCAAAAATAAGCTGCAGCACAATTACAGATGTTGTAATGATAATAGGTTTCTTGTATTTAATTATTTTCTGTTTCATTTAGCAGCAGCCCGAATTTGGAGAACAGCTATTGGCTTCGCTTTTGTAAAGTTCAGTCAACCCTATTTTTTCTTTTGATGCAGGAACGCCGCATGCTTCTTGCGCCAGACAAGCCGTAGTTTTGTTTTTTAGAATAAAATGAGTTCCGTTAAATTCTAAATCATATCTCCCGATGGTTTCATTTTGATATTCAACTTCAATTTCAAAATCTTGAATATTTAATTTTTCTTCTGATAATTTAATGATATTCAGAAGTTTGCTTGGTTTCAATCTGTGTTCAAAATCATTTGCATTCCACAACTGAAAATTAACGGCACTTTCGTCGCGAATTACGCCGCCGCAGTCAATAAATTTTTTATTGGTAGTTCCAACTTCAGTTACATGAAAATGTTCAGGAACAAAAGCTCCGTTTTCTAATTGAAATACAACATTTTCCAAATTTGGAAGAATGTTTTTAATGTCTGATAGTTTCATTGTTTTTTTATTTTATAGTTATAATGCAATATTGCGATATAGATTTACAAAAAAAGGTTTAACAGCATTTCTGCTCTTTTGTAACAGCAATAATATTAGAGAAATAAGCTTTTAAAATATCAAAAGTATTTTCATCTATGCAATAGCAAATAGCATTTCCTTCTATATTACCTTTTATAAGTCCGGCATTTTTTAATTCTTTTAAATGCTGCGAAACAGTAGGCTGGGCAAGTGGAAGTTCGTTTACAATATCACCGCAAATACATTCATTTACTTTCAAAAGATATTCAATAATAGCAATCCTCGCCGGATGTCCCAAAGCTTTTGCTATGGTAGCAATTTGGTTTTGTTTATCTGTAAAATGTTCTGTTTTAGTAGCTCCCATTTTATTTTAAATTTTAATATAGCAATATTACGATATAGTTTTTAAAAGAACAAATCATTTTTAATAAAATTTATTCGTCATATTCAGGTTCTTGATCTAAAAATAATAAAAGCTTATTTGCTCTGATATAATCATATTGTTTTTTTGTGAGAAAGATAACTTTTGAGCCTTCTCCTCCGGTATGTAAATCGTAAAATTTCCCGTTGAGCTTATTTTCAGCTGCAACAAGTTCTATAAATTCAAAAAAGTATAAATCAATAAAATAATCGCTTATCCTAAGAACTTTAGTATAAGATTTATTTCCGACTTTAAATTTTAACGTTGACTTTTTAGTTTTTTTGTCAAAAATGTTTGAAATATTGGTTGGATTGAATTGATTATGAGAAATCTTTGAGTATTCTTTTGTTAATTCAGCATACGAATCTTTAAAATTTGGAAGGCTATTAGGAATTGAATATATGATGTTTGGAAAAGCAGAAAGAATTTCTATATAATTATTGTTTTCCTGCTCTGCAACATTTTCTTTTCCCAGATTGATTTGAGCAGCACTTAGATATGAAAATAACCCAATGTTTGAATACTCTTCTATTACTTTGTCGATTTGCGAAGTTGTAAACTTCTTTTTGTAATCTTCCTGACTTGGTATGATATAAGTTTCGTGTATCTTCAGTGCTTTTTCTTGTTCTTTTGTCAACATCATTATACCAAGAACTTCCGGGTAAGTTTCATCTACATTAAATTTAATTTCATGAAGTCTATACGGAGAATGCTGATCATTCAAAATTTTATTGAAAATTTGATAATAGTCTTTACAATTTATTTTATTTATTGAAAAATCATCTTTTGACGATTTGCGAACTCGATAAGAACTTTTCTGTTTGTAAATTTTTCCACCTGATTTTAACGATACAATAAAATCATAAAATTTATCGGTATCAGGAACTATTTTAAGCTCAAAATCAGTAAAGTTTAATTCTGGGGATAAAGAAGCTGTTTTTTTATAAATAGCCTCTAAATACTCTTTTGGTTCATTTGTATCATCCTTTGTGTCAATAGTTATAGATCTTTCACAATACAAAAGTAAGTCAGCATGTTCTTTTATCTTTTCCTGATCTATCGCAGCAATAAGACTTTCATATTTTGTATCTGCTATTTTGTATTCTTTAAGAAAATTTGCAAATTTTTTAAGCCTTTCTAAGTGATCTGCATTTAAGGTCTTATTTGTAATATCTTTTAAAAATTGTATTTTATAACTATACGAATTATTATTTATTTGCTGTTGAAAATAGCTAAATTGCTTTTCATTAATTAGATCACATTTTTTCAGTTTGAAAAGATAATCGCTAAGTTCGATATTTTCTTTTTTTTGTTCTCCTTCAGTAAGTTGTTCATCTTCAATCGCAACCATATCAGTTATAACTTGAAAATAAAAGTGACCATGTAGTTTTTTAAATTCACACTGAAACAATCCATATAAGTAGGAAGTTTTATTTTCCATCTTAAAGTCGAGTTGTTTTAGTTCAAAATCGCTAACATCTTCTTGGTTAATAAGTTGATTGTCGATTAACTTTTGTAAAGTTAAATCTTGTGATTGCGCGTTTGTAAAATTGCTTGTTAAAAGCAGTAATAAGATGATTCGCTGAAATAGTTTTTTCATTTTAAGCTCAGAGTGATATATATACTTTTTAGCATTTTATGAAATTTAAAACACTTGGTAAATATATTGCATTTGAGTATTAAAACTTCAATTCAATTATATTTTCATTGTTCTCTAAAACAATTTCTGTTTTATTACTCTCAGAAGGTGTTTGTGTCGGATACCAATTTCGATTTGGTCTTACTAAAATCAATAAACCTTCATCATCGCCAATTGCTGTAAAAACTTCAGTGTTATTGTTTTTAGAGAAAAAGCTTAAGCCATGTTCTGCGATTAATTTATTTCCTAATTCCAAAGGGTTTTCATTGACAATTCCAATCTCGCTTATATTCAAAATAGATTTAGAACTAAATTCTTCCGTTTGGGCATTATTGAGATCATGACGGGCAATAAACTCTAATAAATTACCATTATTATCATAGAAATATACAGCATGAGCATTCCAGTTTTCAAAATGAGTAACATTTTGATCTTCAATAGTAATTAAATTTACTTTGCCTTTACACCATTGAATAGCATCATCAAGTTTGTTTGTCGGGATGTTGAAAGCGAAATGATAAATGGATTTAAATTGTGGATTTTCAATGAATTTTAAAATAGAGTTTCCGGTTTTAATCGTAATATATTCTGAATCATTTTCTATAATCGAAAGACCTAGAATATCTTGATAAAATGCGGCAGTCTCTTTTATATTGCTGGTTTGGATCTGGATGTGTTCTAATTTCATGATGATATTTTTTATAAAAAGAAAAAGCTTCTTTTCTGTTTCAAACAAATTTAGAAAATCAGAATTCTAGTTTTATCAGGAGACTATTTTATGCTTCAATAGAAATATAGAAAAAGAGTATTGTTGTTTTGATAAAAGTTATGTGTTTTTTAACCAAAGGACGCTAAGGTTTTTGCTAAAAGACTAAAAAGATTTAACGCAAAGTACGTTAAGTTTTTTCGCAAAGTTCACGAAGTTTTTGAGAGAGTTTTATAAACTCTAAGTTCACAAAGCTAAACGTAAAGCTTTGTGAACTTTGAAAAAAACTTTTCTTTCTTTTAAGCTTAGCGAACTTTGCGAAAAAACTTAGTGCACTTTGCGTTAGAAATAAGAGGTAAAAATCAATTTAGAATCAAACTTACTTTTTGAGATAAGCTTTTCGCTAATTCCGGTTTATCGCTGTTATTGATAATCCATGGAATCAGTTTTCTTTTTTCTATAATTTTTTCTTTAGAATAAACCAGTGTAAAATACTCAGCTGGCGAATGGATATTTTTTTTAGATTCTGAAAACTCTTCGTAATAATAACGGGATTTTTTTAAGGAAGGATATTTGTTTAACAAATAATTGTTTACGGTATAAGTTGGACCTTCTTTATATAAATCGTTGCGCGGAATTGCTGTTATCGTAAGCTTTTTAATATTCAGTTTTAAACTGCGGTAAGTTTCTCTTGTAAAGGAAAAATCGGAAGATTTAAGTTTTCCTTTTTCAGATAATTGCCGAATAGGAGAAAGGCGAACATAATCGCCGTTTATTTCGACTACTTTAAAAATAAGATAATTGAATTGTGAACTTTGGCTTCCATTTGAACCTGTTTGCTTGCTAAAAAGGAAACTTCCCATTTGCAATCGATGCTCTGGGGTGTTCATCGCTTTTTTCCACATATAGGGTTTATAAACGATTTCTCTAAAGGCATAAAAAACAGCAAGAACTAATATACTTATTAAAAGTAGTTTTTTCATTAATTATAATTTGAGGCTTATATTTAACAGTTTTATTTCTAAATTTTCGCTAAAAGTAATAAAATACTAATATCTTTCTTTAAAAAATGAAAATATTTTTTTGTTATTTTTTGCCGCTAGGAACATAAAATTTTAACGCAAAGTCCGCAAAGTTTTTTCGCAAAGTTCGCAAAGGTTTTTTATTGAAATGCAGTTTTTTAAAGCAAAGTCCGCAAAGGTCTCGGTAGATTTTTAACGCAAAGAGCGCAAAGGTTTACGCAAAGAGCACAAAGATTTTGTATAAGAGAGTTTTTTAAAACTCGAAGTTCACAAAGCTATGAGTATACATATAGCTTTGTGAACTTTGCAAAAAGACTTTTTCTTTATTAATCTTAGCGCCCTTTGCGTAAACCTTTGCGCTCTTTGCGTTAAAAAAAACTCAGTGCTATAAAAAACTTAGCGTTTAAAATTCCTGCATCCAACACCAATCAACACTAAATTGAAAAGCAGTAATGGCAAAAACGCTTTTACATAACTTGTTTCTGATTTATCATTAAACGTTTGCACTTTAAAATTCTCCCATTTTTGTTGATTAACCGCCGCATTATCAAATATCTTCGGATAAAAATGCAGTCTTAGTTTTTCATGAAATTGATTGGTTTCTTTTAGAAATAAAAGCTGGTTTCTCAAGTCTGATTTTGCAATTTCATTCAATTGAATCTGAGTATGCAATGTTGGAATAAACTGCGCAATCCATTCACTGGCATTATTTCGCTGTTCTAATTTTGACTCTAATTCTTTTGATTGTATGGCAGATTCATCATCGCCCATTTGCTGCATGGCATAATACCAAAGCCAGCTGAATTCACTTTCCGGTAAAGTGTAATGTTTAAACTGCGGATAATGTTTATAGAATTTATTTAGCGTTTGCTGTTTATCCATATCCCATTTTTCGTGATAGGCATTTCGCTGCGTAAGCGTTAATTCTAACGCTTCGGGAACTTTGTATTTATTGATAATATAGGTGTTGATTCCGGCAGGAAGAATGATAATCAGAAATAACCAGATCGTTAATAAAATAACAGCATTGAAGTTCGAATTCTTTTGAAGAGAAACAATAAAAAAGCAAACCGCAAACCAAAATAAAATATATAAAACTGCGATTCCGTAAAATAGGATAAACGCTTTGTCAATCGGAATTTCCAGAAGAAAAACTGCAATTAAAAGTATAAAAGACAAAAGACCAATTAAACTTAAAATACGAATATAAAACAGTTTTAAAATATATAAAAAGGTATTCGGACTTTGTGTTGCCACAATTTTCCAGGTTCCTGATTCTTTTTCTTCGGAAATAATATTATACGAAAAAGCAATAATTAAAAGTGGAAACAAATACAAAAGCACAAAACTAAAATCGATATTTCCAGATAAAAGATTACTTGGATTATTGAGTTCAGAATCGTATTTCTGAGCTTCCAAACCCCGAATCGTCACACTTTGAATCGATGGATTTACATCACGCTGCCCGATTGCTAAACTGCTAATTGGTAAAGTGTTATTGACCAATGAAAACTTAATGTAATATAGCAGAAGTCCAATTTCGTCTTTATGAAAAGCGGCGTTTCTGGCCATATGTTCTTTTTGGTAAATGGCAGCTTCATCTATATTATTTTGCTGTTTTTTCTGAAACTGACGGCCAATTAAAAGGCTTATAAAGCCAATGATTAATAAAAAAAGTAAGCCAATTTTGGTACCTTTTGAGCGGATGAAATTTTTAAATAAGAGAACTAACATATTAAATGGCTTTTAGGTTTTTAGCAGCAATTTTGATCAAAACAAACAGCAGGATTATCCATAGCAATATGGAGATGACAGCAGTGATTTCGGACTTTAAGACTTCCCAAACTGGTTTTGGTTCATAATGAAATTCTTCAATAATAGACCAATGTCTTTTGTCAATTGTTAAAGGTTTATCCTTTGGACCGGGTTTTTTATTGCTGATGTATTTTATTTGTAACGCATTCATTTTCTGCGCCATATTGTAGCGGTAATTTTCCGCTTGCTGCTGAAAATCGATGTACGAATCATAATCTGTATTGGATAATCCCATCGATAAGTTTTTCATGGCGATGTATGGATTTACGAATGAAACAGCTTTAGAAAAACTATTTTGTTTTTCGTAAATTTTTAGAAGATCTTCTAAATGTTTATTATAAATATTTGAACTGATTCTTTCGCCTTCGGTCATAATAAATCCGGAATAATTAAAAGGAAGTTTTTGTACCGAATCGACTTTGTAAACACGTAACAAAGAATCTTTTATGGCTTTATAATGCACATCATTCGGATTATGACTGTCACCTTGTTTCAGGATGTCTTTTTCAATATCGCTGTTAAAACGGATTTTCGAAGGTGCTTCATATAAATACGCTCCAATTGCCTGTGTTGTTCTTGGCAGAATAATGGTCAAAATCAGCCAGATTCCAATTAAAGAAACCAACGCTTTTTTTGAAGTTTTGCTTGACGCCGAAACCAAAACGGCAACGACACAAAAGAACATCAGATAAATAAAATGAAACCCAACAAACAATAGCATTTTTATCGTTTCATCTGCCGAAATGCTAAAGCTTTGAAGCAGTAACCAAATCAAAACCAATACAATAATGGTTGGAACAAAAAGCAGCATAACAACGCTTGCAATTCCAAGGATTTTACCAAACAAAAACTGTTTCCAATTAATTCCCTGACTTAAAAGAATTTTTAAAGTTCCGTTTTCCCTTTCGTAAGCGACTGAATTAAAGCCAACAAAAAAGATCAGTAAAGGCAGTAAAACCTGCAAAACCATCGCAATACTGATTTCGCCAAAACGAAGCATACTGTTTGAGAATCCGGCTTCAGAGAAATTGGCCGTGTTTTGTTTGTGTGCTTCGAGGAAAATAGCATTTCCGAAAAACGGTTCCATCCCAAATTCAAAAACACTTAAAGAAGTACTTTTTCTAAAAGCAAAATTCCCGTAATGTGCCATTCTATGCGGGTTTTTATCCGGATTTTTTAGCCAGTCTTCGCGTGATTCATGCTGATATTTTTCGCTGGTTTCGTTTTGGCTTTTGTAATTATCCCAACCCGAAAAAGCTGCAAATAAAAGCAGCGCACCAATAAAAAGTGTAATAATATAAATCGCCGAATTTTTAAAAACAGCATTTTTTAAATGCCTGGCTATAATGATTTCTTTATCTAATAATTTCATAATTAATTAAAATTTACCTGTTGAGTGTAATTTGTTTAAACACATAGAAACATAGTTTTTAGGTGATTTAAAAAAAGGCGTTTCACTTGCATAAATTCACATAGCTATTGTGTTAGAAACTAGTTTCTTTCAATTATCTTCTTTAGAAAAAAAATCTATGTTTCTATGTGTTTAAATATTTTTCAACTCAACGAATTAAAATTTATAAGTTACGGTAAGGCTTACGTTTCGTGGACTTCCGGGAAATAATCGTAAGTAATTCTGCGCGCCAAGCCAATACGTTTTGTTTAATAAATTGCCGGCATTAACAGCAATCTGCACATTACTTTTGCTTGGTTTGTAAAATAAAGCAGCGTCAAAAATCGTAAAATCAGGAAGTGTAAAATCTCTTGTAAACCAAGGCACTTTAGAGCTTTGATACTGCATTCCAAGACCAATTCCTAAATCCTGCAAAGCAGAATCTGAAGCAAAGTTGTATCTCGTCCATAAATTCGCGCTGTTTTTTGGCGTGTTTTGTTTTCTGGCACCAATTAAAGCCGGATTATTGTCCTTGATAATTTCGGCATCGATATAACTGTAGGAAGCATTTATCTGCCAGTCGGGCGTAATATAACCTGCTAAATCGCATTCAAAACCACGGCTTCGTTCTGCGCCTCTTGTAACCAATAAATCAGGATTTGCAGGATCATTTGCATTCATTAAAATATTGCGCTGTCTGATTTCATAAATGGCCGCGTTAAAACTCATTGAGTTATCTAAAAAAGTTGTTTTTATTCCCACTTCTTTCAAATCACTTTTAAGCGGATCAAACAAACTTCCGGCTGGCAATGAACCCGTTTGGGGCATTAAAGTAACCGTATTCGATTGCGGCTGATACCCTTCGAGATAGGTTGTGTAGACATTTATCGCATTATTTACCGCATAAGTAATTCCAACTCTTGGCAGCAAAGCTGTTTTTTTGACTTTTAATTCGTTGCTGGTTTCGTAATTCGTAATATCCTCAAACCACTCGTTTCGCAAACCCAATAAAAAAGTAAATTTTTCCCATTGAATCTGATCCTGAATATAAATTGCATTTGTAGTAGTTAATGCAGATGGCAAAGCTGTTCGTACATTCAGCGTATAATCTTCCGGACTTGTAATTTTATAAATTGGATTGTTTAAGTTGAAATATTCGACATTTGGTTTTGGCAATACAACGCCGTCAACTGTAATGGTTTGGTAATTTGAGGCATTAGCTAAAACAAAAGAACTCGCAACTGTTCCGTCTTTTAATAAATAACCTCTGGCTGCGTTTTGCCCGCCGCCTTTATTTTTATTCCAGCTGCTTAAATCGTAACCCGTTAGTAATTTATGATTGAGTTTTCCGGTTTTGAAATCGAAGTTTAAAAAAGCATTCAGATTGTCAATATCCCAATTTTGCTGACGCTGCACAAACTGCATCATTGCCAGACTTGTTACAGGCTGATTGTTGATATCGACCGCAAATGCATTTGTAGTTCTGTGTTCCTGAAGATCTTCTGTCCAGATTTGTTTCATGTATGATGCATTAAAAACAATTTTAGAACTGAATTTATGGGCAAAATTGGTCATCAAAATCATTTCTTTCGACTTAAAAAAATCACTCGGAGCTCCCAGATTTAAACTGATTGGCGTTTTATTTAAACTTGTTTTTCCGGCAACGGCACCAAAAATGGGCTGGCCTCTGTCAAGATTTCCATTCATATCGCTCAAAATCAATTCGGTATTAATGGCCGTTTTTTCATTTGGGATATAACTGAAGGAAGGCGAAATCAAAAACGATTTATTATTCACTAAATCACGAAACGATTTTGCCTGTTGATAAGCACCATTTACACGATACAAAAGTGTTTTTGATTCGTTTAAAGGGCCTGTAAAATCAAGCGTTCCGCGTAAAGTGCTGAAACTGCCCACGCTCATACTGATTTCTTTTCGGTCAACTGTCAAAGGTTTTTTTGTTACCATATTGATGCTTCCGCCCGGATCTACAGATGAAAATGTCGCACTCGACGGACCTTTAATCACTTCAACTCGCTCAATATTACTCGTTAAAGGCTGTAAAAAATAATACTGGCGAGTTCGCATTCCGTTGATAATCTGACCTTCTTCATTTTGGCTGATGCCTCGAATCGTGTATTGATTGTAATAACTTGCCGGAATCACACCACTTGCCATTTTTACGGCATCGGCGAGATAAAAAGCACCTTTATCTGTAATAAGTTCTTTGGTTATGGTTGAGATAGACTGCGGAATATCTTTGTTTAAAGCTGCAGTTTTTGTAGCGGCAAATGAATAATCGCTGGTGTACTTTTTTGTCGAACGCCCCACGATTTCAACGGTTTGTAATTCGGTTCTGGCCATTTTAACAGAATCCTGAACAATACTGTCTGTGTTTTTTTTATTAGTCTGCGATTGTATGGAATGTGTGGCAATTATTAAAAATAAAAAGAGAATTATAGGTTTCATTTTATACTTTGATTGGAAATATCTTTTCCTTTAAACGGTTTGTAAATACAAGTCTTCGAGTTCGTTTGCTGAGATTTTATCGGCTTCGATTACCGTGACTAAATTTCCCTGCTTCATAATGCCAATGTGCGAAGCAACTTCTCTGGCTCTGAAAATGTCATGCGTTGCCATTAAAATTGCTGTTCCGTCGGCAGAAAGTTCTTTTAAAATCTGCGAAAATTCGTTAGAAGCTTTGGGATCTAAACCGCTCGTAGGTTCATCTAATAAAAGCACTTTAGCTTTTTTGGCAATCGCAATTGCAATTCCCACTTTTTGGCGCATTCCTTTAGAATATCCGTCTAAGTTTTGATCGTGCGCTGCTGCCTGTAAACCGGCTTTATTAAGGAAATAAGTTAATTCTCCCGCAGAATATTTGAATCCTGCCAGTGACGAAAAGAATTTTAAGTTTTCTAAACCCGTTAAATTGGGATACAGCATTACAGTTTCGGGAATGTAAGAAACGTGTTTTTTTGTTTCCTGATTGTTTTGAGTAACCGAAATGTTATTGATTTCCAATTCTCCCGATGTTGGTTCGATAAAACCTAAAAAAAGATTGATTGTAGTGGTTTTTCCTGCGCCGTTTTGTCCTAAAAGCGCAAAGATTTCGCCTTCGTTTATGGTTAAGTTTAAAGAATTCAAAGCGGTATGATCACCATATTTTTTGGTGAGATTTTTTGCTGTAAGCATAGTTTTTATGTATTTGGTAAATTGATTTTAAGCAGATATAGAAACCTCAGGCTTTTACCTAATTAGTAAGGCTTGATTGTGATTGTCTAATTTTGAGAAGTGGTGATTTACTACAAGAATTAAAAGGCTGATTTGCTGATTTGAGTTCCAATAAAGGAACCAAAACAGTTGTAAAACAGTATTTCCTTTTACCCATTTTATTGAAGGTAAAAAGCTGTTTTATTTAAAGATGAAGTGTAGTAAATTAAATGAATGCGGGAGGCGCGCGCAGTGCAAAGAGACTGCCTTTAAAAAATGCTGTATAAACCTTCGAATAAAAGAATTTATAAGAGGTTTCAACCGTTATTTTATGAAATGATAAGGCCTGAAAAGAATTCGGAATAAAGGTACTAAAGGCAAAATGGCAAATATGACAATTGGCATCGACCGAATGGCTGTGCGTTATTTGCTTTTGTCCGGCGGTAGTTTTATGCTCACAGTGTTTTTCTGAAGCCTGCCTTAAAATATGCTCGTAGGAGTGAACCGTCTGAAACAGCATGGCGAACAATACTGCAAAAGACATCAGTAAATTTACAACTACGATTTTCTTTTTCATTCGGTGGTATTTCTGCTGAATATCTAACCGTTTCATTATGAAACAAATAAACGCAACAGTGTTGCAAATATAAATATCTTAATTTAGAAATACACTAATGCAACATTATATTTTTAATGAAATACCAGTAAACCGCCTGAATTTATTGATTTTACAAATTACTGTATAGTAGTTGCAGTGTATGAAAATCAGAAGATCCGTCGAAGTATTTATGCAAAACTTCCTGAAAAACCGGTTCTGTATTTTGAATACTTGCAAAAAGCGTCATACAGGATTGCAAATTTTCAACATCTGGCGTACCAAATATATCTACAGCTTCGAGTTCGTCTTTTTTGACTAATTCTTCTGTTATTTCTATAAGGTGTTTTCCTAAAATTGGATGCTCAAGAAAAGCGATTGCTTCATCGGCATTTTTAATTTCGTAGAATTTTGATGTATCAGTAGAACCCATTCCTTTTATCTGCGGAAAAATACACCACATCCACGGAGATTCCTTTTTACCTTTCTTAATTTCATCAAGAGCAGTTAGATACAATTTATTTTGTGCATCTAAAAACCGAAGTAATTCGTTGTTGTTGTAAGCCATTCTTTACTTAATTGATTTGGGGGTATCAGATCATAAAACTACTGAAAATATGTTTAGTTGTACATTACAAAATCCTTTTTTTACTGCTATTTTTTCTGAATATTACGAACAAAAATTGTTGAAAAAATTACCGTAAAAATTTAGCTGCAAAAAGATTCAAATAGCAAGCTAAGTTCTTAATGTTTTGCCACGAAGACGCGAAGGCACTATTTTTTTAATCTCGCAAAGTCGCAGAGTCGCAAAGTTTTTGCTTAAAGAAAAATATTCAATAGCGTCCAGCTTTAGCTGGATGTAAAAATACAGGCAAAGAAAAGGGCTTTAGCCAAACTTTACTAGTTCGGCTGAAGCCTTTTTGCTATTGAAATAAAAACCTCCAGTTAAAGCTGGAGGCAATTGATTTTTATATTCTAAAACGTATTGTTTTTCATTTCGACTGAAAGGAGAAATCGCACTCGTAAATTTACAAAGAGAATCGCCAATCTTTGTCGAGTTTCTAGTGCTATTTGCTTCGCCTATTCGCTATCGCTCGAGTCTCCTTTCAGTCGAAATGACATAAAATGAGAAAAAACTTTGCGACTCTGCGACTTTGCGAGAGATTTCACTTATAAGATTTCACAAAAACTTATTCAACAATCGCAGGTTTCCTAACGTTCTTTCCGACTTTATTAGTCAAATCATCGCCAAGATCTTCTCTGGCGGTTTCGGCTATTTTTTGAATCTCTGCTACAATTTCAGGATATAATTCCTGAACATCACGAACTTCACCCGGATCATGCGCCAGATCATATAACGCAAGCGGAACTTCAACCACAGCGCCTTTGCCTCGTAAACCGCCTTTTCCGGTTAAATTTTTATTGTATGATGTGCTTTTGTGCGGGAAAACCAATTTCCAGTGTTTGTAACGAATCGCTTCAAGATTATTGCTTCCTACACCAAAATAATAATAGAAAGTATCTCTGGGACCTTTATTCGTTTTTCCTGTCAGTAAAGAAAGAAAATCCAGACCGTCGATTTTATTTTCAGGCAAAGCAGATTTGGTTATGTCGGCAATTGTTGGTAAAAGATCCATATTCGTTATAAGCGATCCGTTTACAGTTCCGGCTTCTATTTTTCCGGGCCAGCGAATCAAAAATGGAACTCTGGTTCCGCCTTCCCAAGTGGTTGATTTTCCTTCTCTAAAACCACCAGATGATCCTGCGTTGTCACCAAAAAAGAGCCACGGACCATTATCGCTGGTTACAATTACAACCGTATTTTTGGTAAGTCCTTCTTGATCTAAAGTTTTTAATATTTCGCCAATAGACCAGTCAATTTCCATAATAACATCTCCAAATAAACCTAAATCACTTTTGCCTTTAAATTTATCTGAAACAGCCAAAGGCGCGTGCGGCAGCGGATGTGTGAGATATAAAAAGAACGGCTGTTTTTTATTTTTTTTGATAAAACCCACTGCTTTTTCGGTAAAAACTGTAGTTAATTTAGATGCCTCTTTTATGTTTCTAATAGTATCTATAACAGTCGTATTGCTGATTAATGGAAGAGGAGGAAAGGTAGAACGCAGATCTTGAGGATCGGTTACCAATGAATATCCGTCGTAATCAATTGGCCATACATCATGAGAATACGGAATCCCGAAAAACTCGTCAAAACCATAATTTGTAGGCCAGTACGGTAAATTATTTCCTAAATGCCATTTTCCGTAATTAGCGGTTCTATACCCTGATTTTTTCAAAAGTGAAGCTATCGTTTCTTCTTTTGGATTAAGGGCATGTTTTGCTCCCGGAAGCAGTACACCCGACATTCCAATTCGGTTTGGATAACATCCTGTCAATAACGCCGCTCTCGATGCCGTACAAATAGCCTGAGCCGAGTTAAAATTAGTCAAGCGCATTCCTTCCTGCGCCACCTGATTAAAGTGCGGAGTTGGGATTCCCGTCATTCCGTAAGGTTCAGTATCTCCATAACCCATATCATCCATATTGATAATAACGATATTGGGTTTTTGGCTTTTACTTTGGGCGGTTATTTTACTGCTAATGAAAGGAATTACTAATAAAAGCAGCATTAGACTTTTTCTCATAATTTGTGTGGTATTTATTGGGATAGCTAACTACAAATATAACCCGCAAAAATGAAAAGTATTCTTCTTGGGATAACTCTTTTGTTTCAAATAAATATAAAATTGTTATTTCCTGAGAGTTGAAGCAGGATTATCGTGTGAAATATTTTATTTGATATATCAAATAATTATATATATTTGATATATCAAATAAATTTAAATATAACTTATTTAAAATGAAGCAGAAAAATCCAACAGGAACGGTTCTTTATACCATAGAACAGGCTATAAAAGAATATAGGAAAGTTTGCCAAAAAAACATTGAGAAGGTCGTAAGTGATATTACGGTTGATCAATGTTTGGTGTTAATTATTTTAAATGAAAACGAAAAAATTTCTCAAATTGAAATAGCCAGATTAATTTTTAAGGATAATGCTTCCATTACAAGAATTATCGAATTAATGGTCAAAAAAGATTATTTGATAAGAGAAGCAAATGAAGTTGATAAAAGAAAATCAAAGCTTGTAATTACAGAAAAAGGCAGGGAAACAATTGTTTTACTAACGCCTGTTTTTAACCTAAACCGTAAAACTGCTCTTGACGGTTTATCATTCGACGAAATTGAATTACTGGACAAATTACTGCATAAAATAATTTCAAATTGTAAAAAATAATAAAGATGAAGCAACTTATAAATGTGATATTACTGCTATTATCAATTGGTGTATACGCACAAAAAGAACCTGATTTTACGGAGTTAAGTAAAAAACAAGTTATCGATTCGCTGGGTAAAGAACTCGAAGAATTTTACATTAGACCGAATGCAATTGAAAGTATTCAGAAAAAATTGAAAGAGAATTTTAATGCAGGAGTTTATAAAAACAGTGTAACGCCAAATGAATTTGCCTCAAAACTTACTATGGACCTTTTAGAGGTTAGCAAAGATTTACATTTTAGAGTAATGTATGATCCGGAATGGACTGATCCTCTGCAAAAAAATGAAGATAAAAAGGCACAGGAAAAAATTAAAGCAGCAGAATTAATTGAGGCAAAAAACAGGAATTTCGGATTTCAGCAAGTACGTATTTTAGAGGGAAATATTGGCTATTTAGCATTTGATTATTTTGAAGATCCTGCAATTGGGAGCGAAACAGCCGCTTCTGTGATGCAGTTTTTAAATAATACAGATGCACTGATTATTGATTTGCGTAAAAATAATGGCGGGGCAATGGAAATGGGGCAGTTTATTAGCAGTTATTTTTATTCGAATAAAGAATTACCGCTTTATAAATATTATTATTACGAGAAAAACAGAAAAAAAATTGAAAGAGAAATGTGGCTGCTTCCGTCTGTTCCCGGTAAACGTCTGGCCGATATAGATATCTATATTCTAACAAGTTCCGTTACATTTTCTGCTGCAGAATGGATGAGTTATTCGCTTCAAAATTTAAAACGTGTTACGATTGTGGGCGAAAAAACGGCTGGTGGAGCGCACCCAATAAACCGGGTAGGAATATCAAATGGTTTTTCTGTAAATATACCTTTTGGCGAAGTCAAAGATCCGGTTACGAATCTGGATTTTGAAGGAAAAGGCGTTATGCCGGATGTTTTATGTAAGAGCGAAGAAGCCATAAATACGTCTCATTTATTAGCTTTGAAAAATTTAGCCTTAAAAAATAAAGATTCATTAAATAATCTTAACTGGTTTATTCCGGTTATTAAAAACAGACAAAAACCATTACATGTTGATAATGCTGTTTTAAAATCATATCAAGGCAAATATGGAAAATCTGAATTGGTTTATGAAGGGGATAATTTATATTACAGATGGAATAATATCGTTACTCTTTTATTGACTCCAATTGAAAAAGATTTATTTCTGGTTGATGGAACAGATGAATATCGTATAAAAATTGTTTTCGAGAAAAAATCTTTAACAGCGATAAAAAGAATTTATCATAACGGACAAGAGAGAGTTTATAAAAAAGATAAAGTTTAACCCTTAAAAGCTACAAAGTTTTATCCCAATAAATTGAAAACCCCAATAGATCCTAAAATCTATTGGGGTTTATTATTTTAGCTTATTTTCTAAACTTAAAAAATAAAATTATTGTTTACTTACTGGGATTGCTTTACTGGAAGCATTAGTTTTTATAAAATAAATTCCAGTTGCTTGTTCAGAAATTGAAATTACATTTCCTTTTCCTTGTTTAATTTTATTTCCTGCAGCAGAAAATACAGTCCATTCCAGTTCTTTTGATAAATGGAATATTCCTTTTGATGGATTTGGATAAACTACAATTGCATTTGGTTCTGCATTTGGATTTTCAACACCAAGGTGACAGTCGTGAACCATATATGTAACTGTTTTCGTGTTGCTTCCTTCTGAATTGCTTACGGTAAGTGAAACTTCTTTATCTCCTTCTGTAGAATAAGTTACAGTATGAGGGCCAGCTCCGGTTGCTGTTGCAGGCTGAGCGTCAGCACCAAAATTCCATAAATAGTTATCAATTGTACCAATAGAAACGGATGTAAAAGTAACAGGCTCATTTTCGCAACCCATTTGTGGTGTAAACTCATAATCGGCTACCGGGCTGGTAATTCCAGACAATACAAAATCCATTTTGTTTACGTTAATGTCATTTTCATCAAAATATAAAGTAATGACATGATTACCCTGCGTTAAAGGAATATTAGGAACGGCAACAGTCTGCCATGCCTGGAAACCTCCCGTATTTGGGATATTTAGTATTCCGGTAACGTTTACACCGTCTACCTCAAGATGTAATTTTCGGTTAATATAAGGTGTTGAAATTCTTAAATTGATGGTATAATTTCCGCTGGTACTTACTCTTGCAGAATATTTCAGCCATTCATCTTTTGCTACATACGCAAGATTATATCCGCCTTCGTTACACGCTTCAGTTCCTACGCCGTCGCCAGCTCTGTATACATTATCTCCGCCGCCGTTTTTATCCAGAAAAGCACCCGGGCCAACATCATAATTTTCTGCTTCAATAGTTCCCGGAATTTGAGCAACTAATCCCTGATATGGTGCATTTTGAAGTACAGTTGCTGTATAAAATGCTGTATATGTAATGGTTCCTGTTGCTGGCGCCGTAAAAGTTTGATTTGCAGCTCCGCCCTGACTCCAATGGTCAAAATCGTAACGCGTATTTTCAATATACTGAGGCGTTGGTGCATTTAAAGTTTGTACCGCTGCATTTGCCACAACTTGTTTTGTAGAAGGTGCTGTAACTGGTTTTTGATTGAATTCTAAATTAAGTGGTACTGGTGAACTTGTCGCAGTAACATCAACCAAATTAGGTTTAATATCAACAAAAGTAGTAGCAGTTAAACCATCGCTGTCGGTTACTTTTACCGTAAATCTGTACCACACATTTGGTGTTTTTTCTCCTTGATTTGAAGCGGTGAAATCCCCAGATTTTACACCTTGCGGACTTGCACCAGGATGCGAGTGTCCGGCTCCCGGAATATCTTCGTGAAAAAGATCAATACTCCATGAAAAGGCACTTGCAGGTAAAGTTCCGTCCTCAACATCTGTTGCAGTGGCTTCAAAATGAACTACATCTTCAGCATTCCATTTTAATGATGGAAGCGGAGAAACAATTGTTACCGTTGGTTTATTACTGAATGGTTTTACCGTTAATGTTGCCGGATTACTGGTTACATTTCCTGCTGTATTAGTTACAATAACTTTGTAATCGCCTGCATTTGCATTTGTTACATTAGGAATTGTATAACTTGCTCCGGTTGCTCCGTTAATATCGACATTATTAAACTGCCATTGATAGGTTAAACCTGTTCCGCTTGCCGAAACTGTAAAAGTTACCGGATCTGTTTCCATTATAGTTTGAGAAACCGGATGATTTACAATTGTTGGTGCAGCGGTTGCTATATAGTCTAATTTAATTAATGAACCATTATTTCCGTATTCACAGTAATAAATGAAACCATCATTTCCTAACATCATACCCAATACCTGAAATTGTGGTGCCGAATAAAATTCTGTAGAAACGGGATTCGCAACATTAGGATCAAACCAGCGAATTGCATTTCGGACAAAATCTTTGATAATGAATTTTCCCTGTAAATTAGGATAACGGGAGATTGTTGGATTATACAAAACTCCATTTGTTAAAGCATTTCCAATACTTCCCGTTGCGTAGGTAAATATCGGATTTGTAAATAAATCAGTTTCGGTTTGCATTCCGTCGCCTCCCTGCGGATGTCCCCAGGCATAATTGCGAATTGTTGGATTGCTGATTTCATTAATTTCTTCCCATGAAGTTCCAACATCCAGTACAAATAATTTATCGGCAACAGCATTGGGAACAAGTCTCCACGGATTTCTAAATCCGTAAACCCAGATGCTTTGTCTTTGTACAGAACCGCTTCCGTAAAATGGATTTCCCGGTGCAGGAAGTCCGTCTTCTGTAATACGAAGAATTTTTCCTTTATAAGTGTCTAAATCCTGAGAATTAGTGTTTTGCTGACTATCTCCAACGGTTACATACAAAAATCCATGGAAGAATTTTAAATCTCCGCCATTATGAAATCCGTTACCAATAGGTTCTAAAAGTAAAATTTCCTGTCTGCTTACTACTTGGTTAGCATTGTCAATTTTGATTCTTTCAATTTTATGTCTGACTTTTTCTCCTGCTGGTTGTATAGAATAAAAAACATAAATGTAACCGTTTGTTGCAAAGTTAGGATGCAGCGTTAATCCAAGTAACCCTTGTTCGTTATCTGTTACGGTAGGAACGGTAAATACATTTGTAACCGTATTGTTTTGAAACACTTTAACAATCCCGCCGCGTTCTGCTATAAAAATTCTTCCGTCAGAAGATTGTTCCAGCGAAAGTCCTTCTTTGATAACCGCAGTAGGAGCAAGGTTTTGCGTGATGTATTGCGAATAGGATTGTGAAGAAATCAATAAAGCAAAAGCTATTATTAGATGACTAAGCAATTTATTTTTAATGTTAAATTGTAGATTTTTTCTCATAATTATTCAGAATTTTTAGTGATTTGGGTAATCAAATTTAAACTTTTTCTGTATAATTATTTAGTTTACTAAAATTTCTTTACGATATCGATTTAGTGATAATGCCACAAAGGCACTAAGGCACAAAGTTTTTTTTACACAATCCTTATAATTATCGGGATCAGGTTAAGTAGATTTTAAAATCATTTTAATCCTTTTAATCTGTGGCAAAAAAACTTTTATTTTCCGATAATTTCTTTTCGGTGTAAAGTTCCCCAGTCTTTTAGGGCCATGATAACATCTCCTAAAGATTGACTGTGCTGGGTGCGTGAATATTCGACCGTTGGCGGAAAAGTATCGTAAACAGTTCTAGTAACAAGTTTATTGATTTCGAGATCTTTTAATTCTTTCGAAAGCATTTTGTCCGTAATTCCGTTGATGTCTTTTGAGATTTCTTTAAAACGTTTTGGTCTGTCAGACAAAGCAATTAAAATGGGTAGTTTCCATCTTCCGCTTAAAACTTCTAAAGCATCTCTTACAGGCAATAATGCCGCCATGCATTCTTGTGGTTTGCAATCTTTATCTTCTTTTTTGAATGTTCTTACTGCTGTTTTTACTTCTGCTTCCATATATATCACATTACTATCCTCAAGGGTAGCGCTATCCTCGGGGATAGTACTATAAAAGAGATAGCAAATGTAGATAAGTTTGTATCGTAAAACAAATAATTTAAATCATGAGCCAAAAAATTCTACGCATAATTACCAGTACAAACGGAGACACTTCGTTTAGTAATCAATTATCAAATGCTATTATCGAAAAACTAGCAGCACAAACAGAAACGGAAGTACAAACACTAGATCTTACTCAAACACCTTTGCCTTATTTAACAGGTTCGCATATTAATGCGGTTTATACACCTGCAGAAGCTCATACGCCAGAACAAACAGACGCATTGAAATATTCTGATGCAGCAATAAAAACGTTATTAGAATCGGATATAATCGTGATTGGTGTGCCTTTATACAACTTCGGAATTCCGGCAGTTTTAAAAGGATGGATCGATCAGGTTGCAAGAGCAGGAAAAACTTTTAGCTATAGTCCGGAAGGAGCAAAAGGATTAGTTACCGATAAAAAAGTATACTTGTCAATCGCTTCCGGAGCTATATTTTCTGAAGGGCCATACAAAAGTTACGATTTCTCGGAATCATATCTTAGAACTGTATTAGGCTTTTTAGGAATGACTGATGTTACAACTTTCCGTGTGGAAGGAACTGCAATTCCTGATTTTGCACAAAATGCTTTACCAAAAGCTTTATCTTCTGTTGAAGATTTTGCTTTTTAAAAAAGAAAAGAAAATAAGAAATCTGCCAAATCTGCGTGCAAAAAAAAAATACTCCCGCAGATTTAGCAGATTCAACGGATTTATAAAATGAAATTAAAACCTTATCTTCTGTTGCAGAATTTATTTTTTAAAAAGAGAGAAATTAAAAAATCTGCCAAATCTGCCAAATCTGCTAAATCTGCGTGCAAAAAAAAAACTCCCGCAGATTCAGCAGATTCAACGGATTTATAAATGAAATTAAAACCTTATCTTCTGTTGCAGAATTTGCTTTTTAAAAAAGAGAGAAATTAAAAAATCTGCCAAATCTGCCAAATCTGCGTGCAAAAAAAATACTCTCGCAGATTCAGCAGATTTATAAATTTTATTATTTTTCAATAATCATCGTAACGCCTTGTCCTCCTGCGGCGCAGATAGAAACAAACCCTCTTCCTGAACCTTTTTCATTTAATAATTTTGCCATAACGCCAATTATTCTTCCTCCGGTTGCGGCAAAAGGATGCGCGGCTGCAAGACTGCTTCCTTTTACATTTAGTTTTTCCCTGTCAATTGCACCAAGTGTTTTCTTCAAGCCTAATTCGGCACTCAATTCCGGGCTTTCCCAAATTTTTAAAGTTGCTAAAACCTGAGCGGCAAAAGCTTCGTGAATTTCATAATAATCAAAATCCTGTAAATTTAATTCCGCTTTTTCAAGCATTCTGCTGGCTGCAAATAAAGGCGCCAATAAAAGATTCTGCTGATTTTTTACATATTCAATCGCCGCAATTTCAGCAAAAGTAATATAAGCCAAAATTGGTAATCCGCGTTCGTTTGCCCATTCTTCGCTGGCTAAAAGTATGCAGGAAGCACCGTCAGTTAAAGGAGTTGAATTCCCGGCGGTTAAAGTTCCGTTTGCTTTATCAAAAGCAGGATTTAGTTTCGCCAGTTTTTCTATACTGCTGTCTTTCCTTAAATTATTATCTCGGTCAAGTCCGTTAAAAGGCGTTATCATATCAGCAAAAAAACCTTCGTCATACGCTTTTGCCATATTCAAATGACTTTTAAGAGCCAGATTGTCCTGATCTTCCCTTGGAATTTTATAATATTTTGCCGTACTCTCCGTATGTCCGCCCATCGAAAGTCCGGTTTGTGTTTCTTCATTTCTTGGAACTAACGGAGAAAAATCTTTTGGACGAAGCTTTAAAAACGCCTTGATTTTTTCACCCAATGATTTTGCCTGTCTGGCTTTAAGCAATGTTTTTCTCAAATTTTCACTTACCGCAATTGGCATATCACTAATAGAGTCGACACCTCCGGCAATTCCGGATTCGATCTGGCCAAGCGCAATTTTATTGGCAATATAAACTGCACTTTCAATTCCGGTATCACAGGCTTGCTGCAAATCGCAGGCTGGGGTAGCGGGATCGAGAGCCGTTTTCATAACACATTCTCTGATCATATTCATGTCATAAGAATGTTTTATTACGGCGCCTCCTGCAACTTCACCTAACAATTGTCCCTTTAAATTATATTTATCAATAAGCCCGTTTAAGGCTGCGGTCATCATTTCCTGATTTCCAACATTTGCGTAAGCGGTATTGGCTCTTGCAAACGGAATTCGATTATAACCTACAATAGCTACTTTTCTAACTGTTTTTGTGGTATTCATTGATTTATGTTTTTTGTTGTTCTGGAAATTATTTTGCGGATTAAAGATAACTATACTTCCTCAATTATTTGCTTTCTCTTAAAGTTTATAAAGTTACAAGTGTAAAAATATCACTAAACAGTCTTATTATTTTATATTTATTTAGAATAATTAAAAATAATTTGGAAAACCCAGCATTACCGTTTACTTTTGCCAAACAAAACTTAAAATAGTACTAAAATGAGTATAAATATCATTAAGAAAGTTTGTTTTTTGATGGTTCTTTTGACTTCACTAAATGTAATGAGTCAGGAATTAGGAAAGGTAAACGGAAAGATTTCTTTAAGCGGTAACGAACCAGTGCCGGGTGTTTCAATAGTTCTAAAAGGAACAAGATATTCGGCTGTTACAAATGACAACGGTCAATATGAAATTAAAAATGTTAAGCCGGGTTCTTACACGATTAGTGTTCGTGCAGTTGGAATTCATGCCGTTGAAAACACAATCGTAGTAACGGCAAAACAGACTACTACCAAAAACTTTACACTTTCTGAAAGTCAGGAAGATCTTGATGAAGTTGTTATTACAAAAAATAAATACAAACAAGACAAGCCCTCATTGTCATTACGTCTTCAGACTCCGGTACTTGAAATCCCACAGAATATTCAAATCGTAAGCGGACAAACTTTAAAAGACCAGCAGATTATCAGTATGAGCGATGGAGTGATACGTAATGTGAGTGGTGCTGTGCGATTAGAACACTGGGGAGATATGTATACGAATATTACAATGCGTGGTTCACAAATCCAGGCTTTCCGTAACGGATTTAATGTAGTTACTTCTTTTTGGGGACCATTGACAGAAGATATGAGTTTTGTGGATCATATCGAATTTGTGAAAGGACCAGCAGGATTTATGCTTTCGAGTGGTGATCCAAGCGGACTTTATAATGTTGTGACTAAAAAACCAACCGGGATTACCAAAGGAGAAGCCACTGTTATGGCTGGAAGTTTTGATTTTTACAGAGCAAGTATTGATCTTGATGGAAAATTTGATAAAGAAGGGAAGTTTTTATATCGTTTTAATGGTGCTTTTCAAAAGAAAGGTTCTCACAGACCGTTTGAACACAATGACCGTTATGTAATTGCTCCGGTACTTTCGTATCAAATTGATGATAAAACAAAAGTTACTTTAGAGTACAATTATCAAATGGCTAATATGACTGAGGTTGGTTCTTATTATATTTTTGGAGCTGACGCTGGAGGATATGCAACTTTGCCAAGAAATTTTACTATGACACAGCCGGGTCTGCCAGATACAAAAATGAACGATCACAGCGGATATTTTACATTTGAACATAAATTTGATGACAACTGGAAACTTACTGCACAAACATCATATTTTAAATATCTACAAAAAGGATACAGCTCATGGCCAACCGGAGTTGGGCCCGGACCAGTTGATTTAGATTATGATGAGATACCTGACGGAACTCTTGGGTATGGTGAAATTATACGAAATGTTGGTATTTGGGATGCGGAAAGCGACATGTTTTTAGGACAGATTTTTGTTAATGGTAAATTCAATACCGGACCTGTTTCTCATAAAGTATTAGGAGGAATAGATGCAGGAAATAAAGAATACTATGCAGATTTTTACCAATCACATGATTTAGATACTTTCGATAATCCGTTTAATATTTTTGCACCAAATTACGGATTGCCGGCAAACGGACTGCCTGTTTTTGATCGTGATACACCGCTTAAGGAGAGATCTTTTGGCGGTATGATTTCAAAATATACGGCTGCTTACATTCAGGATGAATTAGGTTTCTTTGAAAATAAATTGAGATTGACTCTTGCGGCAAGATATACATGGATTAATCAGACAAACTGGGGCGATGTTCAAGAAGATACTCACATTACACCTCGTGTTGGTATTAGTTATTCTATAACGCCAAGTACATCGGTTTACGGATTGTATGATCAGGCTTTTACGCCTCAATCAGGAATTATTCAAAATGGAGATCCAATTAAACCTCTTACTGGAAATAATATCGAGTTTGGAATTAAAAAAGATTGGTTTGACGGATCATGGAGTACTACAGTTGCTGCTTATAGAATTTTGAAAGAAAACGAATTGACTTCTGATCCTGCTAATGGACCTAATGATGTATTTAAAGTTGTATTAGGAGAAAAAAGAGCACAAGGTATAGAAGTTGATCTTAGAGGAAAAATCTTTGACGGTCTTAATTTAATTGCAAATTATGCTTTTACAGAATCTATAGTTACAGATTCTAATGTTCCAAGTATTATACAAGGTTCTACTGTACCGGGTTTCTCTAAACATGTTGCAAATGCATGGCTAAATTATACTCTTGTAAATGGTAAGTTAAAAGGATTTGGAGCGTCTATTGGAGGTACATACCTTGCAGGAAGACAAACAGATACTTGGGCTGTCGGACTCGAAAGACTTCCAGAATATTTTAAACTTGATGGTGGTTTATCTTATGAGATTGGAAAAATGAAATTTACAGCGAATGTATTTAATATTTTAGACAAATATCTTTACAGTGGTTCTTATTATGCTTCAACTAATATTAATGCTTACTATTGGCAGACAGAACAACCAAGAAACTTCAGATTTGGCGTAACATACAAATTCTAAAAATATTTAATTGTTCTGGTTGAAAAATTACAATTAAAAAAGAAAGCATCCGCTAAAACGGATGCTTTCTTTTTTATAGGTTCAGAGGTTCAGAGCGGCAAAGGTTCAAAGTTTTTTTGAAAATTTGTCCACGGATTTGACGGATTAAACGGATTTGCACGATTTTATTTTATTAATAGTACCAGATAAAAAACACCAGTGTAAATCCGTTTAATCTGTGTAATCTGTGGCCCAAAACCACACAAACTATTACCCTTTCTTAATCAAAGGAATTAGTTTTGTTCCAATAAGTTCTATGGCGTTCATTAATTGAGAATGTGTTAATCCTGCGTTGTCCATTTGGAACGTAAATCTTTCAACACCGCCAAGCGCTTCGCTGTGACGTAAAATTTTCTCTGCAGCCCTTTCAGGACTTCCCACAATTAAAACACCAAGATCATCAATTAATCCGTCAAATTTACCTTTTGTAACCGGAGGCCAGCCTCTCTCATATCCTAATTTTGTCCACAATTCGGCATAGCCCGGATAATATTCTTCGATAGCTTTTTCGGTTGTATTCGAAACATAACCCGGCGAATGCAATCCAACTTTTAATTCGTGCGGTTTAAAACCAGCCGCTTTTCCGGCTTCACGGTATAAATCAATCAAAGGTCTAAAACGATGTGTTTGTCCGCCAATAACGGCAACCATTAAAGGCAATCCTAAACTTCCGGCTCTTACAAAAGATTCCGGAGTTCCACCAACGCCAAGCCAAATCGGCATTTTTTCCTGTAAAGCCCTCGGATAAACCGGAAGATTATTCAGTTCCGGACGAAATTTCCCATACCACGTTATAAATTCGTTATCTCTAACCTGTAAAAGCAATTCAAGTTTCTCTTTAAAAAGCGCATCATAATCTTTAAGATCATATCCAAAAAGAGGATAAGCTTCAATAGCAGATCCGCGCCCGACAACAATTTCGGCTCTGCCTTTTGAAATTAAATCCAATGTCGCAAAACTTTGGTAAACCCTAACAGGGTCAGCAGCACTTAAAACCGTTACCGCACTTGCCAGTCTGATATTTTTTGTCCGAGCCGCAGCCGCACTCAAAATTACCGCTGTTGCCGAATCCAGAAATTCTTTTTTATGATGTTCTCCAATTCCAAAAACATCCAATCCAGCCTGATCTGCAAATTCAATTCTCTGCAGCAGTTGTTCCATCGCGTCAACACTACTCAAAGTGTTGCTGTCGCCGTACATTGCCGAAGCAAAACTATCGATTCCTATTTCCATAAAATATTTTTAAATTTCAATGACAATGTCAATATCAATATCAAATTCCAATTTTTAAATTCCAAATTCCACAATCTAAAATCTAAAATCTACAATTTTCTAATGTGAAAATCCAAATGAAATACTGGTTATAATAATCAGAATAACAATCAGCGTGATCACTACATATAAATAATCTTTCTCGATCAAAAAAGAGAAAAGAGAAAGTAAAACCCTGAAAACGGGAGTTAAAAACAATAATATGATTCCGAAGAAGATTAAAAATTCGCCGCTTCCCGAAATTACACCATTCACAACCGATGTAATTACTTCAAAGATATTTCGGTCATTTTCCTTAAAAACAGAATAATCTTCAATGTCATTTCCGTGGTGCATCAAATAAACGATTCCGCCAATAAAAGCTACTGATAATGAAATCCAAACGCCATAGCGTAATAAGTTTCCAATAATGGTTTGAAAATCTTTTTCTCCAAATTTTTCGTGCGTCATAACTTTAGATTTTTCCATTAAGTCCATTGTAGATCATATTAACTGCCAGCACAAAAATTAAACAGGCAAAAAATATCCTAAGTTTTTTAGGATTTGTTCTAACCAAAATTTTTGCTCCGGCCATTGCGCCAAACAAAACCCCAATAACAACCGGCATACAAATTCCCGGTTCGATATATCCTTTTTGAATGTAAATAACAGAACTCGCCATTGCCGTAACACCCATCATAAAATTGCTGGTTGTGGTAGAAACCTTAAACGGAATTCGCATAATATTATCCATCGCAATAACTTTAAAAGCACCAGAACCAATCCCCAGTAAACCCGACATCATTCCGGCAATTCCCATCATACAGAAACCGCCAATAACATTTTTAGTTCCGTAGCTTACCACTTGTCCGTCGTGCGTTGGGTAAGTTCCCTGAAGTTTTAAACTTTTAGCAAGCGGACTTGATTCTAAAACAATATGTTCTTCTTTTTTACGAAGCGAATTTATAGCCGAAAAAATCAAGGTAAGTCCGAATAAAACGGCGATAAATGAAGTAGGAGCGATGGTCGAAAGTAAAGCACCACAAACGGCTCCAATAGTTGTAGCGATTTCCAGAAAAATGCCGAGGCGCATATTGGTAATTCCCTCTTTAACATAAGCCGCCGCAGAACCCGAGGAAGTCGCAATTACCGAAACTAAAGCGGCTCCAATTGCATAATGAATATCAACACCAAGAATAATAGTGAGTAGCGGAATAATTATTATACCTCCGCCCAAGCCTGATAATGAACCAATAAAGCCTGCTAAAAAAGCACCAAGCAGCATTATCAGGGTAAAAGTAAGTACTGTCATTAAGATATATTTTGTTTGATGCTAATTTACGAATACATATTTGTTCGGAATGAGTTTACGACCTTAAATATACCTTAAAAATGTTTTTTTAGTTTTCAGTCGCAGTCTCAGTTTTCAGTCTTGGTGCTCAAAAACTTTGTCAAAGTTTTAAACTTTGACAAAGTTATAGCGACTGAAAACTACGACTGAAAACTACGACTGAAAACTGCGACTGAAAACTGCGACTGAAAATTAACAATTCACCATTTACAATTAACAATTAAAAAAAATCATCATTTATAATGACTTCTCCACTATAACGAACTTTTACATTTGCGGTTTTAAAATTGAAGAATAAATCATGAAAAATTACCGTTCGTATAAAAGAGTTGATCCCGTTTACTTTAGCGGAGAAATTTTCTTTCCTGTCGGATTATTGTTTGTTGCCGCGCTTATAAGTTATTTTCTATTGTACTTCCTCGGACTTGGATTTGCGGTGTTTTTTAATGCTGCCATTGCCTGGTGCGGTTATTTTTACTTTTTTTATTACGGAAAATCCAGTGCCAGTATCAGTTTAGAATTTGTGTTTGGCGTTATTGTGATAACCGCATTGCTGCTTTTTGTCGATTATGGCGTTTATGCTTTGGTTACGTATCAAAAAACAGGAACTTTTAATGGCTTGTATTTTTCAATATGGCTTGCCGTTTTACTTGGTACTCCGCTGGTTTATTATACACATTATTTTGGCTCAAATCATTACGCACAAGTCAATCTGGCCAGTACTTATTTTAAAGCCACTTTTAGCGTTTTTCACGATCGCGAACTTTTAATGCATATTGATTCGATTGCATTTGTTAATTCTTCAAAACATGTAATTTCAGATATAAAACTGGAGAATAATATTTGTTTTTATTCAGAAGAAGAACTTTCAGAAATGGAAACACAATCTAAATACTATCATTTAAACCAATCAACTTTTTCCGGTTTAATTCATATTCCGTTTGATGCAGACCGTTTTCAAATCTCATGGTTTTCTATAGTGGAAGATCGGTATTATAATATTGATGTTCCGTTTCCGATGGAGAAATTAGAGCTTGAAGAAGAGAAATATCCGTTAGACGAACCCAAAAACATTCGAGGTAAAAAGTCGAAGCGAATCTATCTTCATATTTACCAAAACGGAGGCTTTAAATTATACAACGATGATACGGTTTTACTGGACTTTGAAGCCAATAATGAAACTGAAATAACCGAAGAACAAAAACAAGAAAAAATTATAGCAAACCGACGTTGTCATAGATTTTATGATAACGAAGAACGTTTTTCTCAGTTAATTGAAAGAATAAAAAACTCCAATGACATTCAGGAACGTTTTGAATTAAAAGATAAACTTGTAGTTTGGAATTTAGAATTTGAAGGCTTAGACAAACGCAATTATCTCGAAATAAACGATAATTATTTTAAATATTATAAAATTGAAAAAGAAGCCATTGCAGAACCGGCTTTAAGACATTTGCCCAGAAAAATCATTTTTGTACATAGAGGGTCTTATTTACGAACCTGGATGCGAGTACATGTTGATGTTCAAAAATTAAACCAGAAAATTGAAGAAGTTCTGGCAGCGGGTTCAAAAAACCAGGTTTTGTTTTCTCTTGATTTTAAAGATGCTGTAGCAAAAGATTTAATTTTTACAGTAATTGGAAACGATAAAAAAATAGTTTTCACAGGCTGGGAAATTGAAATAGACGAATATCGAAAAAAAGAAATAGACGACGAACATCTCGAGCAAAAAGAAGACGAAACCAAAAGGGCACTTTTAAAAGAAGGCTGGGATTTTATTTTTGCCAAAAATTATGAAGAAGCACAAAAAACATGTAATGCTATATTGCTTATAGACCCTCAATATGCTTCGGCTTATTTTCTTGAAACCAGAATATTATGGTATACGAAAGGTTTTGAAGCCAGCTTTAAAAAAAGAAAATATTATTTCACAAAAACACAGCACGAGCCTCCTGTAAATGCTCTTATTTACAACAATTACGGATGTATTTTAGATAGAGAACTTCGCTATGAAGAATCACTGCCGTATTTTGAAAAAGCAATCGAAATAAATCCGAAAGAACCCATTTTTGTGTGCAATCTCGGGGAAATGTATTATAAATTAAAACAGCCCGAAAAAGCACTAAAAGAAGCCAGAAAAGCAAAAATGATGGGATATCAATCGGCAATGTTAACCGAAATTATAACCAATAAAGGCAAAATTGATTCAGATAAATCAGTATTAAAATAGAAATCAAAATCACTATAAATAGTGATGCCAGATAAAAATACGGAAGATAAATTTGCCCCAATAATTAATCAATTAAATTAAATATGGGATTAGCAGAAAAACGTTTAGCAGAATCGATTAAAGTAGAAAAACTTCCGGCTTTTGAAGCAAAACTAAAAGAAAGAGCGGGTTATGATATTAAAGTAGATATTGACTGGAATACTTTTACAGCTTATGATCAATATCCTTTATCAAGACTGGATATTGTTTTTGACGACGTAGAATCTTTCGTAAAAAAAATCTGTTCTGATGATATGGGAAAAGAAGCGCTGCAGGAAAAACTGAGCACCATTAACTTAACAAATTCTGAAAATAATGATGACGTTAAAATGGAATTAAAAGATGACACCTTGTTTTTAACCGTCCAATTGGTGCAGTCTTCTTTTAATTCCCAAACTGATTCTCAAATCGCAAACTATGTAGAAGCACTTTTGTAGGTTATTGGTGTTTTTAAATATTTTGTGGGGCAAAACGGGATAGAGTAGTCTATCCCGTTTTCGTTTTTTGATATCCGGTCATCATTCCGTTAGGAATGTTTCATTGGTAGAAAAATTACAACCATCGGCATTTACATTCCGTAGGAATGTTTGATGTTTCAAATTGTTAAAAATGAGAAAGCCATGTCAAAATCAAACGTTCCTACGGAACGCAAACAATAATAACAATATAATTTTCTACCAATGAAATGTTCCTACGGAACAAAGAAAATTATAAAATAAAAAGAGGTTATCTCGACTTTTGAGACAGCCTCTTTTGTTTTTTTATATTTTATTATCAGCAGCAAAAGCAGTTTTACCAATTGTAGAAAGCAGTAAAGCCGCAGCAGCACTTGTCAAAACAGAATAATCAAAAGGCGCTTTTACCGAAATAGAAATTGCCATTGCAAATGCAAAAACCAACATTAAAAAAGCAGTTCCTAAAGCAGCAATTCTGGTTTTGAAACCAAAGATTAATAAGACAGAAAACAGAATTTCAAAACCTGTTGCAATTGCACCCAATACTTCGGCTGTCGATTTGCTGGCAAAAGAATTAAGCGTCTGCGTATAAAGAACAAAATTTTCCCAGTTTCCCCATGCAACACCATTCGAACCGGGCGCGCCCCAAAATCCAAATCGGTCGGCAACTGCTGATAACATTGTTATTCCTAAAACTATTCTTAAAACTAAACCTGCTTCTAATATTGTTATGTTTTTCATTCTGTGTATTATTTATTTGTCAAATTGGGGGATTAAACGAATGTTTTTCCAACTAAAAAAAGCTGGCAAATCATTTTTATAACGATATTCTAAGCTTCAAATTGTTTAAAAAGGAGAATTCACAATCGATATTACTTTTTTTATAGGCTTTTTAATGAGAAATCATCATTTCTAATGATTTTTACTGCTGAATGAAATTCTACATTTGCCTCAGGATTTTTTGTTTTTATTTTTAGAAGTTCTGTAAATTAACTTGGAACGTAATCATCAGCAACTTCTTTTTAAAATAGGCTTCTATTTTAAGTATTAGTAAAGTAAAAAAGGGATAGAAAATTAATTCTATCCCTTTTTGTTTTCAAATATCTGAATTCTTATTTCAATGTTGTTTTAATTACAACCGCAGCTTGTTGAATTGCAGTTTGAATCGCCGGAACATTTGCAATTGGATTTAAAAGTCCGTAATCGTGAATCAATCCGTTGTATCTTGTTAAAGTTACAGGAACTCCGGCTTCGTTTAATTTTCTCGCATACGCTTCACCTTCATCTCTTAAAACATCATTTTCAGCAGTCTGAACTAAAGCAGGAGGTAAGTCTTTCAATTCTGCTAAACTTGCCTGAAGTGGGGAAGCATATTTTTCTGTTCTTTTTGAAGCGTCTGGCAAATAATTATCCCAAAACCATTTCATCATATTTTTAGTTAAGAAACGTCCGTTAGCATATAAATTATAAGATTCAGTTTCAAAATTAGCATCAGTTACAGGCCATAATAAAACTTGTAATTTAATATGAGGACCTTTTTTATCTTTAGCCATTAAAGTAATTGCAGCAGTCATATTTCCACCCACGCTATTTCCCACAACAGCCAGGTTTTTACCGTTTACACCAATTTCTTTTCCATTTTCGGCTACCCATTGCGTTGCTGCGTAAATTTCATTAATTGCCACAGGATATTGAGCTTCCGGAGAAGGAGTATAATCTGGGAAAACCGCAACTGCACCACTTTCTACAACTAAATCTCTAACCAGCCTTCTGTGAGTTGGATAATCTCCTAAAACCCATCCGCCGCCGTGAATAAAAATAAATACAGGAGCATTAGCTTTTGCACCTTTAGGTTTTGTAATATGGATTTTAACTTTTAAACCGTTTTGAGAAATTACTCTTTCAGATTCTTCGATACCAGAATAATCAACTTCAACTGATTTTTGTGCACCAACTAAAACGTTACGTGCGTCTGTAACAGATAATTGTTCCAAAGGTTTTCCGTCACCAGAATTTAATGCGTTTAAGAAACCGCGTACTTTTGTAAAAATTTCTGGGTCATTTTGCCCTTTAAATTGTCTTTCTTGTGCTGAAGCAATTGTATTTACGATTAACAATGCTGCAATAAATAAACCTTGTTGTAATACTTTAATAGTTTTCATATCATTTGTCTTTTTAATTATTTATAATTTGATAGGACAAATATATGGCGGTAATAAGGCTGTAAAAATAGACAAAAGTCTATTCTAATTGTACATTTTTCCCTTGAAGGTATTTTTTCTTGAAATTAGACGGAGTGTCGCCAACTTTATTGGTAAAAAGTCGGTTAAAGTAAGCCGGATCTTCATATCCTAATTGATATGCAATCTCTTTTACACTTAAGGAAGAATAGCCCAAAAGCCTTTTAGCTTCCAGAATAATTCTATCCTTAATAATATCGTTGGGCTGAGAAAGCTCTAAACGATTGAATTTATTCGAAAGTGTTTTTGGCGCAAGACCTAAAATATCAGCATAATCAGCAACCGTATGTTTGGTTCTGAAATGAATTTCGACCAATCGGCTGAAATCCCTGAAGAAATCCATTTCCTTTGAAGGTTCATCATTTAAAACACCCAATTGCTGTATTTTCCAGATTCGGGTTGCTTTAATAATAAGTTGTTTCAAATAAGTGCGGATCATTTCTTCCTGCGAAGAATCGGGAGCATCAAATTCCTGCTGAATCTGACTGTAAATACCTTCCACAAATAAAACCTCTTTTTCAGGTAAAGTTGTCATTGGCATTTCAAAAATATTATTGAACAACAAACCGTCGCAGGCAACCTCGGCATCATGAATCTGCACGCAATAAAAGTCACGGTTATAATACATAAAATAACCCTGCTTTTTTCCTTCCTTATTAATCTGTAAATATTGATTGCTGTTTATAAAAAACAAAGAAGGACTCGAAGTTTTGTATTGTTTAAAGTCAATTGTTATTTCATAACCTTCTGGTAAATACAATACCTTAATATAAGCTTTGTAATCTTCACCATTAATTTCCTCTACAGTTTCCTGATTCAGAATTAAAAATCCCAGTTTCTTATAATTAGATTCAAATATTTGGTGGTTCATTTCGGCTTGTTTTGGTTTAAAAATACTAATTTTCTTTGGCAGAGCCGAATTTTAATTCGGACTTATTTGGAGATGATCCAGTTTTTTTCCAACCAAAGTTTTTTTGCCCACAACCTTAAATCCAAGTTTTAAATAAAGACTTTTCGCCAGCGGATTATCTTCGTCAACCAATAATCCTAAAGTCAGTTTATTTTTATGCACATATTCATCAATTAGAAACTGAAGTATTTTAGAACCAATTCCTTTTCCCTGATATTTCGGGTTTATTCCCACCGAATCAATATAATATTCACCAGCCTGCGTTTCTTCTTCAAGATGAAAATCAGGATTAAAGTTGAGATGTACATAATCAATAATAGGAGCGCGTAATTCACGTAAATCGACACCATTATAAACGCTGACGGCGCCAATAATTTCATTTTCAGACTCGGCTACAAAACAATTTTCATACGAATATTGATTGCCTTCTCTTGCTGTAAAATAAGAAACCAATTCGAGTGCGCTGTCATGATCCTTTTTGCCCATATATTTGTAAATGATATCTTCCATTGCCAGTAATAAAATAGGAGCAATGGATTTTGAATCGGATATATTGGCTTTGCGGATATTCATTTTGAGAAGTTTGATTTAGCAAATTTAAAGTTTTTTAAACACATAGGAACATAGTTTTTCTTTGTGTGTAAAGGCGTTTCACTTCTTTCAATGCACATAGCTATGTGTGAAAAAACGAGTTTTTTTTAATATCCTCTTTTTCAAGAATTAAAAATCTATGTTTCTATGTGTTTAAACAAAAATGCCGAATTTCGACCAATATAAAATAAAAATATATCAGCTCTATTATTTTAAAGAGATTTGCTTTAAAAAATATGTTTCCCGCGGATTTTGCAGATTGAGCTGATAAATAAAAATATCTGCTAATCTGCAAAATCTGCGAGAGAACAAATAAAAGGCATTGAAAAATTTGTACCGATATTTTATAAAAATATACAAGTTATAAGAGTTAAAGCCCTCGTATCTTTGTTAGTATATTTTAATTAAAAATTTAGAAAACGATGAAAGCAATAGGATTCAAATCATCATTACCCATAGAAGAAAAAGACAGTTTTATAGAATTTGAAACTGCAAAACCAATACCCGGAGCGCACGATTTATTAGTAAAAATTGATGCCATTTCTGTAAATCCGGTAGATTTTAAAATTCGCCAAAGCGCTGCAAAAGATACTGTTCTGGAAACCCCAAAAATTATTGGCTGGGATGCTGTAGGAATTGTGCAGGCAGTCGGCGAAAAAGTAACTTTGTTTGAAGTTGGAGATCCGGTTTATTACGCCGGAGATTTAACCAAACAAGGAAGCAACGCCGAATTTCAAATTATTGACGAAAGAATTGTAGGCAATAAACCAACATCATTAACCAATGCAGAAGCTGCCGTGATTCCGTTAACTGGTTTAACAGCCTGGGAAATTCTTTTTGACAGAATCAGAATCAATCCTGAAAAAGACAAAGGAAAATCTATTTTAATTATTGGAGGTGCCGGCGGCGTTGGCTCTATCGCCATTCAGCTATCAAAGAAAATTGCAGGATTAACGGTTATTGCGACAGCTTCACGTCCGGAAACAATAAAATGGTGTAAACAGCAGGGAGCCGATTTTGTGGTTGATCATAAAGATTTAGTTACTTCGGTTAGAGAAGCGGGTTTTCAGCACGTAGATTTTATTTTAGATTTTGTTGATACAAATGCGTATTGGGATATTATGGCAGAATTAATTAAACCTCAAGGACATATTGCATCCATTACCGGAAGTGCAGAACCTGTTGTTTTAAATAAACTGAAAGGGAAAAGTGTTTCCTTTTCATGGGAATTAATGTACACGCGTTCGATGTTTCAAACAGAAGACATGATCGAACAGCATCATATTTTAAATAAAATCGCCGATTTACTAGACGAAGGCGTTTTAAAAACAACTTTAAAGGAAACTTATAAAGGACTTTCGGCTGAGAATCTTAAAAAAGCGCATCAGCTTTTAGAATCCGGAAAAACGATTGGTAAAATTGCTATTAAATATTAATTGCATTTTTTAGATAGTAAAGAAATCCCATTTTGTAATGGGATTTTTTTGTTTACAGCAGTTTTATTTAAACACATAGAAACATAGATTTTTTAATTCTTGAAAAGAGGATATTAAAAAAACTGGTTTTTTGCACATAGCTTTACGCATTTTGATGGCGCAGCTTTGTCAAAGTTTTAAACTTTGACAAAGCTTTAAACGCACAACTATGTGCATTAAAAACAAGTGAAACGCCTTTATACACAAAGAAAAACTATGTCTCTATGTGTTAAAAAATTAATTGCATTCCAAAACTCAGAATAGTATTTTTGCGATCCAATACCAAAACTTATTACATGCGATTTCTATTTTTCTTCTCTGTTTTTATCCTCACTTTTTCGGCAAAATCACAAGCAGTTTCAGGAACTGTAAATGGTGCAAACGGAAAACCATTATCTGATGTTTTGATTCGGAATTTAATTTCTAAAACGCACGCTCATACGGATATAAACGGAAAATTTACTTTAGAAGAAACTAAAATCGGCGACAGCCTTCAAATTTCAAAACAAGGATTTATTACACAGAAAATAAAGCTTTTATCAAATGAAAATCTATCGATTCAATTAGAAGAAAAACCTTTTTTATTGGAAGAAGTTACGATTACCAATAATCTAAAATATCTTAATACAATCTCCAAAATAGATTTAGAAATTCAACCCGTATCTAATTCGCAGGATTTATTGCGAAAAGTTCCGGGACTTTTTATTGGTCAGCACGCGGGCGGAGGAAAAGCAGAACAGATTTTCCTGCGTGGTTTTGACTGCGATCATGGAACAGATATTAATGTTTCTGTAGATGGAATGCCGGTGAATATGGTTTCGCACGCACACGGACAAGGCTATGCCGATCTTCATTTTGTAATTCCGGAAACGGTAGATAATATCGATTTTGATAAAGGATCTTATTTTGCAGATAAAGGTGATTTTACAACCGCAGGATATGTTGGTTTTAATACCAAAAATGCTTTACAAAATAGTTCACTTTCTTTTGAAGGCGGACAGTTTGATACTTTTCGTACGGTGGCTTTGTTCAATTTGCTGAATAAAGAAAATCAGTCGGCCTATTTTGCGGGAGAATATATGATGACCGATGGTTATTTTGATGCGCCGCAAAACTTTAACCGAATCAATTTGTTTGGAAAATATGCTGCAAAAATGAATAACGGCGACAAACTGGCAATTGCTGTTTCGCATTTTAAAAGTCAATGGGACGCCAGCGGACAAATTCCGGATCGTGCCGTAAATGACGGAACCATTTCGCATTATGGCGCAATTGACCCAAACGAAGGAGGAAACACTGGAAGAACTAATTTCAACTTACAATACGATGCCAAAATCGATGAAAACACGCATATTAAAAACACAGCGTATTTGAGCAAATATGATTTTGAATTGTATTCGAATTTTACTTTCCTGAATGATCCTGTAAACGGCGATCAAATCAAACAAAAAGAAAACAGAACAATTGTAGGTTTTCAATCAGAATATAATGAGAAGATCAGCGACAAATGGCTTTTTAAATTAGGGGCAGGATTACGAAATGACAATAATAAAGATGTGGAATTATCGCATACTTTAAATAGAAAAACGGTTTTAGAATATTTGAGTTTAGGAAACGTCAACCAAACAAATTTGTTTTCTTATAGTAGTTTAGATTTTACATCTGGAAAATGGTTAATAAATGGAGGTTTGCGATTGGATTATTTTAAGTTTGGATATGAAGATCAACTAGCTTCAACTTACACCAATCAAACGCAGACAAAAGCAATTGTAAGCCCAAAACTGAATTTCCTTTATACCCAAAATGAAAAATTACAATATTTCTTAAAAATGGGAAAAGGATTTCACAGCAACGATACACGCGTAGTGGTAGCGCAGAAAGGTGAAAAAATCCTGCCTGAAACCTACGGTGCCGATTTAGGAATTAACTGGAAACCGTTTCCAAGAATGATCGTGAACTCGGCAATTTGGTATTTGTATTTAGCACAGGAATTTGTATATGTGGGCGACGAAGCAGTTGTTGAACCAAGCGGAAAAACAGAACGTAAAGGTTTTGATTTCGGTTTTAGATATCAGTTAACGAACTGGTTATTTTGGAATACAGATTATACGTATACACACGCAAGAGCAATCGACGAACCAAAAGGAAATGATTATTTACCGCTTGCTCCGGTTCATACTTTAATGAACGGATTTTCGGTAAAAGATTTAAAAGGGTTTTCGGGAAGTTTAAGAACGAGATTTTTGGGAGATCGTCCGGCGAATGAAGATAATTCGGTTGTGGCAAAAGGTTACTGCATCACCGATTTCTCAGTAAATTATCAAATTAAAAAAGTTTCGATAGGCGTAAACATCGACAATATTTTTAATACAAAATGGAAGGAAACACAATTTTTAACAGAATCCCGTTTAGCAAATGAAACTGATCCTGTTGAAGAAATTCATTTTACAGCAGGAACGCCATTTAATGCTAGATTGATATTGAAATACAGCTGGTAGGTTATGCCAAAAATATTTGTATAATATTTTATGTTCCGTAGGAACACCTCGTCGGTAGAAAATATTATGTTATTATTATTTACGTTCCGTAGGGAACGTTTGATTATGGCATCATTTTTAATAATCGAACGTATCAAACGTGCCTAAGGAAAGTAAACCCGGACAATTATTATTTTTTTCTATCAATGAAACATTCCTATGGAATGATAATCGGGATCGAAATTCAATATAAATTCTGTAAGTCTTATCTTAAATTATATAAAATTTTTGAATTTTTATTTTAGATATTTGAATTTATAACCCAAATTAATTTAATAAATATCTACGATGAAAAATTTAAAGTACATTTTGATTCTTTCGAGTGCATTATTTGCATTTAGCTGCAACAACAACGATGATGATCCTGAAAATGGAGGCGGAACCGTAACGAACCCTGTAGAAACAAATCCTGCAAATACTCAATATAAACCTGCTTTTGCCGGACAAACCAGAATTAGCGGAATGACTACCAATACAGAATATAAAGCCGACATCATTACATCGGCGCTTACAAGTCCGTGGGGCGTGAAAGTGCTTCCAGACGGCCGACTTTTGGTAACTCAAAAAACAACGGGAACTTTGCGCATTGTGACAACTGCCGGAGTGGTCAGTGCGCCAATTACAGGTTTGCCTGCCGTAAATCCTGCGAATCAGGGAGGTTTATTAGGTTTATGCCTTGATCCTGATTATCCAACAAACAAAATGATTTACTGGGTATTTTCTGAAGCCGTAACAGGCGGAAATATTTCTGCTGTTGCAAAAGGTAAACTTTCAAATGACGAAAAAACTATAGAAAACGCAACCGTAATTTATCGTTCAAGTCCTGCAAATCCAAGTGATTTACATTATGGGGGAAGAATTCTGTTTGATCAAACCGGAAATCTTGTTGTAAGTACGGGTGAACGTTCTGTTTTGCAAACCAGACCTTTGGCACAATCTTTAACAGCAAGTCTTGGTAAAGTAGTCAGAATTACAAAAGACGGACAGCCTGCACCCGGAAATCCAACTTTTGGAGGTGCAAATGCTTTACCAGAAATATTTACATATGGACACAGAAACCCACAAGGACTTGCTATGCATCCGGTTACGAAAGAAATCTGGGAGAGCGAACACGGACCAAGAGGCGGTGACGAAATCAACCGTTTGAAAGCCGGAACAAATTATGGATGGCCAACTATTACGTACGGAATTGAATACAGCGGACAGCCAATTGGCGATGCTATTCAGCAGAAAGACGGAATGGAACAGCCGGTTTATTACTGGGATCCTGTGATTTCGCCTAGCGGAATGACTTTCTACTCAGGAAATCGTGTACCGGAATGGGAAAATAATCTTTTCATAGGTTCGTTAAGCGCCACGCATATTGCACGACTTGTTATAAGAGATAATAAAGTGGTGGGCGAAGAAAGATTATTGGCAAGTGAAGGACAGCGTTTTAGAGATATTACACAAGGTGCAGATGGTGCTTTGTATGCGGTAACAGATCAGGGAAGACTTTATAAAATAGACAAAAAATAATTATTTGAATGGTTAATTATTAATTGTTAATTGTGAATTATTAAAAAACGGTGCTTTATGCGCCGTTTTTTTTGGTCGTTATTTTATAAAAGTTTTTGATGATGTTATAAAACTATATCAGTGTTTGTGATTTAATTTTAAAGCTAATTAAATGAAAGAGTTATGAGATCGATATGGACAGGTTCAGTGAGTTTTGGATTGATTAATATTCCAATAAAAATGTTTTCGGCGGTAGAGGAGAGCAGTCTTGATATGGACATGCTGGATAAAAAAGACCATGCCAATATTAAATTCAAACGTGTTAATGAAGATACGGGTAAAGAAGTTGATTTTGCAAATATTGTAAAAGGCTACAAAATTGAAGATAAATATGTCATTTTAGAGGATTCTGATTTTGAAGCCGCAGATGCCATCAAAACCAAAACAATTGCTATTGAAAGTTTTGTTCTCGAAAAAGAAATTCAAAGTATTTATTACGAACAGCCGTATTATCTGGAACCGGATAAAGGCGCAATGAATGCATACGGATTGCTTCGTGATGCACTTGAAGCTTCAGGAAAAGTAGGCGTAACGCGTTTTGTTTTACGAAACAAAGAAAGTCTTGCGATTTTAAAACCATACAAAAATGTCATTGTTTTAAACCGAATTCGTTTTGAACAGGAAATCAGGGCTACAGACGAATTAAAACTGCCTCCGGTTTCTAAAAAAGCCACCAAAGAAATGGATATGGCCGAAAAACTAATCGACCAACTTACTGAGAAATTTGATATTACGGGTTTTAAAGATGAATATACCGCCAAACTTTTGGATATAATTAAAAAGAAAGCCAAAGGAAAAACAGCCAAAGCGCCTAAACTTAAAGTGGTGCACAGCAAACAAAGCGACGATTTAATGTCAATGCTGAAAGCGAGTTTAGAAACAAAGAAAAAGTCATCTTAGACTCTTTCTTGTTTCTCTTCTAATTTCTTGATTATCTTTTTAATATTGGCACCTTTTGATAAAACAGGTTCCCATAAATCCCCTTTTTTCTCAAATCGCTGTAATACATTTTTAATCGTAAACTGCGACGGATGTAATTTAGTAGTAACTTCACTCCATTCTAAAGGTGTTGAAACTGTTGCACCAGGTTTAGGACGAACAGAATAAGGCGCGGCCAAAGTTTGTCCGCGGCGGTTTTGCAGATAATCGATATAAAGTTTATTATCTCGTTTTTTGATGCTTCGCTCAATTGTTGTAATATCCGGAAGCCTTGTCTGAACTTCCTTGGCGATTAATTCTCCTAAAATTTTTATCGAATCATAATCGTATTGTGCACCAAGCGGAATATAAATATGTAACCCTGTCGCGCCCGAAGTTTTGCACAAACATTCCGTTTCCAATTCATCCATAACTTGTTTTACAACTTGTGCAGTTTCAACAACAATATGAAAATCGTCTTCTTTTGCAGGATCAAGGTCCATTACAAGCCAGTCGGGATTATGAATGTTTTTTATGGTCGAATTCCACGGATTAATTTCTATACAGCCCAAATTTGCCATATAAAGCAATGTTTCCTTATCATTGCAAATAAGATAATCTATGTTTTCTTCGTTCGATTCTGAGAATATTTTTTTGGTTTTGAGCCATTTTGGAGTTTTCTCCAGATCAATATCTTTTTGATAAAAACTTGGCGCATCAATTCCGTTAGGAAAGCGGTTCATAGATTCCGGACGATCTTTTAAATAAGGCAGCATAAGGGATGAAACTTCATTGTAATATTGAATAATTTCGCCTTTTGTAATACCGTCAGCAGGAAAATAGACTTTGTTCTGATTTGTTAAATGTAAAGTGGCTTTTCCAACTTTTAAATCGTAATCATTTTCGGTTTTGTGTTCTTTTAAATCTTCCATTTTATTTTGCTTGAGGTTAGTTTTGCTTTTGCCACTGAAAACAACTTCATTGGCTTTTTTATCAATTCTTAATCCCAGATAAACAGGATGTCTCAGGTTATTATCCTGTGTCCATTCTGAATATTTAACCTGACAGACAACTTTGGGTTTAACCCATTGAATTTTATCTCTTATTGGAACTTTTTCGTTTAGCGGGGATTTATCCAGAAATAGTGGTTTAAGCTTTGTATAAAGCTCCTTTAGAACTTCTTCTGAAAAACCCGTTCCGCATTTTCCAATATATTTTAATTCTCCGTCATTATATTGGCCCAGTAAAATGGCGCCAAAGTATTTTCGGGAATTTTTAGGTTCTGTTATTCCAATGATGATTGCTTCTTCTTCATTAGAAATTTTAATTTTAAGCCAGTTATTACTTCTGGTGGCTATATTATAGCTACTGTCAGCTTTTTTGGCAATAATACCTTCGCTGTTATTTTTTCGGGCTTTTTCAAATTGTTTAATTCCGTCCCCAATAGTATGTTCCGAATAAAAAACATTTGTAAAATCATATTTATTAAATAAAATTTTCAAAAGCTCTTTTCTGTCAAGCAGAGAAAGGTCTGTAACCGAATTTCCATCTAAATTGAGCAGATCAAAAACATAATATTTTAGGTTTCCGATTCCTGTTTTAAGATAATTTTGAAGAAGTTGAAAATCAGCTCTTCCAGATTCATTTTCAACCACGATTTCGCCATCAAGAATTACCGTATGATCTATTTTTTTCAATTCGTCTGCAACGGGTTTAAAACTGACATTGAACGAAATTTGATTTCTGCTGAATAAATTTACTTCATCCGGATTAATAACGGCAACGGTACGATAGCCGTCATATTTATTTTCAAAAACCCATTCTTCATCATCAAAAGGTTTTTCGACTGTCGTGGCAAGCATTGGTTTTACAAAAGAAACTTCGGCAGGTTTGGCTTTAGACTTTTTTTTTATCGTTTGCTTTTCTTCTTTTTCTTCTGGTTTTGCCTTTACTTTTTCAGATTTTTTCTCCAGTTCTTCTAAACTTCTTTTAGAAATAACCGATTTATTTTTTTCTAAAATATCAGCATTTGTAGCATATTTATCTTGTTTTTTGATCAACAGCCAGGCGTTTTCCTGTTTTCCGTGAAGTTTTACCAATGAAAATTCCCCTTTAAGTTTTTTTCCTTTTAAGATAAAACTTAAACGTCCTTTTTTCAAATCGGCTAATAATTGTTTTTCGTCTGAGGCGGTTTTTTCGTCAGAAGTATACGTTCCGTTATCCCAGACAATAACATTTCCGGCACCATAATTTCCTTCGGGAATTGTACCTTCAAAATCTTTATAACTGTACGGATGATCCTCGACCATCATGGCGAGGCGTTTTATTTCCGGATCAAGTGATGGACCTTTTGGAACAGCCCAGCTTTTAAGAACGCCATCCATTTCTAACCTAAAATCATAATGCAAATGTGATGCAGCATGTTTTTGAACGACAAAAATCAATTCACTTCCTGATTTTCCGATTTTACCCTTTGGTTCGCGGGTTTGTTTAAAATCTCTTTTTTCGTTGTATTTAGACAGTGACATATGCGTTTGCTAATATTAAAAGTGTTAACGTAACAGAGTAGAGCGCCGTGGCGACAATGGCAAAAATTATATGGGCAAAGAACAGCTGAATGTAATAACCCTTAAAATCAATTGGGGGGTGATGGTGGGTCATCTTAAAAATAATTATCCAGCTGACTATGCCAACTACACCGCTTATCACTCCTAATATAAGAGCGGTTAACGGTGAAATTGGCAGTATATCCTTTACCCAAATAATATGATATCCTATAACAAACAAAAGACCAATTATATAATGTAATAACCAGCCCCAGATTTTTTTTGACTTCGGTGAGAGCTCTATTTTCATTTTGTCGATAGCATAACTCAAAAGCACCGGTTCTTTATACAATTCTCTAAAGCTTTTTGACATGGCATAACTAAACCACGTCATGGCTGATGTTGCCATAATTGAAACCACAACCAATTGTATAATAACATTAAAAATCATGTACGGTGTTTTTAAAGTGACTTACTCAAAATTACTTTTAGAAACACCTTTTTTAGTTATACGATTAGATTTCGTAATTATATAATTATAGGATTAAATAATTGATATCATGGATATTGTAATATGAATGTTATAAGCCTGAAACCAAATTGTATAATATTTAACATGAAAAGCCTTCTAACTTTGTTTAGCTATTTTGCTAAATATTCTTCTATCGAAATAGACCAATTATTAAGTCACCAATACATTTTAAATCAAGAAACAAATGAAAAATTCAAAGAAAACAAATCAGGATAATTCTGATGGAAAACAAAGAGATTTAGATTTAAATAGATCGAATGGAGAAAATCAGTTTTTGACCACTAATCAGGGAGTTAAGATTAATGATAATAACAATTCCTTAAAGGCAGGAGAAAGAGGACCGTCTCTTTTAGAAGATTTTATTCTTAGAGAAAAAATAACTCATTTTGATCACGAACGCATTCCGGAACGAATCGTTCACGCAAGAGGCTCTGGAGCTCATGGATATTTTGAACTTTATAAAACCATGGAAAAATATACTAAAGCCGGATTTTTAAACAACACAAGTATTAAAACTCCCGTTTTTGTTAGGTTTTCAACTGTTGCCGGTTCAAGAGGATCAACAGATTTAGCACGCGATGTTCGTGGATTTGCCGTAAAATTTTATACTCAGGAAGGTATTTTTGATTTAGTTGGAAACAATGTTCCGGTATTCTTTATTCAGGATGCCATGAAATTTCCAGATTTAATTCACGCTGTTAAAGGCGAACCGCACAATGAAATTCCGCAGGCGGCGTCTGCACATGATACTTTTTGGGATTTTATTTCCTTAATGCCAGAATCCATGCATATGGTTATGTGGGTAATGAGCGACAGGGCAATTCCGAGAAGTTTAAGAATGATGGAAGGTTTTGGAGTTCATACCTTTAGATTTGTGAATGCACAAAACGAATCTCATTTTGTAAAATTTCACTGGAAACCAAAATTAGGAACTCATGCTGTTGCCTGGGACGAAGCACAAAAAATATCAGGTAAAAATTCTGATTTTCATAAACTGGATTTATGGGAAGCGATCGATACCGGAAATTTCCCTGAATGGGAATTAGGTGTTCAGATTATTCCGGAAAGCGATGAACATAAATATGATTTTGACCTTTTAGACCCAACAAAATTAGTTCCTGAAGAATTGGTTCCGGTAACCATTATTGGAAGAATGGTACTGGATAAAAACCCAGACAATTTTTTTGCAGAAACAGAACAGGTTGCGTTCCATCCGGGGCATATAGTTCCGGGAATTGATTTCACAAATGATCCGTTATTACAAGGCCGTTTATTTTCTTATACAGATACACAATTATCAAGGTTAGGAAGTCCTAATTTTCATGAAATACCAATTAACAGAACCATTGCGCCTATGCACAACAATCAGCGTGACGGGCATATGCGTCAGGAAATTGCAGTTGGTAAAGTAAGTTATCATCCTAATTCCCTAGGCGGCGGATGTCCTTTTCAGGCAAAAATTGACGAAGGAGGTTTTGCCAGTTTTAATGAGCGAATTGATGCTCATAAAATAAGAGAAAGAAGCGAAAGTTTTTCAGATCATTTTAGTCAGGCCGTACTTTTTTATAACAGCCAGACTCCGGTAGAACAAGATCATATTGCAAACGCATTGTCTTTTGAACTTGGTAAAGTTGAAACTGTTGCAATTAGAGAAAGAATGCTTGGGCTGCTAAATCAAGTTGATGGTAATCTGGCATCAAAAGTTGCCAAATCCTTAGGAATTCCGGTTCCAAAGAATATCGAAAAACCCATCAATCATGGAGTTGGTGCCGATGATAAAGGCAATCACGAACCAACAAAAGTGAAACAAAGCATTAAAAATTCTGATGCTTTAAGTATGCTGAAAAATCCAACTATTTCGAATACTATTGCAACACGCCAGATTGCTTTTTTATGTGCTGAAGGCGTAAATGCATCATCAGTAAAAGCAATGAAAACGGCGCTTCAAAATGCAGGTGCAAAAGCAGTAATTATTGCACCGCATTTAGGAACAATTACATCAGAAGACGGAACAGCCATTCCGGTGGATCAAACTTATAAAATTGCAGCTTCGGTACTTTTTGACGGGGTTTTTATTCCGGGAGGAAAAGGAATTAAAGAACTTTCAAGAATCAAGGAAGTGAAAGAATTTATAAATGATTCCTATAATCACTGTAAGTTTATTGCAGCTGAAGCAGAAGGAATTCAAATAATAAAAACAAACAGCGATATAAAAGAGAAGGATGCAGGAGTTTTAATTAGCAATACTATTGCTGACAAAGCTTTAAACACTTCTTTTATAAAAGCTTTAGGAAGACATCGTTTTTGGGAAAGAGAAAAGATGCTCTAACAAATTGTTTATATAAAATATACTGAAACCATTCATTAATTTGAATGGTTTTTTTTTGTGGAATCAGAGCAAATAGGTTTCAAATTATAATTTGAAACCTATTTGTAAGATTTTGGTTCTTAGTAAGTTGTAACTTAGTTGTCCCTTAAAACCACAAATCATGAAAACAAACGACATTTTAAATGCTGCTTTAATTTTCATAAAAAATAAAGCAATACTTCTATTATTTGTAATTATTGGTACACAGGTTACTTTTAGCCAGGAAAATGAAAAACCGGAAACTCCAAAAGTTTTGCCGCAACCTGATTTTCATTTTTCAGGATATGTGGGCAGAACGTATCTGGATTCAGATCCGCCGCAATTTCCTCAGCCTGTAAAAGCTCCAAAAGGCGCACCAAACGTGGTGCTCATTTTATTAGATGATTCGGGATTTGGACAGTTTAGTACTTTTGGCGGCGGCGTACCTTCGCCAACAATGGATAAACTTGCAGCAGAAGGAATTCGTTACAATAAATTTCATACTACAGCGCTTTGCAGTCCAACGCGTGCAGCCTTAATAACAGGACGAAATCATCACTCAGTTTCTTTTTCCGGAATTACAGAAGCGGCTACAGGTTATGACGGCGCAGTTTGTATACTACCCAAAAATGCCGCAACCATTGCCGAAGTTTTACGTCAAAATGGTTACATGACGGCATGGATTGGTAAAAATCACAATACACCTGCTTGGGAAACCAGTGAAGCAGGACCGTTTGACCGCTGGGCAAACGGATTAGGCTTCGAATATTTTTATGGATTTAATTCTGGAGATATGAATCACTGGAACCCGGTTTTGTTTGAAAACCGAAATCTTGTTCCAGTTTCTAAAGATCCAAATTATCACATGACAGTCGACCTTGCAGATCATGCTATTGCATGGGTACAAAAAGTAAAATCGATCGCGCCAGATAAACCTTATTTTTTATACGTTGCCCCGGGTGCGGCACATTCACCGCATCATGCTCCGCAGGACTGGATAGACAAGTTCAAAGGTAAATTTGATATGGGCTGGGATGCTTACAGAGAGCAGACTTTTGAAAGACAGAAAAAACTGGGTGTTATTCCGCCAGATGCAAAACTTACTCCAAGACCAGAAAGTCTGCCAGCGTGGAGTTCACTCAATGCCGATCAAAAACGTTTGTATGCCAGAATGATGGAAGTATTTGCGGCATACGGTTCACATTGTGATTATGAAATGGGAAGAGTGGTCAATGCTGTAAAACAATTGCCCGATGCAGATAATACCATTATTATTTACATTGCCGGAGATAATGGCGCCAGTGCCGAAGGCGGAATAGAAGGTTCTGTAAATGAAAATTTATTTTTTAACGGAATTCCCGAAAAATGGCAGGATAACCTTAAAGTGATAGACGAGTTGGGCGGGCCAAAACATTTTAATCATTTTACGGCAGAATGGGCGTGGGCAATGGATACACCTTTTCAATGGACAAAACAGGTGGCAAGTCATTTTGGAGGAACACGAAACCCTATGATTATTTCATGGCCTGCCAAAATTAAAGACAAAGGAGGTTTAAGAAGCCAGTTTACACATACCATTGATGTTGTACCAACGCTTTATGATGTCATTGGTATTACACCACCTGAAGTTGTAAATGGTATTACTCAAAAGCCTATTGAAGGAATTAGTTTTGCTTATACTTTTAATGATGCCAAAGCAAAAGAAAAACATACAACCCAATATTTTGAACTGGCTGTAAACAGAGGTATTTATCACAATGGCTGGATGGCTTCGGCATTATCATTTGCACCGTGGAATCCAAATCGTGGTGCATTTGATCCCGATAAACAAAAATGGGAGCTTTATAAAGTCGATGAAGATTTTAGTCAGGCCAATGATTTAGCAGCAAAAAATCCGCAGAAATTAAGAGAAATGCAGGATTTATGGTGGGTTGAAGCGGCTAAATACAATGTACTTCCGCTGGACTGGCGTGCTGTTGAAAGACTGAACGGAGAATTAATGGGAAGACCAACGCTGGCCGGAGACACCAATACTTTTACTTATTATTCCGGACAAGTGGGTTTACCAAATGAAGCCGCTCCAAGAATCCTTAATAAATCATGGTCAATTACCGCCGATATTGATGTTCCAGATAATGGAGCAGAAGGAATGATTGTAACACACGGAGGTTTAGTAGGCGGTTACGGACTTTATGTACAAAACGGTAAACCAAGTTTTGTTTACAATAATCTTGCTTTAGAACGTCCTACAGTTACAGGAAATGAAGTATTGCCAAAAGGAAAAGTAAAACTGGTTGTTGATTTTAAATATGAAGGCAAAGGGGAAGAAAGAGGAAAAGGAGCAACGGTTACACTGCTTGTTAATGGCAAAAAAGTAGGAGAAGAACATCTGGAAAGAACAATACCTATTCAAATATCTCTTAATGAAGGTTTAGATGTGGGAATGGATGCCGGTTCTCCAGTTGATTTTAATTATAAACTCCCTTTTGAATTTACCGGAAAAATTGAAAAAGTAACGTATAACCTGAGTGAAAACAAAGGCTCAAAAACAGGAAAATCCGCGAAAGCGAAATAACTATAAAACCATTTTTTATGAAAAAGCTATTTCTATATTTTAGTCTGCTTCTTCTTGTTTTAAGCAGCTGTAAAAAAGAATCTGATACTTCAGTTTTAGACAATAACTCGTCAGATTCAAGTTCAGACGGTTATGAATTTGTTGGAGGATATCCAACCGAAAAAACAATACAAAAAGCATACGATGATGCTGATTTAAACAGGGCAATACAAGCTTATAAATTTTTCTATCCAACAGTTTCTGGTGAAGGTTTGGTAAAAGGAAACGACACGATTAAAATTATCCCAAACAGTTCATTTGGAACATTAGACACTAAACCAGGGCAAATTGGGTTTACATTAAACTCTGATACTCCGTATGGTCCAATTCCAATTGATTTGTCAAAAGGGCCAATGATTATTGATGTTCCTAAAGGACCGCTTATTGTGGTTGCTATGGATGTAAACCAGCGATGGGTTGCCGATATGGGTATTCCGGGGCCTGATGCAGGAAATGGAGGGAAACATTTATTACTTCCGCCTGCTTATAAAGGCTCTGTTCCGGGTTCTGGTTATTATGTATGGAAATCTTCATCAAATAATCTTACAGTTGGGATACGATCGCTTCCTGTAGGCGGTGATGTAAAAGCGGCTATGGAACGCATTAAAACAGTAAAAGTATATCCGCTAAACAAAGGAGCCGACTGGAAAGATCCAAGCTGGCTTGAACTTACAGATAAACCTCAAAATACAACACCTGTTGCGTGGGAAAATAATATTAAATACTGGGAATCGCTAAACGATGTAATTCAGCGTGAACCTGCTTATGATGGGTATCGAAATTATTACGGAGAACTGGCTGTATTGGGTATCATAAAAGGAAAACCTTTTAAACCAGATGCACGTTTGAAAGGAATACTCGAAAAAGCGGCGAAAATAGCAAATGCGCAAATGAGAGTACAATCGTTTGCTGATCGCCGCCCTGATAAAGTAGTATGGAATGACAGAAAATGGGAATGGGTTGGCTTAAGATTTGAAGACGGAGACTTCAATACCCAAAATTATGTAGATCTTGATGGTCGCGAAACATGGTTTTATCAGGCTATTGGAGCCTCTCCTTCAATGTTTCGCAGAAAAGAAGGTTCTGGATCGTTGTACTGGCTTGGACTTAAAGACGGCACAGGAAAATATGTGGATGGCGGAAAAACATACAAGCTTACGATTCCTACGCCTGTTCCTGCAAAGCTTTTTTGGTCGGTAACTATTTATGATGCGCTTACGAGAAGTCAGGTTATAACAGATCAGAATAAAGCGGCTCTTCGTTCTTTATTTGAATTGAAAGATAAAATAGGAGGAAAGAGTATCGATTTGTATTTTGGACCAAAAGCTCCTGAGGGAAAAGAAGGACAATGGATAAAAACGCTTCCTAACAGAGGCTGGTTTGCCTATTTTAGAATTTACGGCCCGGAAGCCGCCGCTTTTAACGGAAGCTGGAAACCGGGGGATTTTGAGGAATTGTGAATTGTTAATGGTTAATTATCAATTATATAAAAGGGGCTGATCATATTTTTGAGTCAGCCTCTTTTTAATATTTGATTTGTATGTTTAATGAGATGTTGTCCCTACGGGACAATTTTTCTGTGGTCGATATTGGTTTTTCTACCGATATGAAACTCCTAACGGAGTTTACGTTTGCAGAATGTATTAGAATTTATTTTTTTTCTAGGATATGAAATTCCTAACAGAATTTATGTTTGCAGAAATGCATTAGGATTTAAAAAACTCCGTTAGGAGTTTCTGGTCGCTAGAAAATGTTTGGAAATTTGCTGCAGAAAAAAAACTCCGTTAGGAGTTTCAGATCGGTACAAAAAAATGCATTACCCGATATTATTGTCCCGTAGGGACTACATTTTTTTATACAAATGAGTAAATTATTTAATTGTAATTGTCATATTGGGTACGACGATATCACCAGTAAGTCCTGTGTAACGCTGTGCAAAAATTTCAATATAATCACCATTAACTAATTCTACTGATGCATTAATGGGTAAAACTACTATATCATTTGTTGCTTGGCCTCTCCCATAAATTTTATATTGAGTTATGGGAGTTCCATTTTTACCCACATAAATAATATAAGTTCCGGCAAAAGGAACCTGAAAAGATATAGATCCTCCAATTTGGAAAATTCGTTTCTTTTTTCCCTGATATCGTAATCGATTAACATTATCTGTTGAGAACCTGAATAAATTCGTGTATGTGGTAGTGGGAGTACCAGTTGCGCCAACTTTTACAATATTACTAGGATTTGCAGAGTTAAAGGTGACTCCAAGTCCACTTCCAACAGTATAATCCATAGACATATCACCAACAGCACTTGCGTCAGTTTCATTAGGAATTCCGGCAGCTCTTACGCTCCAGCTATTAGTAAAATTATATCCTGTATACGATCCCGTTGTATAGCCTTTTACATACCCTGTTGTATTTGAACCCGTAAAAACAACAGATTCTAATACAGCATCTCCAGTAATAGTAAGCCCGGATGTAGAAACATCAAATCCTACGGCAGTTCCGTCAACCTGACTAAAACCACCTTGTTTTTCTACTAATGTAAAAGTTCCGGTTAGTTTTTCATAAGTTCCGGTATTATTGCTAAACCAACCCATATTACTTAGTAAAAGCAGATTAATATTGTTATAAGTTATTCCGGTTGTATTTCCCGTAAAATTGACAATACTCAAAAATACAAGTCCAAAACCAGATATTGTCCCTACACTTGCCGAATTGGCAACGATACAGTCCCTAAAAACTAAATTTTGAGTTGCTGATCCACTCAGGTTAAAAACACTTCCTGTTGCTGCTCTAAGGGTTACATTTTTTATATTTCCTCCTGTAGCGCCTTCAAAAATATTTCCTGTTGTTCTAAGTATAATATCATCATTTGAATCTAAACCGTGTACATAAGCATTATTTAATTCTATAGGAAAATTGAAAGTAACAGTACCATTTATTTCATATAATGTATTTGAGTTTAAAAGATATTTTGATCCTCCGCCTGCAGTCAGTTCTGCTGCCAAAACGGTTGCTAAATTATCTGTAGATCGAATACGTTTAAAATTTAATCTGGGATTTACACCGCTGCTCACCACTAACCATGACGTTGTACCTGATGAATAATAATAAAAAGCTTTTAAATCAGTATCATATACAATTAATCCGTCAGCAGGAGTTGTTATGGCAGCTCTTTGGGCGGTAGTCATTCTGGGAGTCAGCATACCCTGAGTAGTTGAGGTAATATCTAATACTGAACTGGCATTAGGAGTAGTAGTTCCAATTCCGACCTGAGCGTATGATATAAAGGATAAAAAAATAAAAACGAGTAGTAATAATGCCTGGTGGTTTTTTGAGGCTGTATTTTTCATAATTTCAGGTTTTAGATAGTTGAAAGGCAATAAAAAACATTATTAATTTCCTGCATTCGAAATAATTACTTTTTGGGATATTTTTTCATTATCAGCAGTTATGAAGGTCGCAATATATACTCCGGAACTTAAGCCGGAAGTAGAGAAACTATAGTTTTCTTCAACCCCCAAGTTCTCTTTATACCGAACTGTTTTACCCACCATATCATAGAGATAAAATGACTTAAACAAAATAAAATCCGGATTTGAAGCTTTTAATAAACGGCTTGAATTGTCCTGCATAATGAAAAAATTACTTTTAGCATTTTCATCTGTGCCCAGTGTTTTGTTTGTGAAAGTAATTTTAAAACGATCCGGGAATACGCCTGCCGGAATGGTAACTTCATAATTCCCCGTTTTAATATTATGATACGATGCATCTGAAGCATCATATATAAATATATTTTGCGCAGGGTCGAAGTTGATAACTTCGGGAATATAAAATTTAAGGGTAGTGCTGGCTTCGGCCTTTACGGTTAAAGGAATTTGTTTGGTAATATCAAAATTAGTACCTGTAATAATATAATTTTTTCCTTCCATCAAAAAGAAAGTATCGCTGGGAAAATTGTCCATGCTTACGGCGTCAAGACCTCTGTCAACTCCGTCAGTAGCTTCCGGTAAAAATGCAAGAGCCAGCTGTCTGGTAAATTCGTTGTTGATAATAGCATTTATCCTGATGTGCGGAATATCATTTGATTCTTCGGCTTTTTCAGTTTTAGCTGTTGCTTCGGTTTTAGCAGTGGTTTTATCTTTTGCGGGTTTTTCAAATTGCGACAAACCTGCGCCTTCTTTATAAAATATTCGATACGAATTTCTAAAGGTTACCGTTCCGTTTGCAGCGCCTTTAATTACAAATCCCTGTCCAATAGGCGAGTATTTACGCTGACGCATAAGCCCAGACGAAGTACCAACCGTATTTAACGAACCATCACCATTATAACTATTAAAAGTGGCCGGAACATAAATACCGTTTGAACCTAAACTTCCGGGTGAATAAGTGGCATATCCGCCTCTGTAAGCCTTAATTAAGTGTGAATTTGTGGTTTTGTCCTGTTCCCAGAAATAAGCAATTCCCGTACAGGCACTGTTTAGCGGATCTAATAAAAAAGCATTTAAATGCAAGGCAGAAGGATATGGATTTCCGGTTAAGGTTGAGGCATTTCCCGCACCAACGGTAACGGTAATATTTCCGTCATTGGGTTTTCCTCTAAAATCATAACGCTGAGCGCCAGTTCCGCCGGGATTATTTGCTCCTGTTCCTTCCGGGTCTACAGCATCAGTGCCACTGGTTCCTTTCATGGTGAAACCTTCACCGGGTGCCAGTGTAGTAGTAGTTCCTACCTGAACCCATTGCGAATAACTATTGGCATTGGTCAATTTATAAATCCATCGTGAAGCAATAGAAAGCGGATTTGCAATTCCGTCATAACTTGCTAACGGAAGGATTGTTGCGGCAGTCGAAGCCGTTGAGGTTGTAGGCCTGTTTAGCAGTGTAATACCAAAATTTCGATTTCCGGTTGCAGCTACGTTTACGCCTACGGGAGAACACCAGTAATTGTAGTCAAAATTATCTGCGCTTCCTTCCTGATAAACAGAAATTATTCCGGTTCCTACATTAGTCGAAGTTCCTGTTGTACCCTGAACCAGCTGAGATAAATTACGCAGATATAAATTTGAATTTGCGGCAAGGTTTATGGTTTGTCCTACGTAAAGAACCTGGTTTTTTACATAAACGGGAGTACTTGCGCCAACATAAATCTGTCCAAAACTTTGAATAGAAATGATATAAATTAATAAGGCAAATTTTTTCATAATTTTTAGTTTAGTTAAAAATTAGATGCTTTTGAAACCCTTAATTATATATTTCCGCCTGCAGCAAATAGTTGCTGTTTCCTCACTGCATGATTAAGAATTCACTTTTATAAAAAACGGAAAGTAAAGTACGATTGAAACTAATTTAATTGTAAATAAAAGCTGCATTAAATAGTTTGCTAACTAGAAAAATACTTACTTAAAACTTACAATAAATCAAATATTTAAGAAATTTACTATACTCAAATTTAGACTCTATATAACTTAAATTTTTATATAATTTCCTACAATTTTTATATAATTTCCATTTTACGCCCTTGTCTTATAAAAGTGAATCGATATTAAAGAACTTTTTTGACTACATTGGTTTTAAAGAGATTAGAATATCCTCTGGCAATTAGTCTTGTTTCGGTTTCATTCCAAATCTCGCATTGCGCATTCACGAATTGTTTCCCTTTTTTTATTATAGAAGTTTTAGCCAGAATATTGTCTCCGGAATGAGCAGGAGCGAAGTAATCAATAGTCAGGTTTATTGTAGTGTAAAAATGTTCCTCGTCAAGCGAAAATAACGTCGCACCAATACAATCATCTACAATTGCCGCCGTAACTCCGCCGTGAAGAGATTTAATTGGATTTGTCATTTCCTCTCTAATGTGATATTTAAAAGTTACTGTTCCAGGCTCAGCTACAACAACGATAGGTTTCATCCAAAGCATAAATGGAGAAGGTGAAAGCACAAATTCCCCGCCAATGTGATCTTGCAGCACTTCTAATCTTGTTTTTGTTTTCATTATTTAAATTTTAAATTAGTAATTATACCAATCGGTATATTTTTGTATATAAAAAAAGCAATCGGTAGAATATTGCTTTATTCTAAGTCGTCGATAATTTTGTTAAGCGAAAGCATTATAGCAGATAAATCAGTGTCACTTCCTGTTAATTTGCTTATCATCATGCCTCCTTCAATCAATGCAATTATGGTTAAAGCTGTGTTTTCAACATTAATTGATTTTGCTTTAAATTCTCCGGCATTTATACCCTGATTGATGAGGTACATTAGTTTCTCTTTCCAATACAACAGCGTTCTTTCGGCATATTTTTTAAGAACCGGATGCGTATCGTCAGATTCAATAGCAGTATTCAAAATAGGACAGCCTCCAAGTGTTACATCCAGACTTGGGTATTTGGCATAAACGCGTGGATAAACTAGCAATTTTTCTTTAAAAGTTCTTTGTTTTTCGATTTCCCGGCTTAAAACATCGTGAAGCTTTTTCACATTAAACTTAAAAGAAGCAATGGCAACTTCATCTTTATTCTCGAAATTACCGTAAATACTTCCTTTGGTAAGACCTGTTGCTGTTGTCATATCATTTATAGATGTACCGCTGTAACCCTTTGTATTAAAGATTGGAGCTGTTTTTTCAATTATAAATTGCTTAGTTTTTTCTGCTTTACTCATCTTGAAATGATTTAGTTATACAAATATATACCAATCGGTATAATTTTAAAGCGATTTATATAATTATTTTTTATGAGATTATTGTGAGTTGGTTTTAATCTACAAAAATTGAAATTTAGTATCTTAGTATTTATTGCAAAAAGCGAATTTACAATTCCCTTATTTTTAATTTAAAAAATCAAAGTATGCCTTGGAATCCAGATGTTTATAACAAGTTTAAAGATATTCGATACAAACCATTTTATGATTTAATAGAATTTATACAACCGCAAAAAGGAATGAAAGCTATTGATTTAGGATGCGGTACGGGAGAACAGACTTCTATTTTGGCAGATAAATTTAAAGAGGCTCATTTTCTGGGTATAGATTCTTCTGCAGAAATGCTGGAAAAGTCAAAATCGTTAGAAACTGATAATCTCCATTTTAAAAAAGCAACTACAGAAGAAACCATAAATTCTGGTGAAAAATGGGATTTGATTTTTAGCAATGCAGCTTTACAATGGTCATACGATCATGAAAGTTTGTTTCCGAATTTATTAAAATTACTGAATAAAGATGGGCAGTTTGCCGTACAAATGCCCGTTCAGCCAAAAAATAAACTCAATAAAATCCTTTCTGAACTTGTTGATGAAGAACCGTTTAAATCTTATTTAAAAGGTTATAAAAGAGATTCTCCGGTTTTAGGTCTTGACGAATATGCACAAATACTTTTTGACGGAGGTCTTAAGGATATTGAAATCCTTCAGAAAGTGTATCCCATTATTGCTGATGATCACGAAACGCTTTATAATTTTATTTCGGGTTCGGCATTAATTCCTTATATCGAAAGGCTTGAAGGCGAACAAAAAGAACTTTTTATTAAAACGTATAAAGAGAGAATTGCAGTAAATTTTCCTAAACTTCCTGCTATTTATGCTTTTAAAAGGATTTTGATGTATGGAAGAAAGGGGGGCAATTAGTGGTCAGTGATCAGTTAATTAGTCATCAGTTAAATAGTGGTCAGGGAATTAGTGATCAGTGAATAGTAAAAAGTAAAAAGCCTGTAGATTTCTCTACAGGCTTTTTTGAATTAATAGTCAAATTTAGTCTTTATATAAAATAATTACAGCTTTGTAGCCTGTTCCAACATTCCATTGGCTGGCTTCAATCACTTTTCCGTTGTCGTCATAAACCTGAAATTCGGCTGTGTTTGGTGATGCTGAACCTTCGTTTAAAGCTTCAAAATCAATTTTATTCATTCCTTTTACCAGGTTTATTTTAAATCCTTTAAATTCTCCTACCAGACTAACTTCCGGTTCGATCACTTTATCATTAAGATATACTCTAATTTTATCACCGTCAACAAAAGCAGCATCACGATAACGAATGGTTGAGGTTGTTGATTTGGTTACAAATCCTCCTAAATATTCATTTCTTCTGTAAAAAATACCTTCAACGTTTGCCTCTCTTTTATAAAGCGTGTTGTCCTTAAAAAGTTCCTCCGGATTTATTTTTAAAACAATCGGGTCTTTTGCAAGAGTAGGTTCATCCGGCGGCGGTGTTTCCGTTGGCGGAATAACTTCTTTAGTTTCCGGAGTTTTAGATTGAATAGGCTGATATTTCCCTTTAACTTCTCCCTGAGAATAAGCTTGAAGTGAAGTAACGATTATAATTAAAAACAATATTCTTTTCATACTTAAATTTATTTTGAAATGTATAGAAGCAATTTTGACCTCTAAATATCTATTTATAACAATCGATTAAGCCATTTATTGCCCAAAAAAGTAATTAAATAGCCAGATGTAGAAGTTTTGTAATAATCGTATCGAAATAGTGTAAAGATTTGTTTACATATCTGGGTAATTTTAAAATTGTAATTATTTAATATTCAGGAGATGCATTTAACATTTAGAAAAATAGTACTTGGAGCATTTTTATGTATGGCTGTAAGTGTGCAGGCGCAACAAAAAAATGACAATGAAAAATGCCGTTATACCAAAACTACTTATGGTTATTTGATGGTTTTGCGTGAGGGAGATAATGTACTCAGCTTGATTGAAAACTTAGCGAAAGAACAGCAGATTCCTTCGGCAAATTTTACCGGAATTGGTTTTGCGCAGGAAGTTACTTTTGGATTTTACGATTTTAATCAAAAGAAATTTAATCCTAAAACATTCAATAAGGTCGAAATGGGAAGTTTAACGGGCTCAATTGCATGGAATGAAGGAAAACCATCCCTGCACATTCACGGAGTTGCTACAGATGATAAATTTGATGCTTATGGCGGACATATTCTTGCGCTGAAAGTTGGAACGGGTTCTATGGAAATTTATATAACGGTCAATAGTGAAAAACTCGAAAGAAAAATAGAGCAGCCTTTGAATGCTAATGTATTACAGCTTCCGTGCATAAAATAAATTTAAAGTTTACAAACTAAAATTATAATTATGAAATCATTTTTTAAATCAAATATAGCCTTACTCTTTATTCTGATTACAGTTTTATTTTCATGTAAAAATAATCAGGATGGTTACAGCGATGAAATTGAAACCACAACTGTAACAGACAGCACAAAAAAGCCTGTAGACAGTACAGGCACAAATGAAACCGGAACGAATAAAAGTACGGGCAAGCCAATTACAGGCGCTGCAAGTTCAACGACCAATAAAGATTTAGGAAAAGAAGGTACTGCAAAAGGCGGAACCGGAACGGGAATAGGACCAGGCGAAGATGCTCAGGATGGCGCTACTTATACCAGCTCTTCAAAAAAGCAAAATATTGATAAAGATTCGGTTAGAATAAAACCCAGAAAATAGTTTATTCTATACTGGCTAATGCTGTTGGCGAATAACCAAATTGTTTTTTGAACGCAAAAGAGAAATGGGAAAGATTTTCAAAACCAACTTCGTAATATATTTCGGTTGGCTTTTTTTTATTCTCTGCCAAATGATAATGCGCTAATTCAAGCCTTTTTTTGGTAAGCCATTTTTGAGGCGTTGTATTAAAGTACTTTTTAAAATCCCGATTAAAAGTAGATAAACTGCGGCCTGTTAAATAACTCAATTTTTCCATTGGCATATTAAACATAAAATTACGCTGCATAAAATCGATCAAATCAATTTTTCCAGGTTCGTCAAAGCTTGCTAAAACAGCATCAATTCTTTTGTCGATTGTCCTTAAAATAGTGATCGCTTCGGTTATTTTTAAAGAAGCAATATCTTCTGGAAAATCGCCTTCAATATCAAAATAAGGCATTAAGGAAGCCAGACAGCTTTCTAATAACGGATGATTGCTGTAAGAAATGATTTTTTGTTCAGAACCTGTTTTGGCACTTAAATCAATGTTTTTATAAAACTCTTTTAAGCGTTTAACCGAAAGATGCATGACAACCGTTTTGTGCGGCTGGCCATTTTTGGGATAATTGATAATAGTCGCCAGTAAATTTCTGGGAATAAGGAAAATATCTCCGGCTTTAAAAGTGAAAACGGCATCGGTTTGTATGATTTTGGTTTCTCCGGAAATAAACCAAATCAGCATATGATCATCAAAAACCAAATCAGATTTGAAGAACTTATCTTCATAACAAGAAAGTTTGATTTCAGGAGTTAAATATTTTGATATATGTTCCATTTTACAACAGTTTTAACCGCCAGGTTTTTTCTTCGATTATCAAAGATAAAAATCCTGACGGTATATTATTTTCTAAATCCGGATTAAATAACGTCAAATGACATTCCTAACAAACGTTCGCTTAAATCCCAAAGCCTTTTTGCATTATCCTGATCTACAGCATAAGGCTGAACGCCAAATATAGTTGAAGGATCATCAAATTTGTGTTCGACATCTCCAAGATCTAATCGGGCAACATCAGCATCTTCACAATAAACACCGCCAATGTTGTTCAATAAAGGACTCACAGCGCACCAAACCGTAGTTGCAGCGCCTTGATGCACGTTTTTTAATAAAGCAGCAACTTCTGGTTTTAAATTTCCGTCCTGATCATGCGTTCCTAGTTGTTTAAACAATTCAATAGGTTCGTCTCTGCCTAAATCAGTTCCCAAAACACTTCCCGGATGCAGGGAATACGCTCTTACATTAAAGTCTTTTGCACGGTTGTCCAGTTCTAAAGCAAATAAATTACACGCCGTTTTAGATTGTCCGTAACCTTGCAAAGTATGATATTCACGGTGAAGAAAATTAGGATCGTCAAAATTAAACGGCGCCATTTGATGCCCGAATGAAGATACATTTATGACTCTCGCGCCAGTTGCCTTTTTAAGTGCCGGCCATAATTTTGCCGTAAGCTGAAACTGTCCTAAATAATTGGTTACCAATTGCGATTCGTAACCACGATCATCTCTGCGTAACGGAACCCACATAATTCCTGCGTTATTAATAAGAAGATGAAGCGGTCTTCCTGAAGAAAGGAACTTTGCCGCAAACGAATCGATAGCATCCGGATTCATGAAATCTAAAGCTTCTAATTCTACATTAGGAATTCCGTCAAGATTTTTCTGTGCTTTTGCAATATCTCTCGCCGCCACAATTACAATTGCTCCGGCATTTACAAGTGTTTTGGTAGTTTCTAAACCAATGCCCGTGTGTCCGCCTGTTACAATGGCAATTTTTCCTGTCAGGTCAATTCCTTTAATTACATCTGCCGCAGTCGATTTTGCATTAAATCCTGATTGTAAAGGGTTTTGTAATGCTCCCTGATAATTATTTGCTTTCATTTTATAAATGTTTAATTGTTATGAAGCAAAATTATAGAGAAGCAAAACTTTCGATTTTGTTTAAAACGCCATTTTACTTTGTTTAAAATGTCATTTTCAATTCATTGTTTTTAAGTATCTTTAACGCTGTACAACCAGTCAATAAAACCTGAATTTATGAAAGCATTGGTAATTGGGGCTACAGGCTCAACCGGGAAATTTTTGGTAGAAGAACTGCTCAAGGATAATGATTATTCGTCTGTCGTAACTTTTGTTAGAAAACCTTCGGGCAAAGAACATCCTAAATTGACAGAACATATTGTCAATTTTGATGATATTGAATCTTTTAAAGATCAGATAAACGGTGGTGTTTTGTTTTCCTGCCTGGGAACAACTTTAAAAGCTGCGGGTTCAAAAGAAAAACAATGGAAGATAGATTTTGATATTCCGGCTGCATTTGCCGTTGCGGCGAAACAAAATGAAGTAAAATCTTTTGTACTTGTTTCTTCTTACGGAGCTTCTGCCACAAGCAGTGTTTTTTATTCTAAAATGAAAGGAAAGCTGGAAGATTATATCGCCGAACTTAATTTTGAGCAGTATGTTATTTTTAGACCGGGACCTTTGGTACGTGAAGATACTGACCGACTGGGCGAAAAAATTTCGGTTAAACTTTTCAATTTTCTCAATTCAATTGGCATTCTTACTAAGTTTAAACCGCTTGAAACACAGCTTTTGGCACAGAAATTAGTGAAGGCCCCAAAAATACTTCCAGCGGGAAAGAAAATAATAGAACTTAAAGAAATTTTTAAATTTTAATATTTGAAAAAGAAATAACGCAATTAAAAAGAAATTGTAATAGATTTTTTAAAAAATTGGCAATGTTTTTTTATAAATTTGTTTTTAGTGAGAAAAAAAAGATTCTCCTAACAGCATAACATTACCTACAATGAACACAAACCCCGCTTCTTTGCTTTCTTCAGAATTTCTGACGGATATAAAAACACAAACCGCTACTTCTCATAAAAAATTAGAAAGCCTTCCGGTGTCAGCTTCTATTTTGTCTCCAGAGATGAAAATCGAAGATTATATTCACTATTTGAGTTTAATGCATGACGTTCATAAAAACACGGAAGACACAATATATCCCTTACTTTCTGGTATTGTTGAAGATTTAGAACAAAGAAAAAAAACACATCTTATTGAAGAAGATTTTCTTTTCCTTCATCACCAAAAAACAGGATCGGCAAAGGTTTTTCATCGTACAGAAATGACAGTCCCTTTTGCACTGGGCGTTTTGTATGTTATTGAAGGTTCAAGTTTAGGCGGAAGATTTATACTAAAAAACATTGTACTTAACCCGCAGCTTTCTAACGATCTGGGTATATCGTATTTTAAAGGTTACGGAGACAAAACAGGCAGTTACTGGAAAAATTTTCTAAATATACTTGCTGAATATGAACAAGATTATAATTGCGCAGACGATATCATAAAAGGAGCTATATATGCTTTTGATAGTATTTACAATCACTTTGAGAAGGCATAAAGAAAATGAAGATTAAAGATATAGTTAATCGCAATATTGTTACACTAACCAACTGTGAGCACGAACCAATCCATATTCCGGGAAGTATACAGCCACATGGTTTTTTAATTGGCCTGAATGCTGATTGGAAAATAGATTTTTGTACCGCTAATATTGCTGAATTTATTGATATACAGCATACCGAAGTATTAGGAAAGGATCTAACAGCAGTTTTTGGTTCAAAATCGCAGGAGCAGATTTTAGAATATTTAAATGAAGATAAAATTCAGAATGTATTTCCACTTGAAATTAATTTGCTCGAAAAGCAATTTCAGCTAAGTATTCACAAGAGTTTTGATATTTATGTTCTGGAGGCAGAGCCAAAATTTCCCGATAGAGAAAAACTGGCTGATGTTTATACGCAGACTATTCAGTTTGTAACCCAAATGAACAATACAAGTTCTCTTAAAGACCTGTGTGCACTTGTTGCGAAGGGAACGCGCGAAATTACCGGTTATGACCGTGTTATGATTTATCGTTTTGATGAACAGTATAATGGTGAAGTAATTGCTGAAAACTGCAGGGAAGACCTTGAACCTTTTTTAGGTTTGCATTATCCGCATACCGATATTCCGCCTCAGGCGAGAGAATTATATATAAAAAACCAGCTCAGGTTAATTGTTGATATTGATTATAAACCCGTTCCTATTTTTACGATTGATGATAGCAGAGAAGATAAGAATCTGGATTTAAGCCTTTCGATACTTAGAAGCACGTCTCCAATTCATGTTCAATATTTAAAAAATATGGGCGTTGGCGCGACACTAACGATTTCACTTATTCATCAGGACAAACTTTGGGGCTTAATAGCCTGCCATCATTATTCTAAAAAGAATATTTCGCCGGAAATCAGGCTCGCAGCAAAACTTCAGGGGCAGTTTATTACTTCTCAAATCGATATACGACAATCAAATGATGAAAATGTAAATGCCAGAAAAACATCTTTGGCACTCGAATTATTATCCGGTTTAGAACTTCCGCTTACAGAGGATTCATTAGAAACGATTATCAAGTCACCGCAATTATTGAATATTTGTAATGCGTCTGGAGTTTCTGTTTTGGTAAAAGATAAAATTTACAAAAACGGTTTAACGCCGTCAAATGAACAGATTATAAGCCTAATTGAATCGATTAGTAAGAAAACAACAGACAAAACATTTAGCACAAATAAGCTAAGGGACCATTTTCCGGAAATGGAAGAATGCTCTGATTTTGCTGGTATTATTTATCATTCTCTCGACAGTGCCAACCATATAATCTGGTACAGGCCCGAAACAATTTCAGAAATTAACTGGGGCGGCGATCCCGAAAAAGCTATTGTAAAAGACAGCAACGGCCTGCATCCCAGAAATTCATTTAATATCTGGAAACAAATTATTAAAAACCAAAGCAACATCTGGAAGCAGTACGAAATTAATGCCGCAACCCAGTATGCACATACGCTTCACAACCACTTGATGATGATAATGCTTAGTGAAGAGGAAGAAAAATACCGTACACAAAGCGAAATTTTGCGCGAAACCAATGCTGAACTTGAAAATATCAACTGGATTAGTACACACGATTTGCAGGAACCGCTGCGCAAAATTCAGTTAATTACTTCAAAAATGCTGACAGAATTAGATGTTATTCCTTTAGAATCCATTTCCAGTTCGTTAGTAAGAGTATCAAAATCTGCGGCAAGAATGCGGGTTTTACTAGAAGATATCCTAAAGTTTACGCGAATAAAATATACCAGAGATGCGTTGCAAGAAGTTGATCTGAATCAGATTTTGGAGATAACTTTAGCAGAAATGAAAGAAAATATCGCTGAGAAGAATGCAGTTATAGAAAGTGAAAACCTTCCCGAAGTTCACGCCATTGGGTTTTTAATGCGTCAGTTATTTTCTAATATTATTCAAAATTCATTAAAATACGCTTCGCAGGAAAGAACGCCTGTAATTAAAATCACGGCTTCAAAAGAGGCGGAATTGGTGGGGCATTCTAATAAAATTTACTGCCATTGGGTTAATTTTTCTGATAACGGAATTGGTTTTGAACAGCAGTATGCCGAAACAATTTTTAAAGTCTTTACAAGACTGCATAATCAGGATGAATACGGCGGATCTGGCGTAGGTTTGGCTTTATGCAAAAAAATTATGCAGACAGTTGGCGGCAATATTTATGCAACGGGAAAATTAGGAGTAGGGACAGATATAAAAATTTATTTTCCGTGCAATCCGGAAGATTCGCTTATATAAAAAATCAAATCCATTCTCCGGATGCATCATAATCATCTGGCAGATAGGTAAGGTATTGTACCATTCTTGGACTTAAACCTTTGTTTGGTGATGCACAATGCGGTAAAGTATTGTTCCAGATTATAAAATCGCCTGCATTGCCAGTAATCGGTTCTGGTTGTAAGATTTCGATGGCTTTGTTTCTTGGATTTTCATTTGGTTCAAGATCATTGAGCCAGTCATTTATTTTATTATGAAATCCCGGAACGCAATGAAAAGCACCGTCATCAATTCCACAATCTGTAAGATAGAGCAATCCCTGAAAACCAAAAGTAATGGGCTGTTTTAAACTAATATCCCAATGCAGCGGACTTCCTAAAAAAGTAAACTCGTTAGTTTCAGGCGGATTAAAACTGACTTTGTCAATGGTTTTGTAAATTTTGGTGGAATTATAAAGCTGTTCGTAAGCCTTTTTTATTCTTGGCGAAAAACGGTTTTTATTTAAGGTTTCATGATCAGAAAAATTAAGCATTAAACCTTTTTGATCTTTATGTCTTTTGTACCAGCTTTCGCTTTTATCAGGATCCATTTCTAAATAATCCCAAATGGCGTTAACGGTATCTTCGCAGTCTTTTTTCGAAACAGCATTTTTTACAATTACATAACCATTTTTATCCCAAAACTCAAGATCTTGTTCTGAAAGCACATTGTTTACAGTAGCTGCGACAGTGTTTCCGTTTTTCTTTTGATTGTTAATCCAGGTTTTAAAAGTTTCAAAATCAGGTTTTTCAAAATATAAAAACTGAACCGTATCTTCCATGCTGATTCCTAACTGGAACAAGGTTTTAATTTCCAGGTCCCATTGTTTATCCGTTATAACAGTGGATGTATTTATAGTGCGGTTCCATAAATTTTCAAGAATATTCCAAGGCATATTTTATTGTTTCAAATCGTCAGGAAGATAATCAAAATACAATTGAAGTGAAAAATCTCCCATTATAATATCATTTGCCACAAATAAATGACCATTAGGAATATCACCAACCGCCGCATTTGTTGAAATACTATGAATGCCGCCGCGAAATGAACCTGCTTTAACTGATTTTATATTAATGGGATTTCCCTCTTTATCGACAAGTTCTTGTCCCGGCTGCAATTGCGAAGCAGGAGCATATTTACCGTTACTCAATAAAAAAAGCTGATCTGCGCTGCAGGTAATATTTTTAGATGAACCTTGAAAGTCCATTAAATCCAGATAAATCATGCGGGTTTGTTTGCTGCATTCGATACCATTGCTAAACGAAACTTTTGCCTGAGAAGCAGTTAGTTTAACGGTACCCGATTCTAATTTTGCCGAAAAAGCTAAAATTGAATCTCCAATTTGAAAAGATTGGATATCTTTTTCTCCGTTTGGAGTTGAAATTTTTGCAGAATAAGCGAAATCATTACTATTTAAGTGTTTTACAGATTGATTTGGGTTTGTTTTCATATTGTGCCGATATTTAGTTAAACCTGCTTATACGTAATTGTTCTCTCAAATTTAAGCAATTATTTTTTCTTTTTCTAGGTATAAATACCTGTTTTTGTGTTTGTTGCAGGTAAAAAAAAAGTGCTTTATCTTTTGAATAAAGCACTTTAAAATTTTATAAGGTTCAGATTAATCAATTTTATACCCATCGTCGGCAAAAGTTTCCGGCTCGCGGTCATTTTCATCATAATCTTCTACTAAATCATCGTCAAGATCATTTTCATCAAGATCATCTTCTTCATCAAAATCATCTTCTTCTAATTCACTTTCGTCAATATCTTGTTCTAAATCTTCATCGTCATCTCTTTCTAGTGCATTCGAAAATTCATTATCCAGATAATTCTGATCTTCATTTAAAGAATAAGCGTGTTCAAAATTATTTTGATCTCCAATGTGTTCTTGCTGATATTGATCAACATAACTCTGATTGTCGTTTGTGATATTACTATCATCCTGATCGTAATATCTATTATTATCTGCTGTCATATAGAATGTTTTTAAAATTAAGTCAACAGCGAAACCTTGATTTAAGTTTCACGCTATTTCAAAAGTACTCACATAGTCAGCCTATTTTATTATACGATTTTAGCAAACAATTACTTAATTATCATTGAAGGTTGTAAAGCAGTAATAACGAAAAGCAATAAATCTTTTATCTTTGATTTGCAAAACTGAATTATGGAAAAACTACGAAAGCATATTGAAGAAATTATCCCGGTTACTGATGAAGAATTTGAATCGATAAAACCATTTTTTACCATACGAAAGGTTTTAAAAAATCAATATTTGATTAGTCAGGGCGACGAAGCAAAGTACGAATACATTATTGTAAGCGGAATTTTCAGGGTTTTTTATCTTGATGATGACGGGAAAGAACATATCGTACAGTTTGCAACCGAAAACTGGTGGATGTCTGATTATATTTCCTATTTCAACCAAAAGCCCGCAAACATGTATGTTGTATGTATGGAAGCGGGAGAAGTTTTGTGTTTAACGCTCGAAGGAAGAGAAAAACTTTCGATTGCATTGCACAAAATGGAACACTTTTTCAGGGTTAAATTAACCAAGGGATATATTGCGCTTCAGCAGCGAATAATCTCCTTACTTTCTAACAAACCGGAGCAGCGATATAAAGAATTTGCCAATCTTTATCCAAACTTAATGCAGAAGATTCCCAAAAAATATATTGCAGAATATCTGGGTGTAAGCCGTGAAACCCTTAGCAGGCTTTACTCCGGCAATAAATAGCATCATTAAAACCTATCAAAGTGTGATTTTCGTCACACTTTTTTTGTGACTTGCCTCCTCGCATTCAGGAGGCATGCCGATATAAATTTGTCTTGTAAATAATTCATAACCAATTAAAAAATAATACAGATGAAAAAAATTATGATTTTGACAATGGCACTTTCCTTTTTTGCAGCTAGTGCACAAACTAAAAAAGAAAACAAAGTATCGGAAGAAAAAACAAACCACAAAAAAGAAACGAAAATGAAAAAGAGAATTTTAATTATTGTATCAAATGCAAATGCAATTGGTCCAAACAACAGAAGAACAGGAAGTTTTCTTCCTGAAGTAGCACATCCATATGCTGAATTTGACCGAGCAGATTACCAAATTGATTTTGCAAGTTTAACCGGAGACACTCCGTATTTAGATGCCCTTAATTTAGCAGGAGATCCAGACAATCTTGCTTTTTTAACCGGAAAAGGATGGGAAACCATGCAAAAAGCAGTAAAATTATCAAATGTTGATGTAAGTACTTACGATGCCATTTTTGTTCCCGGCGGATTAGCTCCAATGGTTGATATGCCTGAAAATGCGCTTCTTAAAAAAGTAATCAAAGAAACTTACGAACGCAATGGAGTTGTTGGCGCTGTGTGTCACGGTCCCGTATCTTTACTAAACGTAAAATTAAGCGACGGATCATATTTGGTAAACGGTAAAAACATTACCTCATTTACAGATGAAGAAGAAAAAGGGTACGCCATTGCCGATGTGCCATTTTTATTAGAATCTGCCTTGACAAAACAAGGAGCAAAATTTCACGCAGCAGCCGTTTGGTCAGCCCACAGCATTGCTGATGGAAATTTGGTTACAGGTCAAAATCCTGCATCTGCAAAAGGAGTAGCAGAAAAAATGATTGCTATTTTAGAAGCTCCTAAAAAATAATATGCTGATTCTATTGACCTCTTCCAAAATCCGGCAGAGGTCAATATGATTTTAAAATCAATTATCTCATTAAAAGAAAACAAAAATGAAAAATCAAAATCCAATTCATGTTTTCGCAACATGGAAAGTTAAGGAAGGTCAAATTGAAAACGTTTTGCAGTTACTACAAACTGTTCAGGAAAAAAGTATTCAGGAAAGCGGTAATCTTTTTTACAACATTCACCAAAGCATTACGGATTTAAATACAATCGTATTGTTTGAAGGATATACAAACGAAGATGCCGTAACAGAACACCGAAACACAGCACATTTTCAGGATTTAGTTTTAGGGCAGATTGTACCGCTTTTAGACGAAAGAAATATCATTTTGACTTTACCAATAGAATAAGAATTATTTAAATTGCCCATATTTAATTGTGTAACAAATAGTTAAAATATTGAAACATAATAAAATACCTAATAATTAAATTTGATAAGCTTTATTATAAACTTAAAAAAAATTAATTATGAAAACGATATTAAACTCCAAACTACTGGTATGTATTGCTTTAATAGCACTATCAGTTTCTTGTAAAACCAGTTCTTCTTCAGGAACTGCCATGAGAACAGATTCTGATGCTATAAAAGCAGGGGACAGTACATCATTAAATACAGGAACAAAAGGCACAACACGAGCTAACGAAGGAAACGAACCAAGTGATCCACAGCCAAGTGATGCAAATGCTCCTAAAAAATAAATCACTTTTATAAAAGCAGACAAATCTTTATAAGATTAAAATTAAAACCGCTGAAAAGCGGTTTTTTTATGCTTCTTAAGTTTAAAATTATTTTAAGCAAAGCTAAAGCTAAATCTAAATTCAAAAATCTAAAATCTAAAATCTAAATTATTGTTATATCGCCACTTTTACCTCTGATAGCGATATATGGTTATTAATTGCATTTAGTAATATTTGTAAAGTCTTTAGAATAAAGCTTTTCGTATAAAGGCATCATTTTGGTTTCCCGGTTGGTATTCGATAATCGAAAATCTAAAAAAATTACCAACAATTAATTTTAAAAAAATTATGAAACCAATTTTTAACCAAAATTTTGGGTCTTTAAAAATGTTTACAGGCCTTTTAATCATCAGTTTATTTTCTCTAACCTCTTGTAATAAAAAAGAAGAACCGGCAAAAGCAGCCGAAGAAACTACAATAGCAGAAGATACCGCTGCGGTAAAACCCGCCAATCCACCGGCTAATTTTAAACACCAAACTGCTTTAGTAAATGGTGTCAACATTCACTACGTTATAGGCGGAAAAGGGGAGCCGCTTGTACTTGTTCACGGTTTTGGACAAAACTGGTATATGTGGAACCGTTTATTACCGGAGCTTTCGAAACATTTTACCGTAATCGCACCAGATTTAAGAGGAGTAGGCGAGTCTGATAAACCAGAAGGCGGTTACGACAAAAAAACAATGGCGACCGACATTCATGAGTTAGTAAAAAAACTAGGGTATAATAATATAAATCTGGCAGGTCACGATATTGGACTTATGGTAGCGTATGCTTATGCGGCGCAATACGGTTCTGAAGTTAAAAAACTGGCCTTAATGGATGCTTTGCTTCCGGGAATTGAACCAGTTTGGTCACAGGTTTCTGCTTCTGCATGGTGGTTTGGATTCTTTGCATGGCCGGCTTCGGGAGATATTGTTAAAGGAAAAGAAAAAGAGTTTTTGACTAATTTCTGGCCAATGGTTGGACACGTAAAAGATCCTTTCACTCCAGAAGAAACTGCAGAATTTGTTAGGGCTTATGCTGTAAAAGATGGTGCAAAATCAAGTTTTAAATGGTTTGGAAATTTCCCTCAGGACGGAAAAGACAATTTGGTTTTTGCCAAAACAAAACTAAAAATGCCTTTACTGGCAATGGGCGGTGAATATTTTGCAGCAGCATTTTTAAAAGACCATTCTAAACTGGTGGCAGAAAACGTAACCGAATCTAAAATTGCAGGTTCAGGACACTGGCTGGTTCAGGAAAATACCGCGCAGGTTCAAAAAGATCTTTTAGCCTTTTTTACTGCAAAATAACTTCAACTCAATAATTGAAGATTCTAAGCTATTTTCTATAAACCATCGATAATGAAAACTAAAAAAATCATTTTAAGATTTGCAATTCTAATATTGCTTATTTTAAGTAATACAGCAGCTTACGCACAATTTCCTATGCCGGATCATGTTCCTATTTGGGATGCTAATACGGTAACTCTAAAACTTCATAAAATTGCAGAAAACGTTTATTCAGTTGCGCCGGAAACGGTTGAAGCCGAAACAACAAAAGGTATTGCACAAGCAACATCGGCAGGTTTTATTGTGGGTGAAAAAGGAGTTTTGGTAATTGAAACTTTGCTGAGCAAAAAATTGTACGATCAGTTGTATAAACTTATAAGATCCGTTACTGATAAACCTATTGTTTATGCCGTAAATACCAGCGATCATGGCGATCATTGTTTTGGAAATTATTTGCTTCCAAAAGAAACCATTATCATTCAGAACGAATTCTGCAAAGAAAACCTTTCTAAAAATTACGAGAATATCAAACAATTTATGATTATGCTTTTTGGTAAAGGCAGAGGAATTGAAGAAAGTGTTTACCGTCCGGCAGATATTACAATCGCTATCAATCAAAACCTAAAGATTGATATGGGAAAAGGAAACGTTGTTGAGATTATAAACGTGGGAACGGCGCAATCTCCGGCAGATCTTTTTGTGTATTTAAAATCGCCAGCGGGAAATGTACTTTGGGCAGGAAATCCTTTTATTGCCGAAAGTCCGACAATTCCGTGGCTGTTTGATGGTTATTTTTTAGAACCTGTAAACAACCTGAACAAGATTTACAATATGATTGGCGACAAGGATATTGTAGTTCCGGGACACGGACGAATTACCAATAAAGCCGGAATAAAATATACGATTGATTATGTCGAAGCATTAAAAACAAACGTTGAAAATGCGGTAAAAAAAGGCCTGACTTTAGAAGAAACCAAAACCGCTGTTAAAATGAAAGAGTTTGACAAAGGTTATGAACTTTTTAACTGGCTTCATTTCAATTTCAATATTCCGAATGCGTATAAGGATATCAAACAAAACAGCCCAAAATAATGCTGTTTACAACTTGTAAATGTTTTAAAATAAGGACAATGAAAAATACAATTTTATTAGTGATTTTGTTGATTTCATTGTCCTGTTTTGGACAACAGTATCCTGATTTTAAATCGCTTCGATATGATGAAAATTATAGTTTCCTAAAAAGCGATACCACAACTGATAATTGGTATAAAACAATGAAGTTTTTACCGCTTTCAACATCTAAGGAAAATTATATCAGTTTTGGCGGAAGCATTAGATATCAATATTTCTATGCCGAAAATGAAAATTGGGGAGACGGCCCGCAAGACAGCGACGGTTATATTTTATCACGGTATTTGTTTCATGCAGATTTTCATGCGGGAAATTTTTTCAGGGCTTTTGTACAGACGCAAAGCAGTTTGGCCGACAGCAGAATTGACCCAAGTCCGGTTGATCAAAATCCGCTTGAAGTACATCAGGCTTTCGCCGATTTTAATTTCATAAATGAAAAAAATCACAAGTTTATTTTAAGAGCGGGAAGGCAGGAACTCACGTACGGATCACAGCGTTTGGTTGCTATGAGAGACGGGCCAAATAATCGGCAGTCTTTTGATGCTGTAAAATTGATAACTTCAAAAAACAATGTTTCGGCTGATTTTTTCTACAGTCATTTTGTTGTGGCGCACGACGGAATTTTTGATGATAATTCAACTCCCGAAAGACAGTTTTGGGGCAGTTATTTTGTAATTAATAAAGTTCCCGTTATCAAAAATATTGATGTTTATTATTTTGGATATGAAAGAACAAAAGCCACATTTAATGACGGCGCAGGAAAAGAAGAACGACATTCTGTAGGAACCCGAATTTGGGGAAAAACCGAAAACTGGCGTTACGATGGAGAAGCTTTGTATCAGTTTGGTGATTTTGCTTCAAAAGATATCAGCGCATGGACAGCTTCGATCAATTTGGGATATCGTTTTAATGAAATAAAGTTTCATCCTGAACTGAGTTTTAAGGCCGAAGCTATAAGCGGTGATAAACAAATGGGAGATAATCAATTACAGACATTTAATCCGCTGTTTCCGCGTGGTGGATATTTCGGTTTAGCCTCTATAATTGGGCCGTCAAATCTTCTGGATTTTCACCCCGGAATAAGTTTAGAACTGAGTAAAAATATTGACTGGGTGATCGATTATGATATGTTTTGGAGATACAGCAGCAATGACGGAATTTATGGGCCAAATACTTTTTTGATTTATCCGGGAGATACAACAACAAGCAAGAAAATTGGAAACCAGCTTGAAACTGAGGTAATTTGGCAGCCAAACCCGTATCTTTATTTTCGTTTTGAATCCACGTGGTTTAATGCGGGAGATTATATAAAAGCTTCGGGAACAGGGAAAGATATTTTTTTCGCCGGAATCACAATGCAGCTAAATTTTTAGGTTTAAAAAAAATTGTAATTAAAATGAATTGGATGATTTGTAATGCCGGATTGAAATTCGGCGTTACAAATCTAAAATAAACCAAATTGAAAATCGGGTTGTATAAATTATGCGTAAACCGGATTGAAATCCGTTAAAAATTTAACCGCCATCCATATGAGTTCCGAAGGAACGGATCATATTGTAGGGCTGGATTTCAATCCAGTTTACAAATATAGGTTGTAAAATTAAAAATCATGAAAAGCTATGAATTATCATAAATTATTTGAACCGTATGAATTAAGCGGCAATCAATTAGCAAACCGTTTTTTAATGGCTCCCATGACGCGTTCAAGAGCTTCACAGCCAGGAGACATTCCAAATGCTTTAATGGCCGAATATTACGCACAGCGAAGTACAGCCGGTATCATAATTACAGAAGCCACTCAGGTTTCATTACAAGGAAAAGGCTATGCAAACACGCCCGGAATTTACAGTAAACAGCAAATAGAAGGCTGGAAATTAATAACAAATGCCGTACATCAAAACGGAAGTAAAATATTTCTTCAGTTATGGCATGTTGGCAGAGTAAGCAGTTCAAAAGTCAACGGATTACAGCCTATTGCGCCTTCGGCATTAATAGCTCAAAATACCAGCGTTTATGTATTTGATGGCGCTGTAAACGGAGATGCGACTTTTGTTCCGGTAGAAGAACCCAGAGCAATGGATAAAACCGATATCGATACTGTAATTCAAGAATTTGTGCAAGGAGCTAAAAATGCAATTGAAGCTGGTTTTGACGGAGTTGAAATTCACGGTGCAAATGGTTATTTGATCGATCAGTTTTTGCGAAGTAACAGCAATAAAAGAACCGATGAATATGGCGGAACACAGGAAAACAGAATTCGGTTACTGATGGAAATTTCAAAAGAAGTAGCAAATGCCATTGGAAAAGAAAAAACAGGAATAAGATTATCTCCCTTTATCAGCTTTAAGGACATGAACGATCCCGAAATTCTGCAAACCATAATGATTGCGGCGGCTGAATTAAACAAACTGGATGTTGCGTATATTCATCTTTGCGAAGCCGACTGGGATGATGCGCCTCAAATTCCGCTTGATTTTAGAATAGAACTCAGAAATACATTTAAAAAGACCATTATTGCGACAGGAAATAAAACTCCCGAAGAAGCAGAGAAATTACTTGAGGAAAATTTGGTCGATTTAGTTGGCTTTGGCAGAAAATTTTTAACCAATCCCGATTATCCTGTTAAAGTAAAAGAAAACTTCAGGTTAAATGAAATTTCAGATACTCATACTTTATTTGGCGGCGGCACAGCAAGAGGTTATACAGATTATCCTTTTATGAGGTAATATAATATTATGTGTAAACCGGATTGAAATCCGGCTTTATAATATGTTTCGTAAACCGGATTAAAATCCGGCTTTGCAATTATTTTAAACTGGATTGAAATCCAGCCCTACAATATGATCCGTTCCTTCGGAACTCATATCGATGGCGGTTAAATTTTTAACGGATTAAAATCCGTTCTTACAATATAATTCTTCGCAATTTTAAAAAAGAACCGGAGGTTCGATTTATATTGTAGGGCTGGATTTCAATCCAGTTTAAAATAATAAAAATGTCGGATTTCAATCCGGTTTACGAACCATATTGCAACAAAATATTTCAATCCGGTTTTATTTTTTATCAATTAAAAATTCAGACAAAAATTCAATTTTTATAGTAGTTCCATTTTGATTTTCTATTAAAAGTTTAGCGTCTAAATCATCACTTAAACCCTTTATCAAACTCATTCCAAACGAGTTTTTTCTTTTTGAAGAAATGGCAACATCAAAACCAATTCCGTTATCAGCGATAGTAAGCAAATAATAATTTCCGGTTGTTTTTTCTACCGAAATATAAATCATTCCCACAGCATAATTTGGGAACGCATATTTTATCGAATTTGTTATAGCTTCATTTAAAATAAGCCCAAGCGGAACGGCCTGTGCGACATCTAATTCCAGCGGATCTGCTTTTATTTCAAACCGAATTCTTTGTCCTAAATTGAAAGATTCCTTTAAATATTCAGCCAATTCTTTAATGTAATTTGGCATATTAATCGTCGAAATATTTTCAGAATTATATAATTTTTGATGAATTAAGGACATTGAATGAATTCTGTGCTGGCTGTTTTTTATTGCCGACAATGCCATATCATTATCTAAATAAGCCGATTGTGAACTGAGCAGACTAATAACAGTTTGCAGATTGTTTTTTACCCGATGATGAATTTCTTTTAAAAGCCATTCTTTTTCATCAAGCAAATGCCGCAGATTTTTATTTTTTTGGTTTATTTCTTTTTCTTTAAGTTCAAGTTTAATGTTATTTTGCTGTTTCAGTCGGTATCTGTTAAACAATAAACCAATAACAATTAGAAGTAAAATAAGACTCCAAATAGATAATGTATTTAAAAGCTTTGATTTTTTCAGCTCACTTTTTTGTAATGTGGATTGTTTACTTAAAAGCTTTATTTCCTGTTCTTTATTTTTGGTTTGGTATTGAATAATAAGTTCTTCGATTTGTTTATTTTTTGAAAAATTATTGATAGAGTCATTTATCTTTTTATAATTCTTATAATGGTTTAAAGCAGATTGATAATTTCCTTTTGCAGAATCGATTATAGACAGCGAGATTTCGAGGTTTTCAGAATTATAATTTCTTTTATATTTTTTTGACAGCGCTAAAATTTTATCTGCATACAATTTTGCTTTTTCAACCTGATGTCTGCGGGCATAAAAAGAAGCCATTGAGGAATAAGCATTTAAAACATCCATTAATGTTTCGGGACCAGCTAATTGACTGGCATAGTGATCCATTTCCTTAAAATACTTTTCTGCTACAGCAAAATTATTTATTCGCTCATAACAATTTGCTTTCGTACTATTCACAATCATTTTATCAAAAAGATCAACAGGCGGATAATCTGTCGTCATTGAATTCAAATAATTAATAGCTTCCTGATTTTTTCCTTTAGATGACATGGCTAAAACCAGACTGACATAACTTCTGTAAAAACCGCCGCTGTTCATATTTTGATGACCCATTTCGACACTTTTTTTATAGATATCAAGAGCTTCTTCATAATGGCCAAGCGCTAAATAAACATTTCCAAAACGCAGGTAAAAAATGTCTGCAAAGTTATAATCATGAATAGTTTCCATTGTTTTTATACTTTTTAAAGCATAATACAAGGCACTCTTTGTATTGTAAAGAAAGAGTTCTATATATGAAATAGTAGCTTCGGTAAAATGAGTATGCTTAAAACCTATTTTTCTCTGATCGTATAAACTTTGATAAAATTCTTTTAAGGCAAGTTTGATATTTCCTTTCGCGTAATGAACGGTTATCAGCCTCATGTGGTTTCCTATTTTCTTTTCTTCCAGATTTAACTGCGTGTAAAGTTTTATAGCTTCATTTAAAATGATTTCTTTTTCAGGATCTGAATTTGGCAGACACATTGCTTCATTTGCTAAAGCATCTGCAAGTGATTTTGAATCATTTTGTTTTCGGCATTCCTTTACAACTTTAATGAAACAACTTTTGCTTTCTGCAAAACGGGATGACTGAGCGTAATATTTTCCAAGTAATAACAAACTCTGCTGCTGTAATTTTTTATCGTTTAGTTTATTACTTTCTTTTAAAGCTTCATTTATATAAGTAAAAGCATTTTGAAGGTCATTTGATTTTGTTCCGGTTTTAAAAAGATAGAAAGAACCCAATTGCAAAAGCATTTTAATTTGAGTATCCTTTTTTGATTTAGATAAAAGCTTTTTATAGGCGTTGATATTTCCTTTTTCGATAAGCTCATTGCCAATTAAATTGGCCTTAACATCATAACCTTCATCATAACTTAAATAAACGGGTAATTTGTAAGCTTTGCAGGTTAATACAACGGAACTGTCTTCGTCAATTTTTCCTTGATTTTTAGCATACAAAAACATCGAACCAAACTGGATCAATAATCGTTTTTTCTTTAAATCATAATCTGCAGTAGAAGATGTTGTTTGAGAAATACAATGAAACGAAATAAAAAGCAGAATAAAAGCATAAATTTGTTTCATAAGTATTTAGTAAATAACGACTTAATTGATCGTTAATAAACAAATATAGGGATATAAATCAAGTCTGGAGAGCTCTCTGGTTTGTATCAGCTATCATAATTTTAACAGTAAATATTGATTTTCATAACCTCTTGTTTAAAACTATATTTTTTCTGTTAAATAATTTTAGAATAAATTTCTGTTCTTTGCAGTAATAAAATAAGGAATACAGTCTTTACAGAAAAAATTCGTGTACAATATTATTTTGAACATGGAGTTAAGACTAAGGATCATATTTACGTTATGGACAATAAAAAGTTTATATTAAGTTTAAAAAAAGGTAATGAGGCTTCCTTCAAAGAAGCTTACCTAAATTACTACGATAAACTTATTGGTATTGCCAGACGTTTTAATTTTACGGTTCTTACTCCGCAGGATTTTGTACAGGAAACTTTTTTAAGACTTTATAATAAAAGAGAATTACTTAATGAAGATGTTTTGTTTGACAAGCAGCTGTTTGTTATCTGCAAAAATATTATCATCAATCACGTTAACAGGGAAAATAAAATAATTCAGCTCGATACTTCAAATTTTGAAATCGAAAATGAAGATTATGATGATGTGATTTTTGAAGAAAGAAAAGAAAAACTGTATGCTTTTATAAATTTACTTCCGGAGCAGCAGCAAAAAATATTTACTTTACACAAACTGGAAAACCTTAGCTATAAGGAGATTGCGGCAATGACAGACCTTTCTGAAAAAACAATTGCCAATCATATTTACCTCGCCAGTAAATTTATTCGAAAAAAAATCGAAAACGATTAGGAACTTTTTTGTTCTCGTTTGTTATACTAATAAACAGAAACAAAAAATGCATATTGAGTCTTATAAAACTGATGTTAAAACCAAGGAAGATGCAAGCTTTATTGTAGTGCTTCTTCGTTTTATTATTTCTGATTGTTCAATGGATTTTGTGGTAGATGATAGTAATCATATTCTAAAAATCGAAACGAACAGAGAGATTAAAGAAATGGTGTATGGTGTTTTTAATAAACAAGGATTTTATTGTCAAAAACTTTAACGCTCTAAAGACATGGACGAAAAGAAAATAGAAGAGGAATTGAAAAAAATATGGGACGAAATCTCTGTTTCACATTCTGATAATGAAAAAGAGATGTCTTGGGAACAATTCCAGGCAAAGGCATTTTCTCCAAAAAAGAAAAAGAATAATTCCTGGCGTTATTTTGCGGCAGCGGCGGCTGTTTTGATTTTTGTTCTTATAGGAACCGGACTTTACTTTAACGGAAGTGATCCTATAACGAATAATATTCAACTTACCGAAAATGTAATTGAAAATACAACTTCGATAATAAAAACGGCTGTTTTGCCAGATAGTTCAAGAGTAGAGTTGAGTCCGAATTCTAAAATTGCTTACGCCAGTAATTTTGCAGCAAACAGAAAAGTGGAAGTTTCGGGAGAAGTTTATTTTAAAGTAACCAAGGATAAAAAACATCCGTTTCAGGTATTTTGCAACGAAACAACCACTACAGTTTTAGGAACTTCTTTTATAGTAAAAGGGTATACTCAAAAAGGAGTATTGGTTGAACTTTATGAAGGAAGTGTTCAAATGAATGTAAAAGGTATGGATGAAAAATGGATCCTAAAACCGGGCGAAAAATTCACATACGGAAACCAAACTACATCTGTTACAGAATTCAACAGATTTATAGATTTTGACAATCAAAAGCTAACAGATGTAAGCACTTATATCGAATCAAATTACGGATATAAAGTAATTATGCCGCAGGAATACGAGAACCAGCGAATTACGGTACGCATCAATAAAAAAGAAGAATTAAATACGATTATCCAATTAATATCAGAAATGTATAACCTAAACTATGAAGTAAATGAAAAATTAAAACAAGTTACTTTTCAATAGAAAAGAAAAGGATGCACTAGCCGCGAAACTAAAAACATCCTTCCTATAGTCAGGATAGTATAAAACTATTCCATTTAATAATTCAAAAATACAAAATTTCATGAAGCATATAATTTCAGCGTGCTTTTTTTTATTCAGTTGGGGAGTTTTTTCCCAAAACGTCACGGTAACTGTAGATCAAACGGTAACATTAAAGGAATTCTTTAAACAAATTGAAAATCAATCTGATTTTAAATTTGCCTTTACAGATCAAATTAATACCAGCCAAAGATATTTTACGCAAAAAAACGTGTATACTAATATTGATATCAAACAGCTTATTAATGAATTAAATAAAAACACATCGATTCAATTTTCGATTGTAGGCAGTAATATTTTTGTAAAACAAAAAGCTGTAAAAACGGCTAAAAAAAAAAATAAACTGACAGGACAGGTTCTTGATGAAAACAAAGAGCCCGTAATAGGAGCGAATGTTTTCATCATAGAACTTTCTACGGGTGTTACAACAGATATTAATGGAACCTTTAGCATAGATGTGGACAAAGGTATTTACAATCTTGTTGTAAGTTATGTAGGCTTCAAAAACAAAGAAAGACAGATTGCAGTTGATGGTGATGAAAGAATAAAATTCAACATGGAATCTGACAGTCAGCAGCTAGAGCAGGTAATTGTAACCAATAGTAAAGCTGTTGATGTAAGGAATACTCAAATGAGTGTCAACAAACTTTCGATGGCAGAAATTAAACGAATTCCTGTTGCAATGGGTGAGCCTGATCCTTTAAAATCATTGTTAACACTGCCTGGAGTTACAAACGCAGGAGAAGCTTCTTCTGGTTTTAACGTTCGTGGAGGTGCTGCAGATCAAAATTTAATTCTGCTGGATGGTGCGCCGGTATACGGCGACTCACATATGTTTGGATTTTTCTCTATTTTTAATGCCGATGTTGTAAACGGACTGGATTTATATAAAGGTGGAATTCCGTCTAAATTTGGCGGACGTGTATCTTCTGTTCTTGACGTAACGCAGCAAACCGGAGATTTTGAAAATTACAAAGTTAACGGAGGAATTGGTTTAATCTCAAGCCGACTTTTAGTGCAGGGACCAATACAAAAAGATGTGGGTTCGTTTCTTATTGCAGGTCGTGCCTCTTATGCACATTTATTTTTAAAACTGGCAGATAATAATAATTCGGCTATGTTTTATGATATCAATGCGAAGTTCAATTATAGATTGGGAGCTAATAATACACTTGCTTTTTCCGGATATTTTGGAAATGATGTTTTTGATATAAACGATCGTTTTTCGAGTACTTATGGAAACACAATGGGAATTTTAAGCTGGAAACATAAATTTTCTGAAAACCTGAATACTAATTTAGCTGTTTTTTACAGTGATTATAAATTTAACCTTGGTTTACAGCAGGAAGATTTTGACTGGAACAATAACATTCGAACGTACGGACTTAAATATGGTTTTAATCATATTGTAACTGATAAGTTTAAATTAAACTACGGAATCGACGGTCAGTATTATAATTTTAATCCCGGAACAGTTCAGCCTACAAGTTTAGATTCGGACTTTAATTACAAACAGCTGGATAAGAAATATTCGTTAGAAACATCTGCTTATGTGGATTTTGAAAATCAAATTACGCCAAAATTAAACCTTCGTTACGGACTTCGTTACAGTTTGTTTTATCGTTTAGGTGATGAAACTATTAATACTTATGCAGATGGAAAAGCAGTAGTATTTAATCCATTATATCATATTTATGAAGAAGGTACTCCAACAGGATCTATAACATATGGAAAAGGAGATAAAATAAGCAGTTTTGATAATCTTGAACCACGTGTGGCATTATCATATGCTTTTAGTGATGATGCTTCTGTAAAAGCAAGTTATAACAGAATGGCGCAGTACATTCATATTTTATCAAATACACAATCGCCATTGCCTACAAGTGTCTGGACGCCAAGCGGTCCGTTTACAAAACCACAATTACTGGATCAATATGCGGCCGGATATTTCAGGAATTTTAAAGACGGCGATTATTCTTTTGAAGGAGAATTATTTTATAAGAAAATACAAAACCGTATTGATTATATTGATGGTGCCGATATATTGGCCAATAACAATATCGAGCAGGTTATCTTAAATGGTAAAGCCAGATCGTATGGTATGGAATTATCATTTAGAAAAAATACAGGAAATTTTACAGGATGGGTTTCCTACACTTTATCAAGAGCAGAACAAAAAACACCGGGAAGAACTCCTGATGAACCTGGAATTGCAAATGGTGACTGGTATTTATCTGGATATGATAAACTGCATAATTTGAACATTGTAGGAAGTTATGAATACAATCCAAAATGGTCATTTAATGCTAATTTCACTTTGCAGTCTGGTCAGCCGGTAACGTATGCAAATGGTTATTATGAATTTGGCGGAATCAATATACCAAACTTTTCACTTCGAAATGAAAACAGACTGCCGCTTTTTCACCATTTAGATTTAGCAGCAACATACACGCCAAAACCAGATAAAAAGAAAGGATGGCAAAGCTATTGGGTATTCAGTCTTTATAATGTTTACAACAGAAAAAATGCAGCTTCTATGACGTTTGCAACAAATGAAGACACGGGAGCGAATGAAACCAGAAGACTTTCAATTTTTGGAGTCGTACCTGGAATTTCTTATAATTTTAAATTTTAATGAGTATGCAAAGGATTAATAAATATAATTTTAAAAGTAAAGCACTAGTTTTATTCAGCTTGTTTTGCGTGCTGTTTTTATCATCTTGTGAAGATGTAGTCAATCTTGATTTAGAAACCGGACAGACAAGAATAGTAGTCGATGCTGAGATTTTATGGTTTAAAGGAACAGCTGGTAATGAACAAACTATAAAAATCAGTAAAACAGCTCCGTATTATAATAACACAACACCAAAAGTTTCGGGAGCGCAGGTAAGAGTTGAAAATAGTACCGGAACTGTTTTTACTTTTAATGAAACAGAACCGGGTGTTTATAAGTGTACCAATTTTGTTCCTGTTTTAAATGCAGATTATACGCTTTACGTACAAGCAGAAGGTCAGAGTCTTACCGCTACTGAAAAGCTGACATCTGTAACGCCAATTGATAGAGTAGAGCAGGCAGTTGTTCCTGATTTTGGAGGAGAGGATGTTATAGAACTGACTTTTTATTATAAAGATCCTGCCGATCAGGTGAATTATTATCTTTCGGATTATAAAAGTGAATTCCTAATTTATCCGGAATATGAGCTTACAGATGATGATTTTTTTAACGGAAATGAAGTAAGCACAAGGTTTAATCATGAAGATATGAAAGCAGGAAATACAGTTGATATTACACATCGCGGTATTTCAAAAAACTTTTATAACTATATGAACTTACTTTTAGAAATATATGGCGGAAGTCCGTTTTCAATTCCTCCCGGAAATATCCGTGGAAACATTGTAAACACTACAGATGCTAATAATTATGCCTTTGGTTATTTCAGGCTTTGCGAAGCAGATAAAGTTTCCTATTTGGTAAAATAACGATTTTAATTAGGTTGATTTGTACGCGAACATCTGGCATTAAAGCAATTTAGTGTCAGATGTTTTTTGTGATACTATTTCAATTAATAAGCAGCATTTGAAATGATATTAAAGCTCTTCGTTTGCGAATTCAATTTTACTTAAATTAATAAAATCAGGTCGTTCAGAATCCGTTTCGTGTGAAATTTTAATCTCATTTTCAGATATAAATTTTATTTCCTTATCACATCCTACATGACAAGATTCTACAGCAATTGGAAAATATAATTTTTTGTTTTTATCATAACCTATAATGTTGTTTCGAAAATAAGAAACAATCTTAAAATCTTCATTTTCAATTACTCGATCTTTATCATATTCTCCATTAAATTCAAATAAATTTTCACTATAATAAGTACTTTTTACAATAGTTGGATAAGAACTTTCTTTTCCTTCAGGATAATTGTCTTCATCCCATTTTTGTTCAAAATTCTTATAATAATTGATGTCTTTTTCTTGTTCAGTTGGCTTATAAATCCATTTACTTTTAGCACCAAATTGATATAATTCATTATAGACTGCAGTGTTAGATTCCAGAGTTTTATCTTTTGTAAATTCACCATCAACAAATTCTCCGGATCTTAAACTATATTCACCATCATATTTTAAGGTATAAAACTTTAGATTATTTATATTTAGCATAATAAAACTTAGGTATATTCCAGGATCACCGTTGCCTAAAGGAGATTCTTTTACAGCAAATAGAAAATAATCTACACCTTGAATTTTTTTTCTTAACGTATGTTTTGGGTCGATTACGATATGATTATAGTCACTTATTACCAAAGTGTCACTTTTAAGCAATTCAAGATTTTTTTTATACTTTGAAGCTATTATTATATTTTTTGCACCGCCAAGATAAAAATCATCTTCATCGCCAGCATCGCTGCCAGATATTTTAATTACTTCAGTATTATCCTCATTGTTAAAAGAAAATAAAGTTACCGTTCTTATTGTTTCGTCGTTATCTTCTTTAATCTTTGGTAATGTGTTTTCCTCGTTTACTTTTTGATTCGGAATTTTGTCTTCTTTTTTGCAAGAATGCAGCATAATAGAAGACAAAAGAATTATGGCTAGTTTGGTTTTAATGGCGCTCAATTTAGTTATCGGGTTTTAGGTTATTGGCAAGATAAAAATTATTTCAGAATTAAAAAATATCCTATGAAATGTCTTTTCATTGATAAATAAAATTTGTTAGATTTACTGAAAAACAAAACGTGATAAAAAAAATACTCTGCCTGTTTCTTGTTTCAATTGCTGTTATTTCGTGTAAAAAGGAAAAAGAAACTCTCAATAAAACAGCGGTAAAAACTCATCAAATTAGTGAAGATGAAACTACAGAAACGGTATATAAAGATTATACAACAGCGCCTGTCGATTTTTTGGATGAAAAATATAAAATTGATGGTTTAGACTTTCCAGGTATTTCACCACCTTATCCTGCCTATCATTTTTATGATGAAAATTTAGGACAGTTTAATGTCAACTATGTCGGAAAGTCAAGGTTAATCCGTTATTATTGGGATACTGATAATTCTGATGGTTTTTTTGCTCACTTTAGACCTGAAAATCCTGCTGAAGAAGACCCAAAACTAATGAAAAAACAGGCAAATGATATTATAAAAAAGAGCTTAAACGATTATTACTTTGTTGTTGAATTTTCGCCTAAAGAAGCATTAACCCGCAGCAAAGACGGATTTCTTCAATCAAAAAAAGATGCCTATACTTATTTTTATGTTTATGAAAATAATAAATGGATTTTTTTGAAAAGACTTTTTACCAGTGATATTCAAAAAGAAGGAATAGAGCTTTTTACAGAATTATTATTACCTCATAAATTAAAAGATATTAAACCAATTGCCGAAGAATTTCAAGGTAAATTTAAAGCTGAAGCCGACGGAGAATATACTAATGATGGACAAGGTCATACGACTTATTATTTTACCATTACAAAAAATAAAATTGATTTAAAGTATGAAGCTTTTAGAGGAGATTTTGTTTGCGAAGGCGAGTATAAAGGAATACAGAATGGTACTATTTTAGAATTGTATTATGATAGAGAAGACGATCGCTGTTTAAAATTAGATCCTACTTATTTAATAAAAAAAGAAGACGATAATTTTTTTATAAAAGGAATTGGCGGCGAAGGAACTATTAATGAATGGATAAAAATGGATAAAGAATGATGAAAGTTAAAATAATGATTTACTTTCTGTTTCTTTCATTATGCGCCTGTAAAGAGCCAAAGAAAGAAATAAAAGAAACAAAAGAAATAACTCCAAAAGTAGTTGAAGATAAATTTCAATCTGTCAGTAATGATCAGTTAAGTGATTTCGTTGGAGAGTATGAATTTAAAGATCCGGATAATCCAAAGGAAAACCTTCTTTTGGTTATGAAAACAGCAGATATTAAAAGTATTGCTGATTTTGAAGGTTATGCATGGGAAGAAACAAATGAAAAAGGAGAAATTGTTGAGAAAACATTAATTGGATTATTTTACGGTAACACAGATTTATTTGATCAAGCGAGGGAAGGCTATGAGCCTGGTTTTTTTGTTGCAAATGTACAAGTTGAACCTGCTGGGGAGAATTCATTGCAAGTAAATATTCGGGCAACTGCTTCGGATATTTTAGAAAATCCTGTTTCGCCGCCAATTAAATCAACTAAAGAAGCTTTGGAAAAAGGGAATAAAAAATGGGAGATAACAGAAATTGATATTTTCAGAGAGTTAATTTTTGAAATTAAAAATCCTAAGGAATTAATACTCAAATCAGATTTAGGTTTAGAGGATAAAACATTTAAAAAGATAAAGTAATTACTTAGAGAATTAAAAAATGAAAGAACAGCTTACCGAAATTATAAGGCAGGTTTATCATAAAAAGAACAGAAATCTATTTACATTTTTAACAGGTGCAGGAATTTCTGCAGAAAGCGGTATACCAACATACAGAGGAGTAGATGGCATATGGATAAAAGGAACTAAATTTCATAAACCGGAAGAATTTGGAACGTTTAAATATTTCAAGGAAAATCCCGAAGAAGTCTGGCAATATTCGTTGTTTAGAAAAAGGATGTTTGAAAATGCCCAGACAAATCAAAGTCACCATGAAATAGTAGCAATTGAAAACCTTTTGCAAGACAGATTTCATTTAATAACTCAAAATATAGACAATTTACACCGTCGTGCCGGCACGGAAAGAATCTATGAAATACACGGAAAAGCCAGAGAAATCAAATGTTCTAACGGATGTAAAGAGATAGAAAATTTACCAGCTGAAATTGAGGGCAAAGACATAGACGAAGACCTGACAGAAAAAGATATCGAATTATTGAAATGCAAAGAATGCGGCAGCTGGATGCGACCAAACATTTTATGGTTTGATGAATATTATGATGAAAAAACAAATAAAAAATTCAGCTCTTTAAAAATCGCTAAAAACTCAGGAATTCTATTTATTGTTGGCACTTCTGGAGCAACAAATCTGCCAATGGCAATTGCAGAAACCACATTGAAATATGGCGGAACAATCGTTGATATTAATACCGAAGACAATTTATTTACTCAACTTATTAAAGAGAAAAAAAATAAAATTATCATTCGTGAAACTTCAACAGAAGCATTAAAAACAATACGAGAAATATTGCAAAATATATCAGAGGAATAACGATTTTTAATATCAAAATATATGTGTCAAAACGGAAAAGAAATCAAACTTTGTACCTGCATTCCCAACGGAATGGATACCATTATTCACCACAAGAATTCCCGTAAAAACAGACAAAAAAGGCGTGTCGATTTTACCTGGACGTTAGAAAAATGTTTGGGCTGGAGTAAAACTACAATGGATGGAATGGGGTATATGCCGGAGAAAGCTTTAACGGAAGATTTGACAAATGAAAGAATGCTTGTTGATCTTAACAGTAAAAATTGTTTCGATTTCGATTATGAGCCTAATGAAAAAGATAATCTTCAAATTTTCACTCCTGAAAGCTCTATTAGAAGACATTTATCTTTTATTTTTCGAAATGGAGAATGGGTAGCAGGTTCTCATATGCCTTTTATGTACGAGATGGAGAAAATAAATTTTGGAAAAGTAACTTTAGAAGATAAAACTGAAAATAAAAATGATTAAAAAAACACTATTTCTATTAATAACCGCACTAGTATTAATAAGCTGCAAACATCAAAATGAGGAGAATAAATCTTTAGATGTAAAAAAAGAGAATAGCAGCAATTCAGAAGATCTTTTAAAAAAGAATAAAGATACTGACACTATTATTGAGGTTGAGGAGACTGAAAAACCTACCGAAGTTCTTTTCAAATGCAAAGAAAACGACAACGGTATGTCGAGATATGATGATCCTTTAAATAAAACCTGTGTATGCAATGAAACTACATTTGACGGCGCTTATGAAATATTTTATAAGGAGTCGCCAGATTACGAACAAAAGAATTTATTGAAAAAATTACCACAGAAAAATAAGGAATGGAAAGCTCCTGATGCAGACGTTACCTACACATGGGTTGAGCAGGATACATTAAAAATAAACTTGTTTTATCAAGGCGGCGAAGATACTTATGTTTTTTATAAAAACAGCGATAATAAAATAGAATACAAACAATATGTATCGCTGCCATAGCTTTAGATTTAATCGCAGCGATAACCATGCAAATCTAATCCTTCAACATATATTGTTTTAAATTTATCGTTTTTTTGCTGAATAAGGATTCTTCTTTCGGGAAATTTGGTTTTCGATTTAGCGGAAGTTTTTCCCCACAAAAAATCATCATTATAAACAAAATAGGCAGGACCAATATTAGCAAACACTTTTACTTTGGTGCTGTCTTCATCACTATATCTGTAAACGATGCTGTCATCCATTTTTTGAATTTTTCTTTGAATGGGAAAATAGCCTTTTCCGTAATTTAGATTTAATGGTTTTTTAGAACATAAAAGTGGTTTGCCGTTTTTAGCAGTATCAAAATTCTTGATGGTCAGGCCAATGAAATTTTCTCTGCAATCATCAATTCTACAGATTACTTCATCAACCTTCATTTCTGCAAAACCTTTAGTTCCGTAAACATAATATTTAGGTTCGATGATTTTTTTAATCTCCTTTTCTAAGTTTTTACTTTTAATAAGTTTGACAATTCCTAAAGTATCATAAAATTCAAGTTTTATATTTTTTACAGATTTAGGATCATAAAAACCAGACTCTAAAGAATCTGTTTCATTTATTCTTCTGTAGATTTCTTCGTATTTGGATATTGTATCAGATTCAAACATGGTGATAACAATAGCTGTAGTGTTATCTGCCAGATCATAAACAGGATAAATGCTATCCTCTTTTATTTCTGATTCTAATTTTGAGTTATCTTCTGCTATTTCTTTTAATGGGATATTCTTGTGTTCTTTCCTTTTTTCCTGACAAGAAAGGAAGAGAGAAAATGAAATTATAAAGAGTATAAAAGTTGTTTTTTGCATCGGATATTTTTAGATAGATTTCGAAATGTTTTTATAAAGATGATTAACAGCAGCCTATAATATCAACTGCTTTTTTCAGTTTTTTAGAATATCCAATATAAGTCATATCTTCTTCTGAAAGTGAAATCGGGAACAAAGGTCTTTTATCATTTTGGCATTCTATAAAGACATCGTAGTTCATAAACTCATCTTTTGGCTGACCAAAAATATCATCTTTTCCTATTTCATTTTTATCAGATATATCGGTAAGAGAATCTGGATCAACCATTTCTTTAGCTGTAGTTAAAATGTACTTTTCCATTTCTTCATCATTTTTAATATGTATCAAATGATAACCATTTGCTATGTATCTTGTTTTAAAAGATTTTTCATATATCAATTCACCAATGCTGTTAAAAATTTGAAATACTGATGTTGTCTCATTTATATTTCCCTTTGGAACAGTAATAATAAATTTATCATCAGTTGACAAATCTGAGAATTTTGCAGACAAAGAATCTTTAAATTCTTCTTTGATCACAGTATTAACAGGATCAAAATATACTTCTGCCGACGGGTGTGCAACGGTTAAAGTATCTTTTTTGGATAAAGTATCGCTTACAATTGCAGTTTTTTTGATTGGCTTTTTTTCAACTTTATTGCAGGCATAAAAAAGTAAAACAGATAAGAAAAAAATCAGCGTATTTTTATACATATTTAAGTATTTGAATTGAGTTTTAATATTTTAAATAACTTATTTAACCGCTTTTCCATTCCATTTCTCACTCAAATATTTTCGAAGCGGAATATCATAAAAAAACATTACTAAATAAGCAAATGCAACCAACAAAATCGTTCCGGAAATAGTAATAATAGTAAGCTGTAAAGTATCTGGTTTATGCGAAGTATAATAATTGCCAAACATCCACAAGGCGGCATAATGCGTCATGTATAACGGATAAGAAATCTTTCCGGAAAATACGCAGATTTTTTTAAGGTTTGGTGTTAGTTCTGCACCCGCGCCCAAAGCAATTAACAAAGGAAAATAAAACAAAACTACCAAAGGTTCAGACAGCCAGTTCCATTCTGAAGATGGCATTACGAAAGCCATAAGCAAAAATATTGTCAGGCTGATAAACCCCAATTTGTTTTTAATAACCCAGTTACAGCGATAAATAAGCAAACCCGCTAAAAAAGAATAAGAAATTCGGGCGCAGCCATCCCAAAATGTCGGACCGCTCCAGCCTCCCAATAAATTATCTGAATTATAAGCCACATAGCAAATTGCCAAAGCAGCCAGAATTGTTAGAATTTGAAGGTAAAATCGATTAATGCGACACAGTACAAAAGCATACATAATATTTGCAATATATTCCCAAAAAAGCGACCACGCCGGAGCATTAAAGCTGAACAAATTAAAACCACGATCAGCAATTACAGGCAGCGGAATAAGAAATAAAGAACAGATAAAAGTTAGAATAATTTTACCCGTACTATACAATTCTGGATGACCACCAAAAGGATCAAACAAAAACGCCAGTAAACCTAACACAGAACCTATAATTACAAGTGGATGAAGCCTAATAATTCTCGAAATAAAAAACTTACGAAGCCCCATTTTTGCTATACGATCATCATAAGCATAACCAATTACAAATCCGGAAAGACAGAAGAAAAAATCGACCGCCAAAAATCCGTGTCCGATAAAATTTTGGGCAGGATCTGTAAAAACCCATTCCATAAAATGAAAAATCACAACCGCAATCGCAGCAATGCCTCTTAGTCCGTCGAGAATTTCAAAATGTTGTTTCGTTTGCAGGTTTGATGCGGTAATTGTATTCGTATTCATTTTAATGTATATCCGGTCATATTAAACTAAAGGCGTCGATAAAAACACACGCGTGCTTTCATGGCAATATATGTAAAATTAGCTTGCCAAGTAACCAGAAAAAGACAAAAAAATGATGATAATTGTTAGAAAAAACTACTTAAAATTATTCCTTAAACCGATTATCGTTTGATTAGGTACATCAAGATTTACAAAACCTCTGCGGGGTCTGTCTAAATCAAGTGTAAATAAAATTACTAACGATACCAAAAGACAAAAACCAATTTGAACTAACCAGTCAATTTTACCTTTAAGCCCTTCAGAATATCCAGAATAAAATGCAATTATCATAGACAGAAAAAACAGCATCACTAAAATACTTTCGGGAACTTTTGCTTTTTCTCCGGATAGGCGGGAAGTAGTAACATCAATCAAGTCGTTAAGTGCAGGAATCATTTGCTGTGTTGCGGCGAGATTAGCCGGATCTTTTGAAAGAGTGGTCGCACGTTTCCATAACTTCGCAGAAATAACCTGTGATAAACTATCAGCCTTTAAAATTCCTTTTACATTGGGCCCAACTTTATAGTACGAAATTCTTGTTTCTACATAATCCTTAAAATCTTTTCGGAACAATGCCCGCGTTGAATCCGGATATAAATCACTTCTCAATATAGCGGTACCAATGATATTGGATTCTTCAACCACAATTTTTCTTCGGGAATCGTAACGATCGCTGCTCATGCTAAATGTAAATGCCAGTAAGAAAAAAAGCAAGGCAATAAGTGAAGATGTTTCTGTCGTTTTTTCTTCTTCAGGGTTTTTCTTCCGAATATGATTTCCGGCTACTTTTCCAATAAAACTTGAAATAAGCATTAATACAAAAAGCAATAGCGCAATTACCCACGCTTCAGTTTGATAGAGAATACCTGTATCCATACGATTAGCTGTTTTTTAGAAATAATGAAACGACTGAATTAACAGAAAAAGACTCTCAAATATAAAGAAAAAAATGTAGGAATTAACTATGAAGCAGCAAGTTGTAATTTGCAGTTAGTTTGTCAGGCTTCTTTTTTCTTCAAACATCGTCCTCTGGGCTCATCACCTTCATGAAGGACAATATCAGAATGTAAAAATTGTGCAGCATCTGCAGAATCTTTTACTTTGGCTGCACTGCGTTCTAACATTTCTGCTTCAAACTCTGTTAATACACTTTTCCTGATTCCGGATTTTCTCCATTGCGATAAAGGTTTACATCTTTTTGCAATTGCTCTGGCAAGTGATAATGCATCCAGCAAAGCTTGATTTGCACCTTGTCCTTTAAACGGACTCATTGGGTGTGCTGCATCTCCAATCAATGTTGATGAACCTCCTTTATCTAATAATTCAGAATCGAGTAATTGACGGTCGTAAACAGGATATCCCGAAATCTGAGTCGCTAAAGTTGCTTCTAAAATTTGCGGAATTGGATCGTGCCATTGTGTTCTGCGGCAAGCTTCTTCTTTTAAAGCTAAAGGTCCAAGAGCGCTTAAAGATTTTGCTTCGTCTTCAGACATTGGAAAACTCAATTGCCACATTACAGAATCTGAAGTATACGGCATGATATAGATTCGCTCATTTCCATTTGCAGTTTGAAATACAGTTGCAGAATCCAGTAAAGAACTATCAACTCCTTCAAGCGCGCTTAAAGGGCAAATTCCCAATATTACAATACAATCTAAATAACGTAAAGGTGTAATATCATCGCCAATTAAAAGCTTTCGAACCGAACTGCGAATACCATCGGCACCCACAATAAGATCGGCTTTGGTGCTTTTTATTTCACCATTTACCAAAAAATTTATGTCGAGACTTTCATCCTCACATTCTTTAAAATCAACTAATTGATGTCCCCATTTTATAACATCATGTCCGCCAAGTTGTTCTAGTAATTCTAAGCGAAGCGATTGTCTTGCGATATGCACATTAGAACGTTTTGCAGCTACTTTAGCATCAGTCTGCAGCCATTTTCTAATTCCCCATTCGCCAACTACTTTTCCTTCGGGAGTATGCACTAAATGTCGTGTAGAAACTACGCCGTCTTTTAATGAAAAAATACCTAAACCTTCGATCGCTTTACTGGCTTGCTGCAAAGTAAGTCCGTAACCCTGAGATCGGGCAGCGAAGTTGTCATCGCGCTCATAAATAGTAAAAGGAATTCCGCGGTGTAAACAGGCAACAGCAAGTGCAGTTCCGCCAATTCCGGCACCAATAATAGCAACGTGAGGGTAATTTTCTGTATCCGGTTCGGGAAAAAAGTTAGATTCAACTAATCCAGATCCGTTGCAGTTCAAACATTTGTATAAGTTAGCCTTAGGACGAACAGGAGGAGTTCCATTGCCTTGTGTTTTTTCAAATTCTTCGAATGCCGTTTGGTAATTAAGCCGTACTTTTTTGCTAAGTCTTCGACTTTTTTTACCACGACCTTGGCATTCCGGGCAAGTAGTCCACATATTCGTTTGTTTAAAACTAAATTTTTGTACCAAATTTAGAATGGGCAAATTTAGAGCGAAATTAGTATATACACAAATTCAATTTTTTATTGAAGCACAATCGCGGTTCTATTTTTTAAATATCAATAATTTTCAATACCAAATTAGCGAAATAAAATAAATAAGATTTTTTCTATAGCTGTAAGGTGTTGAATTCTTTGGTTTTATAAAAAAGGTATATTGATTGCTTATGAATTGAAACTGATAACAGAATTTTAACATAGTTCTGCTTAACATTCCTTAATTTGTTAAGGAAATAAATTAAAAACCAAAAACGAATTTTATTAAAATTAATTCCCAATTAAACATTTGTATATGGAAAATTTAAAAGCATCCTTAACGGCTATTGACGGCCTTTTTACAGCAGAAAATCTAATCCCCCAAGAATATCAGATTTCAGAAATCCATCAAAGAGAATATCTCTTAAACGGTAAATTAGTTCCTTGGAACGGAGACGTTACGGAGGTTTTTTCTCCCGTTTTTGTGAATGGAGCAGACGGACTTAAACGTAAACTTGTTGGAACAATTCCGCATACTTCTGCCAAAGAAGCATTAGAATCACTTGACGCAGCGGTTGCAGCTTACGACGACGGACAAGGCGTTTGGCCAACAATGAGCGTTGAAGACAGAATTAAATGCATGCAGAAATTTGTGTATTTAATGATTCAGCAGCGTGAACTGGTGATCAAACTATTAATGTGGGAAATTGGAAAAAGTCTTCCGGATTCAACCAAAGAATTTGACCGAACCGTGGAATATATCAATGCCACAATTGACGCCCTAAAAGATTTAGACAGACAATCTTCAAGATTTGAAGAAGCAGAAGGCGTTTTGGCACAAGTAAGACGATCTTCTCTGGGTGTTGTTTTGAGTATGGGACCATTTAATTATCCTTTAAATGAAATTTTTACCACGCTGATTCCGGCCTTAATAATGGGAAATACCATTTTATTTAAATTGCCTAAACATGGTGTTTTAGCACATTACCCGTTATTGAATGCCTTTAAAGAAGCATTTCCTCCGGGAACGGTAAACACACTTTACGGACGAGGCGCAGAGATTATTTCTCCATTAATGGAAAGCGGAAAAGTAAATGTATTGGCTTTTATTGGGTCAAGTAATGTCGCAAATGGATTAAAGAAATTACATCCAAAAGCCAACAGACTGCGTTCTATTTTAAGTCTTGATGCAAAAAATGCAGCCATCGTAACCAAACACGCCGATATAAATGTGGCTGTAAATGAATGTTTACTCGGCGCATTATCTTTTAACGGACAACGTTGTACAGCATTAAAATTAATTTTTGTACAAAAAGATGTTGCCGATGAATTTGTTCAAAAATTGAGTGAAGCTGTCGCAGCCTTAAAACCTGGACTTCCGTGGGATAAAGATGTAAAAATTACACCGCTTCCGGAATTTGATAAGCCGGCTTATCTTAAAAATTGTCTGGACGATGCTTTGGCAAATGGAGCAAAAATTATAAATGAAAACGGAGGATATACCAATAATTCATTCGTATTTCCGTCTGTAGTTTATCCGGTAAACGATAAAATGAAATTGTATCACGAAGAACAATTTGGGCCAATTATTCCGGTTGTTCCTTTTGATTCTATCGATGAACCAATTAATTACCAAATTAACGCATCGCACGGAATGCAGGTGAGTATTTTTAGTGAAGATCCGAGAGAAGTAGCAAGTTTAATTGATCCGTTTGTGAATTTGGTAAGCCGTGTAAATATCAACTGCCAGTCACAACGCGGGCCGGACGTTTTCCCGTTTACCGGAAGAAAAGACAGCGCAGAAGGAACTTTATCAATTTCTGATGCATTGCGTTCGTTTTCAATTCGTTCGCTTGTTGCCACGAAAGCTACAGACGCCAATAAAAAATTGTTTAACTCAATTGTAAGAGATCACGATTCTAATTTCTTGAGTACAGATTATATATTTTAATAGAAAACGAGCAATTGTATTATCTTTGTTAGGCTAGAAAAATTAGCTTTTTAAAGTTTTTATACCCAAGATATGTTTGAAGTTTTTGCCAAATATTTACTGAATCAGATACAATTAAGTGATGAAGAATTAGAAATGATTCGGGAAGTTACCGTTGTACGCAAACTTAGAAAAAATCAATACCTGCTTCAGGAAGGCGATATCTGGCGTTTTAATGCTTTTATAACAAAAGGCTGTTTGCGAACGTATAGTGTAAATGATAAATCGAACGAACACATTATTAATTTTGCTATTGAAAATTGGTGGATAGGAGACAGAGAAAGCCTTCTTAACGGAACGCCTTCGCGATTTAATATCGATGCGATTGAAGACAGCGAAGTATTATTGATAAGTAAAGATAATTTTGCAATGCTTACCAAAAGTATTCCTCAATTTCAGGATTTGGTGAACCTTATTATTGAAAGAAGTTTTGTCGCAAGTCAAAACCGAATTAACAGCAGTATCAGCCATTCTGCAGAAGAAAAGTATAAAAACTTTATGGAAAAACAGGCTCATATTGCCTTAAGAGTTCCGCAGCATATGGTCGCTTCTTATTTAGGAATAACACCTGAAACTTTAAGTCGCATACGAAAGCAGACTTTGAAGAAATGAGTTTATAATTGATGTTAATTGTTAATTGTGAATGGTTAATTATTAATTGTTAATACTGAATATTTTAAAAGGGTAGAAAACTGGTGTTTTCTGCCCTTTTTTTATTTTAAATAAACATGCGCTAAAAACCTTGATTAAAGTCAATTTGTTTGATATTATATATCAATGTTTTCCAAAATTAGAAACAAGAACTTTGTAACATTTATAAATAATTAAACCATTGTATTATGTCAAATTTTAAAAGCGATGAAGCGCTCTTGTTAACTACTAAACTTTATATAGGAGCGTGGCTTTTATCTAACAGAAGATTACACAATTTAATTATCAAACTTTCTGAAGAAGAAATCTACAAAGAAATTTCTCCCGAAAGAAACCGTGGAATTTATCTTTTGGGGCATCTTATTTCAACAACTGATACCATGATTGAGTTATTAGGTTTTGATAAAAAAAGATATCCTGAACTCGATCCTATTTTTGTTTCTGCTCCGGATAAATCGGGTAAAATTTTTCCTGATTTTGAAGTTTTAAAACAAAACTGGGAAAAGATAAATGCTGTTATGTTAGAGCATATCGAAAATATGTCGCCGGAACAATGGCTTGAAAAACACGCTTCTGTAAGCAAAGATGATTTTAAGAAAGATCCAACACGAAACAAACTTAATGTTTTGATTAGCAGAACCAATCATCAAAATTATCATTTAGGACAATTGGTTTTGTTATTATAATATTTATATCAATTGCGTTTTTGATATAAAAAAAAATATGAATTTATGTGCCTGTGTAATGCAATTTTATAAAATTACTTTATAACTATATTGCATTTATAATTTTAATAGCTAGTTTTATTAGACTATTTAAAATCATATTTACAAAGCCAATCCATAATCGATTGGCTTTTTTTATATTTGTTTAAAACTAATTTTATATAAGTAATTTAAATAAATACAAAGTCAAAATGAACATTGGTAAATGTAAATTATGTTTAAAAGAGGATGTAGAATTACTTAGTAAATCACATATCATTCCGGATTTCTTTCATGTTGGTCTAAAAAATGAAAAGGGAAGATATAGTTTAATTTTACCAGATAAGTATATAAAAGGAAGAAATCAACATTTAAAAAATCCATTTGGAGCGATGTTTGAATCAGATTTACTTTGTGCAACATGTGATAATAAAATCATCAGTAGTTATGAAACAGCCTTAAACTCTATGCTAATCGAGAATGAAAATAGTAACTGTGATTTCGAATATGGCGGGAAAAACTTTAAGATTTATAAAAACATTGATTACAGGAAATTAAAATTAGGATTATTATCCATTTTATGGCGAGCTTCAATTGCTAAAAATGAAATGTTTGAACAAATAAACATTCGTACGGAGCATGAAGAAAAATTGAGGTTAATGATTTTAAACAATGATGCCAAAGATGTTGAAGATTATCCAATATTCATATATTTATTTGATAAAGATGACGAGAAATTAATTACGAATCCTAGATTTCTTGATGATAATCCAAACCAAAAAGCACAATTTATAATAAATGGATATATGTTTATATTTATCATTGGGAAAGACTCTACATTTAAATTATCCTCATCCGTTCCTAATAATTCAGGAGAAATATTTTTGGAAATAAAAGAAGAAAAATATTTAAAAAATCATATGTGGGAACTTGTAGAAAAGACAAAAGAAAAATTGAATAAATTAAATTCAAATGAGAATAACTACTAAAAAATGCTATTACTAACTATTTGATTACTAAATGATAATTTTATATCTAAAAAAATCAAATGAGCATTCTTATAAATTGAAAATATTCCAAAAACCTAATAAATACTATGGTTTTATATAAAATTCTTTGAGCTGGACTATAAAATGCATGTTATTTTTGAAAAATAAATTACATGAATACCTGCGATAAAACTTCCTCAAAAGGCTTTTAGGATAAGTTTTTAAATTATGGTTAATCTCATGGGTATTCACAAGAATTATGTAAACTTCTATTTCTTAACTTGAAGTAAAAAAACAAAATACACATTTCATTTTAGTATTGTGTACATTTCATTTTTTCGGTCATACAAAAAACTATGTTCCTATGTGTTTAAAATAATTATTTTTTGGCAGTTTGATTTCTAATTCTGCTAAGTGTTTCTGCAGAAATTCCAAGATAAGAAGCAATCATGTGCTGTGGAAATCTGGGATGTACATCCTGAAATTTATCGAGGAAATTGGTATATTTTTGTTCCGATGTTAAACTGATATTCGACAAAACCCGATTTTGAGATTCTATAAAACTAATTTCAAACAGCTTTTTCATGAATTTTGAAAGATCTGGAATTTCAGTTAAAAGCTTTTCAAAATTTACTTTCGAAATTAATATTACTTCAGAATCTTCCAGAGCATCAATATTTAGATTTGAAGGTATTTCAGAAGAATAACTTTCCATATCGCCCGTCCAGGAATTCTCCAAAGAAAAATCAATAATATGTTCAACACCGCGATCGTCTACACTATACGTGCGTAAAAGCCCTTTTAAAACAAAAGCATAATAACGCCAAATTTCACCTTCCTGCAGCAGAAATTTTCTTCTTTTAATATTTTTATGAATAAGAGTTTCCTGTATTAATTCAAATTCGGATTCAGAAATTTGAAGTTTCGTTTTTAAATAATCGAGAAAATCCTGAGACATAAGAATGAGTTTGGGTAAAATTATCGATTTTGATTTATATAATAAAAAAATCCCGCCATAAAGCGGGATTTTAAAGTTAAAAGGATTTTGATATTTATTTTTTTAATCCGTCGATAAAAATGTAAAGCGATTTAATTTTGTTGTTTTCTATTGCAAAAACATCCTGACCAGTAATGGTATCGGGTTTGCTTTCTGGACCAAACTGCCAAAAAAGGCGTGCAATATTATTATGGGTTTCAATTGGTTTTGCCAAAGAAAATTTAAATCCCGGATGTTTTTTCTGAAGATCATCAATAAACGGATTCAGGTTAGCAGTTCCGTTTAAAATAAAAAACGGATCTACAATATTCACATCTTCGGTATAAATCAGTTTGAAGTTTTTGGTTCTTTTCTCTACATTTTTTTCGCCCCAAGTTGCCAAATGCAATTGAAGTAATTTTTCTACTTCATTTACAGCCGTAATTTTGGTTGTACTTGTGATAGCAAAAGATTCTCCGGCCAATTTTGGCGACCATAATTTAGTCTGCGGATTTTCTTTTTCATACGCTTTTCCGTTAGGATACGAAACCAGTTCAAACTGCGCTCCCCAAGGTGCTAAAAAATAAACCCAAGATTCGCCAGCAGTTGGTCCCGCAGTACTTACATTAGGATCACTCAAAACAGTTATCCCTTTTGATTTAAGATATTTTACGCTGTTATTAATATCATCAGTATAAAAAGCAGTATGATTCCAGCCAAGATCATCTCCGTAAGGCACTTCTTTATTTCCCTTTGGCGATTTGTATTCAAATAATTCAATATTAGCTCCGTCACCGGCTCTCAGCGATACGATTTTTTCAACCTGAGCGCCAGAGTGAATTTTGTATTTTTCTCTCCAGGCATCATCAAGTTCAAAAGGGCCAATTTCTGTTACAGGCGTAAATCCTAAAATATCTTTAAAAAAAGGAAGAGCCGTTTTCATGTCAGGAACCGTAATTCCAATGTGTTCAATGCCTTTAACTACAGGAGTTTGAGCAGATGTGTTTTGCGAAAATATAGTGGTTAGCGTTAACATATAGATTGTTTTATAAATTGTTTTCATTTGTTTATTATTTTATTTCTGTTAGAAATTCCGAGATTGGTTTTCTAACCTTTTTTGCTTTTAAATTATAATCGTTGGTTTCGTCTCTGTAGCCTAAAGCCAAAAGCATGGAACTTCTCAGTCCTTTTTCGGGCAATCCTAATAATTGATCTAATTGTGCGGGATTGAAACCTTCCATTGGTGTTGCATCAATTTTTTCGAGTGCGGCGGCGGCTACAGAAAGTCCAAGTGCAATATGTGCCTGTTTTGCGGCGTGATGGAAATTTTCTTCTTTAGTGAAATTTCCAAAGTAACTAATGGCGAAATTCTTCTGACGTTCGGTTACGGTTTCTTCCTGATTTCTTTGTTCGTTAAGATGTTTAAAAACACCATCAATTCTTTCCGGCGTATAATTATCCCAGGCTGCAAATACCAATAAATGTGAAGATTCAACAGCTTGCGGCTGATTCATGGCGATAGGCAGAATTTGCTGTTTAAGCTCTTGATTGCTGATCGCGATGATTTCATAAGGCTGTAAACCAATTCCCGAAGGTGCAAGATGAGCGGCTTCAATTATGCGTTGTACAATTTCATCCGGAACTTTTTGGCCTGTCATTTTCTTGGCTGCATAACGCCAGTTCAGTGCTTCTATAATAGATTTCATAGTAGTTATTTTGAAGAGTGAATAAGGCTTTACGAGTTTTGCAAAGCCTTATTTTTAGTTGAATTAGTTGCTGTAAGCAGAAAGCCATTTCGCTTTAATCTCCGCTCTTGCAGTAATAAATTCCTGATCTGTTCCCTGAGCGATAGCGTCAAGTGGTAAACGTAAAGGGCGTGTACCTTTTTCCATGTTTACAAGAGACAAAATACCGTCGGCAATAGTTTGAGGATTCATGTCATATTGTGCCATTTTTCCATAAAAAGCACCACCAAGAGCGTTGAATTTAGCGGCAGTTTCTTCGCCGTATTCAGCAATGATATCTGCTTTATCAGCTTGAAGACCTGATTTTTGACCGTTGTTCATTTCTGTTGGATAAACGCCCGGCTGAATACTTACGTTTTCAATTCCAAATTCGCTTAATTCATCCTGAATTCCTTCTGTAATACTTTCTACACCAAATTTAGAAGCTAAATAAGGTCCCATAAAGGGTAAAGTGTGACCGCTTGCGCCAGAAGTAAGGTTGATAATTAGACCATTTTTAGCTTTACGCATACTTGGCAAAACGGCTTGATACGTACGAATAACACCGTAGAAGTTAACTTCGAACATGTTTCTGATCTGGTCTAAAGTCCAAGATTCCCAAACGCCATATCCGGCAACTCCGGCATTGTTTATAAGCACATCGATTGTACCATGTTTGGCTAAAGTTTGTTCGAATGCTTTTGTTACAGACTCGTCGTTTGTAACATCAATATCAACTACTTCAACATTTGGCAAAGCTGCCAGTTCTTTTGCAACGGCTTCGTTTTTACCGTTTGTTCCGCGCATACCCGCAATAATGGTATGACCAGCATTTGAAAGCGTGATTGCAGTTAATTTTCCAAATCCTGTACTTGTTCCTGTAATAAAGATTGTTTTTGACATTTTGTATCTATTTTAATTAGTGAAATATTTATAGTACAAAGTTGCGTCAGGAACACTCGTTAAGTCATTGATGTTTATTACAAAAAATCTTGACATTTATCAAGAGAATGGAAGAACGGGACGTATTGTTTTATTTTTTATAAGCTAATTTCCTTATTCTGCTTAGGGTTTCGGGGGTAATGCCTAAGTAAGAAGCTAACATATGCCTCGGAACACGATTGGCGAGCTGTGGATAAAATTCAAGAAAATGAAGGTATTTTTCTTCGGCGGTATAACTAATATCGGCCTGAATTCTTTTTTGGGTGGTATTCATACTTTTTTGAAGTATGCTGCTTATGATCGAACTGAAGGTTGGGATTTTTTCGCAGATTTTATCAAAGTCGTCTTTATGTATTAAAAGAACTGTTGCGTTTTCGATGGCTTCGATATTTAGTTTGGAAGGTGTTTCGTTTAATAAACTTTCACGATCGCCAGTCCACCAATTTTCGATTGAAAACTGAATCGTATGTTCGATGTTATCAGCATCTACAGAATAACGTCTGACGCAGCCGTCGCAAATAAAAGCGTGAAAATTCCAAACATCGCCTTCTTTTAAAACCAGCTGATGTTTACGGAACTTTTTAACATTGCTGACAGATTCTATAAACGCCCATTCGTCATCAGACAGAATAGCTTTACTTTCGATATATTTTTTAAATACACTAAACATAATTACAAAGATATAGTATTTATAAACGGGTTAAATGAAATAAAAAGGCCGGAATTAGAGATTAATTCCGGCCTTAAATTATAATGTTATGATTGTTAGTTTCCGATAAGAGTATTGGTCTGGAAAATGTTTATTTTATTTCCGTCAACATCTGTAATCATGGTACATAACATTTTATCTCCAGCCAGATATTGTTCTTTCCATACAAAATTGACTCCTTTTTCTTCAAGTTCTTTTGTAGCAACTGCCAGATCTTCAACCTGCAAAACAATTGATTTATTGCCAAGCGGAATTAAATGAAGCGGAGCATCGGCAAATAAAGCTTCGATTCTTTCGGGATTTGGAATATTCAAAAGTTCGATGCGCATTCCGCCAGCTTTTAGAATAGCGGCTTCTGCAGATCCAGACGGAATGGCAAATGTTGTACGGCTGACTAATTTGAAATCAAATATTTCTGAATACCATTTAATGGACTGATCGATATTTGAAACCGTAAAAGCAATATTGTAAAGAGAGAAGGAGGCAAGTCCTGTTTTATTTGCAGTTGTATTTTCCATGTTTAGAGGATTTTAAAAATTTGTGTTTTCAGTAATGTATTTTATGATACAAATTTCAAACAAATCTTATTTTAAAACATTGACATTTGATAGGAAATGTATTGATGTAGATCAAGAACATTTGATAAATTAATGATGGATGCGAAAAAATAGGCAATTAAAAATTAAAAGCTGCCACTCAATATTTAATCTATGAATGACAGCTTTTAATTTTTAATCTTTAATTTTTTAAAGCTATTTAATATCCTTTAAAATCGCAATGATTTCAGTAATTTCACTGCGTAAGGTATTTATTTTACCAACCGTTTCGGGACTAAATTCTCCCAGATTGGCTTCTTTCTCAATAATAGAGACATAATTGCTAAGATCCTTCAGCAAAAAAATATCTAAACTGGATTTCATAGTATGCGAAATTTTTTTGGCAGTATCAACATCATTTTTATGAATAGCTTCTTCCAATTGCGTTACTTCATTCGGGATTTTTTCTAAAAATAAATGAATCATATCTTGTCGAAAATCAGGATCTCCGCAGGAAACTTCATCTATAAAAGACAAATCGATATTTCGTTTTTGAGTAAGCGGAATATCTTTGTTCATTACAGTTTTTATTGCATCTAAAAGTACAGCCTGTTTAAAAGGTTTTGGAACATAACCATTCATTCCTTCCTGATAACAGCGTTCTTGTTCGCCAACCAAAGAGTGCGCTGTCATGGCAATAATAGGAATATTCAGCTTCATTTCATTTCTAATGTACTGCGTAGTTTGATACCCGTCTTTAACAGGCATCTGAAGGTCCATTAGAATTAAATCGTATTTATTTTTTGATAATAATTGGATTCCTGCTTCACCATTTTCGGCAATATCGACTTCATAACCAAAGTTGTAAATAACGCTTTTTACCAATTTTTGGTTTAAAACATTATCCTCACAAAGCAGTATTTTATATTTATCCTGATTATGTTCCGGTAAAGCTGTTTTTATTTCTTCAACATCATCAGCTTTTTTATAAGTAAGAGTGAAGAAAAATTCTGAACCGTGACCCAGTTTACTTTTTACCTGAATCTCAGAATGCTGTAATTCAATTAATTGCTTTACAATATTGAGTCCAAGTCCTGTACCGCCAAATTTTCGTGTTGTACTTTCTTCTGCTTGTGTAAAACGTTCAAAAATAGTTTTAAGCTTCTTTTCAGCTATTCCAATTCCGGTATCTTTAACAGAGAATCTAAGCGAATAATTATCAGCTGTTTCAGCAGTCTTTTTTACAGAAACGGTAACTTCGCCTTCTTCAGTGAATTTAAGGGAGTTTCCGGCAAGATTCACCAGTATTTGATTCAGTCTTCCCTGATCGCCAATAACCATTTCCGGCATATCGGCATCCAGGAAAAGATTAAATTCGACATTGGCAGGAACTTTTACCTTTAATAAATCATAGATATGCTTAAGGGTATTTTTTAAATTGAATGGATGGGCATCGATAGTCAGGTTTCCCGATTCGATTTTGGATAAATCCAGAATATCATTCACGATTAAAAGCAGGTTTTCTTCTGCAATTTGGACACTATTAATATAATCGCGCTGAATAGTATCAAGCCTTGTTTGGGCAAGAAGATCCGTAAAACCAATAATAGCATTTAAAGGCGTTCTGATCTCGTGACTCATATTGGCCAAAAAGCTGTCTTTTGCTAATACGGCACGTTGCGCAATTTTTTTCTGCGCAGCAAGTTCAATATTTTTAGTTCTTAATTCGAGTTGATTGATAATATGCTTTGCTACAATCGAAAGCGCATTTTTTTGATTTTCATTCAGTTCTTTCGAAATGTGATCGATCGCGCAGATAGTTCCAATATTATAACCTTCAGGAGTTGTAAGCGGGATTCCGGCATAGAACCTAACTTTAAAACCATCGACTACATTAGGATCGTCTTTAAATCGTTCGTTTAAATGGGTATCGCCAATTTCAACCATTTCGGAATCTAAAATAGTATAACGGCAAAAACTAATTTCACGCGGCACTTCAGATACTCCAATTCCAATTTCAGATTTAAACCATTGTCTGGTTTCATCTATAAAAGATATGTGTGCAATAGGCACGGCACATATATAAGAGACTAATTTGGTAGCATCGTCAAATATATGCTCAGGAAGTGAGTCCAATATATTATAACGTTTTAATGCTGCTAAACGTTCTGTTTCGTTGTGTGGTAGAGGTTGTTGGGGCTTGCTCATTCTAATGAAAAGTAAAATGCAAAAATAGAATAATATTAAATAAAACTCGTCAGCTTGTTCTTAAATCTGTCTGTATCAGGAAGAAAATTAGATTATGATGTTTATGGATACTATTAAATCAAAATGATAAAAACGTATCATTTTGAGAAGTATTTTATAAACGCCACTATTTTGTGTTTTTAATACAAAATGCTTGTAAACAGAGAGTAATGTTTGGTTTTTAATTGTAATACTACATTTGGTCTCTAATTTGAAAGACGTGTTTGAATTATAGAATTACGCTTTATTACTAAATTAAAATGCGATAAATCAAATATGAAAACCCAAGAACCGCCCGTAGATTTTTCAGACAAAGATTTTCTGTCTGCCTCCATTTTAGATAAAACCAACTTATTTTCCCACAATCAAAATCCTGAAGATCCAATTGAATTTTGGGTTGAAACAGCTAATTCCGATCATATTTTTTGGGTTCAGGAAATTTGCGACATGACATTATCATCTGCTTTAGCGCGCGGAACTGGAATTTCCGGACGGTCGCCGGAACTTCTTAAAGAAAAAATAGAAAAAGGTGAAGCTGTTATTGCTTTTGCATTAGACGGAAGATGGGCCGGATTTTCTTTTATTTCTTCCTGGGATAATGGCCGTTTTGTTTCAAATTCAGGTTTAATAGTGGCTCCCGAATTCAGACATACCGGACTTGCAAAAAACATTAAAAGAAAAATTTTTGAGTTAAGCCGTCAAAAATATCCCGAAGCCAAAATATTCAGTCTTACTACAGGTTTGGCAGTAATGAAAATGAACCACGAACTCGGTTTTGAACCCGTTACTTATTCCGAATTAACTACCGATGATGTTTTTTGGGAAAACTGTAAATCCTGTGTCAATTGTCCGATATTAAGCAGTAAAGAAAGAAAAAACTGTTTATGTACGGCAATGTTATATGATCCGAAGAAACATTAAGATTTAGCTTGTTTGGTAAAAAGTAAGATCCTGTAACTTTTAAAAATGATTATATAAGTGTTTGATTTTGAGTTTAAGTAATTTTAATAAAATTTAAAACTTAGAGTTATGAATGCAAAAAATCCAAATCCGAATAACACTCCAAAGAGTGGTTCTGATAATCGAAGTGACATGAGAAAACATCAATATAAAGATCATGATGAAGTTTTAACAAACGACGAGAAATATGATGTTGATACTCATAAATTTAAAGGTAAAGAACCTGATTTTGACGATAAGTTGAACAACGAAGAAAAAAAATAATTTTAAAACGTCTCAAATTCATGTTTGAGACGTTTTTATTTTGACTTCATAATAATTGTTTACTAACAATAATGACAATGCTTTGCTAAGTATTCAACCAGACAGCAGTTTATATTTGTTAATAAATTTTGCGAAGTAAAAAAAACTATGGTTTGATTTTTATAGATTTGCAAATCTATAATTTCCAAAAATTAGTTTTTTGGAAACAATTATAAAAGCCAAAGACAATGAAATCCGTTACCTCAATATTTTTATTTTTAATATTCGGTTATTCAAATTGTTACTCTCAATTGAGCTCAGATCAAATATGGGAAAGCTTTAAACAAGGAGAACGTACCAACTGCTCATCGATTGCTTTAATCAAGGCCGCTTTAAATATTTACGGGTTAGACAATCTTTTTATAACTCAGAAAATAAACGAAAACGAGCAAAAAATTACACTAAAAAATAATGCTTCCTTTACTCTAAAAAGTGCTGAACTCGATAAAGCCAGATTTTCTGCCGGGTTTGTTTTGATTAAAGATAATTGTGAGGCCGAAGCCATAACAGACTATGCAATACTGGCTTACGCAGTAATGGCAAAATACAAACAGATTATTGACAAAGATGCCACTTTTGATAAAGCACTGGAAGATTTAGAAGATGGTGAAGTTTATACACCAACTATTTATAAATATCTGGGATTTGAAAAAGGCAAACAAATTCAAAAATTAAAGCGACAATCCGGAAATGAATTTTGCGGCGTTGTGGCCTGGTCAAACGCACATGCGGTGTTTGTTTGCGAAGAATTTATGGATTATTACGGCAATAAAAAGAGTATTTGGATAAAATATCCGGGAAGATTTAGAATTATAAAGTCGCCAGACGATATAAGAAATAGTCATCAAATCGCCGAAATTCCTAAAGATACTCTTACTTATGATGACGAAATTGAATGATATTACACTCATTGTTAAAGTTTTCTAAAAAAAAGAAATGAAATAAGTTGTGATTTAAGTTAATTTATATATTTTTGTCACAACCAACAACTAATTTACATCTACAAAATGAAGAGCAAAATTATACTATTATGTGCCCTTTTCTTCTTGACGACTGGCGCTATCATGGCACAAGCAAAAAATGCCCCAAGAAGTATCATCAGTACAACAGCCTTAATTCGTAAATACCACGATCAAAAAGAATTAAGCGGAATGCAAAAAGGTGAACTTTTAGAATTGTACATCGAGCGTATTAAAGTTTTAGTGAAAACTCTTCCTTACATCGCATTGGTTACAAAACCAGGAGTTACTATGGCAGATTTAGGTATTCCAGACGATGGAGACCACAAAAAAATCTTAGATAACCAAGCAATTGGTACTTCTACTTTCTTAGATACTACAGTAGAATTTCAAAGAAAAATGATGCCTTACTCTGATAAAGGAAACCTTATCGCAGCAATTTTATTCTACGAAAACACATTAAAATCTTTACACGAATTCAACGACTTGAACGAAATGTAATAAACATACAAGTTTGAAAAAACTAAAAAAACTCCAAAGTCATTTGATTTTGGAGTTTTTTTTATGCTGTTTTTGAATTAAATCTTAAAACAATTCCAGTTGATTATTGGGATTTGAAGGTTTATTTTTTGGAGGTTTTGCATCGCCAAAAATAGTTCTTCCGCCATATTTATAAGATTCATCACGTTCTTTTTGAATCAAAGCATCAAAATTATCATTGGGCGTAAAACTTTCTTCGGCTTTTCTGGAGATTTCAGATAGCTTTTTAATCGCGTCTATTTTATCGCTGTTTCCAATTTTAGCACGATTAATGGCTCTTTGCAAAGTATCGATAGTTTCATCGTATATTTTTACAGGAACAGGAAACGGATGTCCGTCTTTTCCGCCGTGAGCAAATGAAAAGCGTGCAGGATCTTCAAATCGGGTAGGAGTGCCGTAAATAATCTCGCTAACCAAAGCTAACGACTGCAAAGCTCTTGGTCCCATGCCTTTTAAAAGCAATAATTCCTGAAAATCTTCGGGCCTGTTTTCGTGCGTTGTCCACAGCATTGCTCCAAGTCTTTTCATATTCACATCTTCCATTCTAACATCATGATGCGCAGGCATAGAAAGATATTGCATTTCTTTCATGATTTTTGCTGGAGATTCTTTTGATAATTCTAAAATACCTTCTCTCGATTTTTCTGCCGCCTGAGCCGTAAGATTTAAAATAGTACCTTGATTTTCGCCATAAATAAAAGTATGTGGCTCATTTATAAAAGATTTTAAATCCTGCGAATGCCAATGGTATCTTCTGGCAGTTTTAGAATCTGGATTCATTCCCTGCTGAATAACCGCCCATTGTCCTTTATTATCTACAATAAAATTATGCTGATACAATTGAAATCCGTCCTGAATAGCCGTGTTGTCTACTTTAGCCGTAAGTTTGCTGCAATTGGCGAGATTGCTTCCGTCAAGCCCTGTTTTTTCGCCCACAAATAAAAGTTCCTGCGGTGTTAAAAGTGAATGTTTGCCTTTGCCGCCGCAAATGTATATTCCGAGTTCTTTTGAATGCGGGTTTACCGATTTTTTTAAGGCTCCAAGTACAGAAGTTGTAATTCCTGACGAGTGCCAGTCCATTCCCATAACAGCGCCAAAACTCTGAAACCAAAAAGGATTGCTGAGTTTACTTATAACTTCGGAAGTTGAAAATTCCATAGCAATCGTTTCAACAATTGCAAAGCCAAGTTTAGCCATACGTTCAGATAGCCATAAAGGAACTTGCCCATAATGTAATGGAAGATCTGCTGTACCGGAACGTTTCATGGAATATTGAGTTTTTACAAAAATACGAAAAAAGACGTTAGTAATAGTTTGCTGTTCAAACCATTAAAGAACTACTTTTCGTCCCATTCTCTTTTTAGCATTGCATATTGAAATTCGCTTCCCCATTTTCCTTTAAAAAATATATTTTCAATAAAATGTCCTTCTTGTCTAAAACCAATAGTCTTTAGCAGATTAATTGAAGCAATATTTTCTGCATCAACAATTTCGACTACGCGGTGAATTTTTATTTCATCAAACAAAAATGATAAAATCCCCAAAAAAACTTCTTTAGCATAACCTTTTTTTTGTTCCAGATGTGAAACCGTGATTCCTATTTCGGCAATTCTTGGATCATATTCGTCAAGTTTTATGGCGCAGTCACCAATAAGTTTTCCTGTTGTGCGATTTTCAATTCCGTATTGTACCCATTCTCCGGCTTTGCCAAAATACTTACTCGAATTATCTGTAATAAAATCTTCTGCCTGTTCCATTGTCATAACATCAAAACCCTGATATTTTGTAACTTCTGGATTGGAACGATAAATAATAAAGTCTGATAAGTCAGATAATGTTAAATGTCGAATAATAAGCTGCGGAGTTTCTATATGTAAAGGTTTCTCGATCATTTAGTTATCTAAAGTTTTAAGATGAATTTTGATTAAATGAAAGTAGGCCAATTTCATTGAATTTACAAATTGGAAAAAAAATAATTATAAAAAGCGAATGTCATTATAAATGAGACCTAATTTTTTTATATTCTCATTTTCAGAGCCTTAAATTATCAAGTTTGCATCTATATTTATTCTTGATTTTTTATTTCCTTAAAAAATATATGTAATTGATTATTAAGTTTTTATATAAACGAAATCGATATATGAGTCTTGATTTTTTGTCAACCTTTTCTTTAATTTCTTTTTTAAGTATAGTTTCGTTATGCCCTTTTTAAGGCACTAACTATTTAAAAACCAAAACTTATGAGAAACAAATTACATGCTATTTTTTTTAAAAGAGAGAAATATTTCCATATCCTGTTATGGATTTTTTTCGTTCTCTTAACTTCAAGTTCTTATGCGCAGAGAGGTTATTATGATGCGCCGTATAAAAGATACGAAGCTAATTTAGGCCAACTGTCTAATGGCGCAACAACTACTTCAAAATCATATGTGCAGTCTGATCTTCAATCAGAAGCTTCAGATCAGCAATGTGTAAATCTTTCGGCTACAAATGCTACAGTTCAATGGACACTTACAGAAGCTGCTGACGGACTTGTAATTCGTTACAGCGTTCCTGACGGACAATCTGGAACTGTTGGCGTTTATAATGGAAACACAAAGCTTACAACGCTTACTTTGACTTCAACATGGTCTTGGGAATATTTGTGGAGCAACGGAAATCCTAATAATAACGGAATCACAAATCAAAACCCAAGAATGCGTTTTGATGAAGTTCGTTACAAACTTCCTGCTAAAATTGCCGTTTCGGGAACTTTAAAAATAGTGAGAGAATCCGGTAACATTCATTTGGACTTTGCAGAAATGGAACCAATTCCAACGGCAGTAACTGCTCCGTCTGGTGCAGTAACGTATAGCGGAAACGGAAGTGATCTTCAAACTTTTATCGACGCAAACGGCGGTAAAAAAATCTTTGTTCCAACGGGTGTTTATAACGTAAACCGTGAATTGTATTTTGGTTCGGCAAACACTTCTTTAATTGGTGCGGGAATGTGGTATACTCAAATTAATTTTACCAACACAAGCAGTTTAAACGGAGGATTGCGTGCCAATGCCAGTAATATTTCATTTACGGATCTTTATTTAACGACAAACTCGGCTTCGAGAAGTAACTCTTATAAAGGGATAAATGGAGTTTTTACCAGTGGTTCAATTGTAAAAAATATTTGGGCAGAACATTTTGAATGCGGCGCCTGGATTGCACAATACAATACGGGAGGCCCTGCAATTGCCGACGGATTTACATTATCTCATTGTCGTTTTAGAAACAATTATGCGGATGGAATCAACCTTTGTAAAGGAACTGCAAACTCTGTTGTAGAGCATTGTAATTTCAGAAACAATGGTGATGATGATCAGGCAATCTGGTCTGCTGACGGACTGGAATGTATCAATAATACATTTAGATACAATACTTCAGAAAACTGCTGGCGTGCTTGTGGTCTTGCTATTTACGGCGGAAAAAATAACAAAGGCTACAATTTGATTATTAAAGACAATCTTGAAGCGGGTATCAGAGTGAGTAATAATTTTCCGGGTGCGCCATTTAACAATGACGGAATGCACGAAATTCACGATATTACGGTATCAACCTGCGGAACTTTTAATGATACGTACAATAATCCTGTAGCGGCGGTAGACATTTTTAGTGCTACAAATGCCGGATCTCAGGTTAAAAATGTACAGCTTTATAATATCGATATTAATGATTCAAGAAATGATGCAATTTCTATCAGTAAAAGATCGGGAGATGGAATTTATAATCTTTCATTTAAAGATATTACCGTTAACGGAACTGGTAAAGAATTTCCAAACAATAATGCATTAAACAGAAACTGGGGCAGAGGTTACTTTGTATTGATTGCAGGTTCGCCTAGCGGAAATGGTACGTATTGCAATATGAATTATTCTAACAGAGGCGGAAATGCTGCTGCAAATGAAGAAATCAGTGCAATTGGTTCTTTTTCGTGGACACAAAGCAGCAACTGTTCTACTGTAAATGTTCCGGTTACGGGCGTTACCATTTCTCCAACAACAGCTACTTTAGGCGTTGGCGCAACGCAGCAATTAACACCAACTGTTGCTCCGGCAAATGCTACAAACAAAAACGTAACGTATAGTTCTAATAATACGGGCGTTGCAACTGTAAATAGTTCAGGTTTAGTTACGGCAGTTGCTGCGGGATCGGCAACTATTACGGTGACAACACAGGATGGAAATAAAACAGCAACAGCTGTAATTACTGTGAATTCATCAAATATTGCGGTTACAAGTGTGAGTTTGAGTCCAACATCTGCAACATTATCTATAGGCGGAACACAGCAATTAACGCCGACAGTTTTACCATCAAATGCAATAAATAAAAACGTAACGTATAGTTCTAATAATACGGGCGTTGCAACTGTAAATGGTTCAGGTTTAGTTACAGCAGTTGCTGCAGGAACCGCTACGATTACCGTAACAACTGTAGACGGAAATAAAACAAGTACAGCATCGATTACGGTTAATGCTGCAACAGGAAATTATTTTACAATTAAAAACAGATGGACTGGTAATTATTTATATGATGCCGGAGCAAATGTTGGATACGGAGCAACTGTTGCCAACAACAATTACAAATGGGAAAAAGTTGCGGTTGATGCTACTTTTTATATCCTGAAAAATGTAGGTACAGGCGATATAATGAATATTGAAAACTTAACCGGAGCGGTGCAATGTACGGCAGGATCAACTGGCTGGTGGAGTGCACAATGGTCAAGTGAAAATGTGGACGGAACTTACGTGAGAATTAAAAACAGATGGCAGACAGGAGCTATGATTCACATTGAAAACTTAAACGGTTCTGCTCAATATAACGGAGGTCAAAACAATTGGGAAAGTGCACAATGGCAGTTTCAATCGACTTCTACATTAAAAAAAGCTAATGTTGAAGCAGAAATAAAAGTTGAAAATTCTGTAGTTAGTATTTATCCAAATCCGTCGATTAACAATGAATTTAATGTTGTTTTACCGGAATTAGAAGCGGGTGATTCGGCAACTGTAACGGTTACGGATATTAACGGAAGAAAAGTTTTGGTAAACAAAATCAATTCTTCTGCAAAAATCAATCATCATTTAGCTTCTGGAATTTATGTGGTTACCATTAATTCAAATGCTTTTAATGTTTCTAAAAAGTTGATTATTAAGTAATAAATTAGAATTTTATGTAAAGGTTTCAACTTTTACAGTTCAAATTCTTCCTCTTGAAAACGATCAGATATGTTTTATATCTGGTCGTTTTTTGTTTTTCTAAATATTTTCTCTATTACTTTCAAAATACAGAATTTCTTCAAAATTGGTGTTCAACTTTGCCTTATAATTTAATTGTTTTCTATGAGGAAAAACTACGTTTATTTTAATCACCAAGCGTAATTATTAATTTCTAATTTTCATTTAAAATGGGAAAATCGTTCCTCTTATTTATTTTTGGTATGACTTCTATTTGTGCCCAAAACACAGTAAGTGATACAATTGCAGTACAAGACACTGTACACAATTTAAAGTTTAACTACAAACAATTGATCATTCCAAGCGTTCTTATTGGTTATGGTTTTATTGGTTTAGAAAGTGACCAGCTTAAAACTTATAACACACAAATTAAGGAAGAAGTAAATGAAGATATCGATCACAAAATCTCTATTGATGATTTCTCGCAATGGGCGCCTGCGGCTTCTGTGTACGGATTAAATGCTTTGGGTATAAAAGGAAAAAATAATCTGAAAGATCGTTCTATTATTTTAGCGAGTTCTTATTTAATGATGAGCGCTTCGGTATTTGCTTTAAAAAATATTACTAAAGTAGAAAGACCGGACGGATCTTCTAACAATTCTTTTCCGTCAGGACATACTGCCACCGCTTTTGCCGGAGCTGAATTTATGTATCAGGAATATAAAGATCAATCGATTTGGTATGGTATTGCAGGATATGCTGTCGCGACAGGAACGGGACTTTTTAGAATGTACAATGACAGACACTGGCTTACAGATGTTGTTGCAGGCGCAGGAATTGGAATTTTAAGCACAAAAGCGGCGTATTGGATGTATCCGTATTTGCAGAATAAAGTTTTTAAATCTTCAAAAGAAAACAAAACCACATCGATGATTATGCCTTTTTATAACGGAAAAGAATTGGGCTGCAGTTTTGTAAGACAATTTTAAATCTGACTTTAAAACAAAAAAAAATCCATAGAGAGAATTAAAAAAGGTACTTTCTATGGAATTCTATTATTATAAATCTACTAAAACGTTCAGCGCTCCGGGCAGTATTTTAATGTTTAATTTATTTGTTTTTAAATTATGCTGTTCTCCGTCAATTTGAGAATCGATAAAGATTTTTGACGGCATTTCAATTTGAATTTCTTTTACTAAAAAGTGTTGTGCTTTTTTGAATTTTTCAATTGAATTTCGAAGAACATTAAACCCCAGCATTATTTTTTCTAAAAAAGATAATTTCGGAATTACAATCATATCCAATAGTCCATCCTGAAGACTTGCTTTTGGTGTAAGGCTCATATTGTAACCCATCTCATTAGAATTGGATATAAACAACATCAGCGGATTTATTTCTAGAGTTTTATTGTCAAAATGTACAATCGTTTTTTGGGGTTTAAATTCTAAACTCGAAGACATTGCTGCTTTGATATAAGCCGGAAGTGTTCTTTTTCCTGCTCGTTCGTATTTTTTGATAATAAGCGCATCGATGCCAATTCCCATATTGCTAAAAAAGTATTTGTCATTTACTTGCCCCACATCCATTGCTGTCGCATGCCCTTTTTTAATAATAGCAATTGCTTTGTCAAAATCTCTTGGAATATTCAAATTAGAGGCTAATCCGTTTCCTGAACCTACAGGAACAATTCCTAATTTTATGGAAGTTCCTATAAGCGAAGAAGCGACTTCATTTATAGTTCCGTCACCGCCGCATGCAATTATATAATCCGGGTTTTGTGCAATAGCCGCTTTTGTGAGTTCTATTGCGTGTTTTTTTTGATTTGTATAATCAACCTCAATTTTATATTTATTTTTAGGAAATTGACTTAAAATATAAGACGCAGACAAATTGTGTTTGCCGCTTCCGGAAATGGGGTTGATTATAAAATGAATGTAAATCATTATTGTAAAAGTTTATTGGTAAAAAGGAAATCGGCGGTTTGATACCACGAAATTGTTTCTTCTAAAAAAGACTGATCTATCGGAAGTGATTTCAAACTATTGTCTTCTTTATTCCAGGAATAAAACGCCTGTTTTTTCTGATCAGATAAAATCATTACTTTATCTTTTTTCATCAAAACTAATTTTCGATAAGTTCCCATTAAAGCACGTTGTTCAAATTGAGAATCCAAAACATTTTTTCCAAAAAAATCAGATTCGTAATCCCAATGAAACAGCGAAAAAAGCGTAGGCCATAAATCAATTTGAGAGCATTGCTGCGCAATTTTCTGATTTTGATTTTCGGGAAAGTTAACAATAAAGGCAGGAATATGATAGTTGGCCACATCAATTTCATCTTTTCCGGCACTGCTCGCACAATGATCTGCAATTATTACAAAAACAGTATTTTTAAACCAAGGTTTTATCTGGGCTTTTCTGAATAATTCTTTCAGTGCAAAATCAGTATATTTTACAGCACCTTCACGACTTGTTCCAGAAGGAATATCAATTTTTCCCGAAGGATAAGTAAATGGTCTGTGATTAGATGTTGTCATTACAAAATTGAAAAACGGTTTTCCGGTTTTGTATTGTGAATCGGCTACCTTTAGCATTTTATTAAAAATGTCTTCGTCGCAAATTCCCCACGCATTTTCAAAAGTTACTTCATTATCGTTGATATTATTACGAACCGTTTTAATCTCATCACTCAATACACTGCCGCGTCCGCGATCGTAAATATTAAAACCGTTTCCTCCAAAATACGCATTCATATTATCAAAATAACCGTCGCCGCCGTAGAAAAAATTACAATCGTATTTTCTGGATTTGAAAACGCTGCAAACCGTATACAAATTTTGATTATCAGGTCTTTTTACAATACTTTGACCCGGCGTAGGCGGAATACACAAAGTCACGGCTTCCATTCCTCTAACAGTTCTGGTTCCTGTGGCATATAAATTTTCAAAGAAGATACTCTTTTGAGCAAGACTGTCCAGAAAAGGAGTGATGTTTTCTTTATTTCCAAATTCTTTCAAAAAACTTCCGCTCAGACTTTCTACCAAAACAAAGACAACATTTTTATTTTCAAGAGAAGGAATACGGTCTGTAATTTTTCTATGAATAGAATAATCGTTTCTGGAATAAACAGAATTAGGACTGGTTAATTTTTTTCTAATAATACCAAAAGCTTTATCATTAGGAATCGAAGTATAGAAATCAACATATTTCATTTGGTTGTTTCTAAAGGCTGCAAAAAAGGAATAAATACCGGATTTTGATATTTCTGAATTGTATCTGTTTTGAGACCATTCTGCCTGATTATTGGTAATAAAGAAACCAAAAAATAAGGCAATGCCAATAGTAGATAACAAAACTGAAAGTCTCGTTTTTAAATTTGCTTTAGACGAAAAAGTAGTTGTAAAAGCGCCTCTTTTATAAAAAATAAACAGAAATACAAAAGTAAGCAGTAATACACCGCCAATTAAAATGGGCAGGGGATAGGACTGTTGAATGTTAGCTACAACTTCATGCGTATATATAAGATAATCAACGGCTATGAAATTAAATCTGGTTTTAAATTCATCCCAAAATGTCAATTCGGCAAAAAAGGTAAAAACAAGAATAAAAACGGTTAAGGATGTAAAAAAGTAAATTAAGATTTTATCTAAAAAAGAACCTACCCATTTATTTGGCATTACAGTATAATATAATACACTGCAAATGGAAATGAATGCAACGGTACCAAAATCAAAGAAAAGACCTGTTAGCAGGGTTCTTAAAAGATCGATAATATTCCACGAAACTTCGCTATACTGCCAAAGGAAAAAGGAAATTCTTAAAAATTGAGATAGTATTAAAAACCAAAAAATAAAATGCATCAACAGTGAATATCTGCCGAACTTTGAAGATAATTTGTTCATAATTATTATTTAACATTCGTTTGCAAATTTTATAATGCAATTCTGAATTAATTTTGAATTTCATTTTGAATTTCATTTTAGGTTTCCTTAAAACTTGTAGCTGTACCCAAAACGAACGACTTGTGTTTCATAATAATCCTTGCTCGTATAGCGGAATCCTTCGCCTTGAATTTCTTTTTTGATTACCAGCGTATTGAAGATGTCTGTGGCATTTAAAAAGATTTCGCCTTTTCCTTTTTGGACGATCTTTTTTACACCCAAATCTGTAGAAAAGCGTGAATCCATTTTTCCCTGCGGAATTATATCGGGTGCGAGATATACCATAGAAACCTGCCCGGAAAGTGTTTTATTGAACAAAAAGGTATTGTTCCATTTTACATTTCCCGAAGTTATTTCCTGAAGACTGCTCGTATAAGTTGATGGAACTGGATATAAATTGGTGACCGTAAAGGCGTCTATTGTATTTTTATATATGTTTCCATTGATGTTGAAAGAGTACCACGAATTGATTTCTTTTGCGTACACAATCTCGACACCAAAAGAGGAACTTTCCAGAGCATTTTGAAATACGTTATAAATCAACGAACTGCCGGGAACTGTAGTCGCAATTCTGGTAATAGTTCCGTTGATAACGCGGTAATACAAAGAAGTTAAAAAATAGCCTTTATTAAAATCGGTTTTATAACCAACTTCAAAGGCACTTGTGTATTGAGGGCGAAGGGCAGGGTTTCCTACTTTAATAATTTCGGCATCATCGTATTTCGGAAAAATTCGGATATCGACTTCATTTGGCCTGTCGACACGGCGGTTATAAAAAGCAGTGAATTTGTTTTTATCATCGATTTTATAAGCCAGTTTAACGCTTGGAAAAGGTTCTGTATAATTATATCCGTTGCTTTTATAAGTAGGATGATTTGGATTGACATCGTACTTAAGATCAACATATTCATAACGAAGTCCCAGTTCTGCTTCAATTCTTTCACTTTCATAAATATAACTGCCGTAAACAGCCGGAATTATTTCTTTATAAGTAGCCCAGCCTCCGGCATTTGCATCTATTGGAGAGTTTTCTCCCGGAAAAAACTGCATATTGGTCGGAATCTCTCTGTTTCTAAATTTAATTCCGGTTTCAAAGCGTCCATATTTTAATGGCTGTACGTAATCTAAATTAAGGTCGATTACTTTTTCATCAGAAAGCAGTTTAAAAGCGTCCCTTCCTGTAGAGGCTGGAAGGATATTATCAAAGAAATATTTTTCATCTTCCTGATGATACGTATAATTAATTCCGGCATTTAATTTACGTCCAGCCTGTTTGAATTTATGCTGATAAGAACCGCTTACCATAACGGTTGTTTTAAGCTCGTCTTCTAAAAACTGCCACAAACGCAAACGCTCCGAATTATCCTGATTAAAGAAGGGTTCGTCTCCGTGATCGATAATTTTTTCACGGCCATAAAGACCAGAAAAAGAAAAAGTATTTCGGTCATTATAATTCCAGTCAATTCCGGTTTTAAGCGTAGTAAAATGCGTATCCCGATTTCGCTTTGTCTGCTGATTGATTACGTTGCCGTCATCATAAGTTCTGGTAACAAATTCATTTTTGTTAAGTGTTTCTGTATAAAGATAATCGGCTTGTAAATAAGCATTTATTTTATCTTTTCTGTAGTTTAGCGAAAGGCTCGGATTAATTTTAGGCGTCACTTTATATTGAGGTCTTATCGTTGGCAAATTCGCCTGACGCTCCCATAAAGCTCCGTATCCCGAACTAATTCCTATTTTTCCGTTTAATCCGTCTTGTTTGTTTTTTTTGTAAATAATATTGATGATTCCGGCATTTCCGTTTGCATCATATTTAGAAGATGGATTGTTTATAATTTCAATTTTTTCGATAGCAGAAGCCGGAATGTTATCGAGTCCGGACTGATTTCCAAATCCGGTCAAAGCGGTTTGTTTGCCGTCAATTAAAATGGTTACTTTATCATTTCCTCTTAATTGTACTTTTCCGTTTTGAACGGTAACGCCCGGTAAATTTTGCATGGATTGCAAAACAGAGCCTCCACTTTGCGTAATATTATCAGCAACAGCAAAAACTTTTTTATCTAATGTTACGGGATTTTGCTGTGTTTTTGAACTCACAACGACTTCAGATAAAGTATTGATATCTTCCTGAATTTCGATGTTTCCAAGATCTAAATAATCAGAAAGACTGCCTACAAATAAGTTTTGTGATTTGTTTTTAAAACCAATAACGCTTACTTCTAAAATGTAGTTTCCAGAATTGACAGCTGCAATTGTAAAACGACCATCTTCGCCGCTTACAGTGCCAAAGAAAATTTTAGAATCTTTAGAAGACTTTAAAACCACGTTAGCATAAGGTATTGCAGTTTTAGAATTACTGTCTTTTACGGTTCCGGAAATGGTTACCGATTTTTTTTGGGCGGATAACTGCAGTACCATTATCAATAGAAAAGATAATAGCAGTATTGTTTTTGATTTCATTTGTACTATTTAAAAAAAGAATAGCACAAAGCTCATAACCGATTCTGTAGGAAGTTTGAATTTTTAAAATTTCACCTCGAAAATATGCAGATTATCATTAAAAAAATAATGAATTTCCCAGTGATTGATTTCGCATATCTTTTTAATGATCGCCAATCCGAGTCCATTTCCCTGCGAAGAAGGATTTACTTTAGAAAAACGATTGAAAATATTTTCTGCTGCTAAGGCTGTTTCCTGACCTGTGTTTGTGAATCGAAGTGTATTGTTTTCTATTTGAATTTCTATTCTGCCATCCTTTTTATTATGACGAATAGCATTTAGAAATAAATTATTTAATAACACTTCTGCTAATGCGGTATTTCCCTGAACGCTTAAATCCTGTTTAAAATCAGTTTGAATGGTTAGGTTTTTAGCTTTGGCTTGCTCTGTGAAAAAGTCAAGATGTTTCTCAAAATACTCATTTAAACTAATCGTATTTTTTTCGAGATAACTTTCATTGTCAATTTTAGAAAGTAATAAAAGGTTTTTATTCAATCTGTTAAGCCTGGATACATCTTTATTTAGAGAACCAACTAAAGTTGATTGTTCTTCGTTTAATTCTAATTGCTGCAGGATGTCAATTTTGGTTTGAAATAATGCCAATGGAGTTTGAAGTTCATGCGCTGCATTTTCTACAAATTCGCGCTGGCTTTTATAAATGGCCGTATTTTTTTCGATTAAACTTTCGAGACTTTTATTTAATCGCGCAAATTCGTCGATATCGGTTGGAATAAAATGAGGCGGATTATTTTTATCAATTTCAAAATCTTCTATCTGACTTAATGTGTTGTAAAAAGGTTTCCAGATTATTTTTGCTGATCTTTTTGAAATCCAGATTATTCCGGTAAGTAAAATGATGATGATAAACAGAAACATAACGGCTACACTAAAAACCATTCCTTCCATTTCAACCAAATTTCGCTTTTCTATATAGGTGTATCTTTTTCCGTTTATATCAACCGGAGCATACAATATTCTAAACGGTTCTTTTTCATTGGCTAAAGCTTCAAAGATCATTTTGCCCACAATAGAATCTTTTGTTACACCCATATCTTTAACAATAGATATATTAGGATTGTATTTGTTCCAGGCGGCAATATCATTAGCAGTGTAATTGTTGTGGCTTTCGTTTACAAAAGCGCCTTTATGAAAAAGCAGTACTTCATCGGTTTCATAAACATACAGCCACTGACAGATATAATAAAATACCGGTGCAGCTATCAATAGTATGATAACGGCATATAAAAGAAAGCTGTTTGTTGTTTTGCGAAGTAGTTTTTTGTTATTCATTTTCCCATTTATAACCTAAACCGTACACTGTTTTGATATAATCGCCACTTCCGGCCTGTGTGAGTTTCTTTTTTAGGTTTTTAATATGTGCATATATAAAATCATGATTGTCAAGCATGTCTGCCATATCGCCAGAAAGATGTTCTGCAATTGACGATTTAGATAATACCTTATTTTCGTTGCCAATTAAAAAGAGGAGTAAATCCAGTTCTTTTTTGGTAATATCCAGTTTTATATCATTTACAAAAACGGTCTTTGAGAAAATTTCGATGACAATTTCATTGAATGTGATACTGTTACTTCCTTTAAAATTCTTGCGGCGAATAAGCGCCTGCATTCTCACCAAAAGTTCAGCAAGATGAAAAGGTTTGGTAAGATAATCATCTGCGCCGAGATTAAATCCTTCTAAACGTGTTTCCAGATTTTCTTTTGCCGAAATGATAATAACACCTTCTGTTTTATTCTTCGCTTTTAGTTCTTTTAATATATCAAATCCGTCACCATCAGTCAGCATTAAATCCAGCAGAATACAATCGTAATCATAGCTGTCGATTTTGCTGAGTGCCAAATCATAATTTTCGGCTGTTTCGCATTGAACGCCATTCGTTTTAAAGTACTCTTTGATACTTTGTGCAATTTCTTGCTCATCTTCAATAATAAGAATTTTCATGCCGCAATTTACAAATGAATTTTGAAGAAAATCTGAATATTAGTATCCTGTATACCTAAAATGTTTTGAAATAGCAGATTGTCAAATTTCTGCCATCATAAGATGGAGTTATAAAAGACATTGATTTTTTGTGTTCACCATGCCATAATTTTCTTGTAATATAGGGATTTACCCAATAGGCGATTTTGGTACTCAAAATTCCAATTCCGGCACCTGCGGCAACATCTGTAAGCCAGTGTCTGTTATTGTACATACGAAATATTCCGGTTCCAGTTGCAATGGCATAACCGGCAACGCCGTACCATATTGATTTGTCTTTATATTCCTGATATAAAAATTCTGCGCCTGCAAAAGCAATTGCGGTATGACCTGAAGGAAATGAATTGTTTGAAGTTCCATCCGGACGCTCCACATTACTGAGTGATTTTAAAGCAAAAACAGTTCCCACATTTATAATCGTTGAAGTGATTAAAATTACTGAACGGTCGCGCATATTATTTTTTCCTTCAACACCAAACGCGTTGAGTGCGTAAACAGAAACTGCAGGAACATATCGAGAAAAATCATCTATCGAAACTTTACGGTCAATATCCTCTGTAAATTCGTCGCGTATTTGATTATTGAAACTTTTTATCTGTCCGCTTTCATTTCCCCAAAACCCATATCCAATTAAAATTCCGGGAATGATAAGCTGTTTGTAATTGAAACGAATGTTTTTTACGGTGTCAGTTATTATAGAATCCTTTGGCGCAGTATTTTGCCCAAAGACAGAACAAGTCAAAAACGGCAACAGAACTAAAAGAATAATTTTCCTCATTAAAATGATTTATTTAGGATTATTATAAAGATAATGTTTCGGTTTTATTGAAAATTTGGATATTCTTTTAGGCTCTCTAATGTTTTCCAATCAATATATTTAATGTCTTTTGCTTTTTGCTTAAGATTTTCGATTCCCAGATTTTCGATCCAATTTTCAATTTTTTCTTCAATTTCAGAATAATTTAAATCTATTGTTTCTATTAAATCTTCTTTAGTTCGGATTCCGATTGCAGGATATTTTTGCCCTAAAAAATTAGAAAAAGAGACTAAAAAAACGTCAATGTTATCGCTATCAATATTTAAAATGGTTGGAATCTCAGTTCGAATATATTCTAAACAAGATACAATACAATCATAATCCCAATTTAATTGATCATAAATATCTGGTTCAATTGGTGTATAACCTTTTATGTTGTTTTCATTTAATTCCATAATCTCTGTTTTTAACTCAATTTCCCTTCAATAAATTAATACTAACTGTAGCAATATCAGCTTCCGGAAAACGCTTGAAAATGGCTTTATCGGGAAATAATCCGGCTTCTGAAGCAACATCATTAAAAACATCAATTTCAATAATATATTGATCCGAAAAACCATGAGTCGCGTCGTAAGCTGTTGCAGGCGTTTTTCCTAAATTTTGGGCTGCCAGTTTTGTATTTATGGTATGTAATTCAATCAAAAGCAAACCAAATTTGCGTACATAAGGTGACCACTTTTGTAAATGTTCCAGGAGATTATCTTCGACTAAATTGTTGCTGATTCTTTTTCCTCTGTAAGCAAATGCTCCGGTAGATTTACTGACTCTGTTTTCGTCAACGTGCTGCGGATCTTTCCAAATTCGGTTGTGATCTAAAAAAGTCCTTACGTTAAGTAAATCTTTTAAATCGATATTGTAATTCTCTCTTAAATCATCCGAAAGAACATCAGGGCGTCCAATATCTCCCCAAATTACTTTTGCCCAAATATCTGCTTTTATAAGATTGGCTCTCGTGACTTTCAGTGCAGCCTGATTATAATCGGCACCAACAAGAAATAGGGGATATTCATCGAGCATTTCGCCTCGTAAAGTCTGTCTGTCGATTACTTCAAAAATATGTTCTAAGAAAGCACCATTACCGCAGCCCATATCAAGAATTCCTTTTGGCTGCTGTTCAATTGGCAGGTTAAAAAGTTTAATGATAATCTCATCAACGACTTTAAAATACGTGTCGTGAGCGCCGCCGCTTCCCCAAACATTCATTTCACGATCCACATGAATTTCATTTTCGCCATCGGCAATCATTCTTAAAACGGCCGGGTCGCCAAAAATTAATTCTTCAATTTTGGCAAATGTCGGCAGGTAAGAAACCGTAACGCCGTAAGCGCTGGCTCTTTTTGCAAAAAACAAACCTGTTTCGGTAAATTGATAATTTCCGTTTTTTTCCAGAAACCATCCAAGATGCACAAAAAAGTCTAATATTTTTTTGAAATTTTCAGGAGATTTATGAAACTCTTCGGGCCTGAAAGAAGTCTCCATAAAATATTTATGAAACATTCCGTTCATCGCCAAACGCACAATTGTCGGTCCGATTAAATAGCCTTCAACATGTTTTAAAATTTGTTCCTGAATACTATTTTTCAACGGATTATCAGAAGATTCGATTCCGTAATTCTTTTTATACTTTTCAAAAATAAGATTGAGTTTTTCAAACGGTACATCTTCAAAAAGACGGGGATGAAACTGAATGGAAAACTGAAGCAGATCGACAACATCTTCATAAAGATAAAACAGCGAAAAAGCGGTTTCGGTTTTTTCATTTACAGCAATTGTAATTTCCTGCGTTTTATTATCGACATCATAATCCAGAAATCCCTGAGAAGCTAAAATTCTCAACCCCACATTTAAATATCCTTCATTTGCTTTAAAAACAGTTACCAATTCTGATAACTGAACTTGTTTTTTATTTAAGATAAATTCCAAAACTGCATGATTTTTTAATGCTATTGCTACCGGAGCAGTCGCTAATCCGTCGAGATGTCTGAAAATGGAGCTTCGAAGTTGTGCTTTATCGATCATAGTACAAGTGTAAATGTGTACTAAAAATAGTGATTTTTTTTAACTGTTAACTCATCGTCATAATAGTAAAAAAATAAAACAAAGATATCAGCTAGTCTTGCTGCTTGACCTGTTCCTGCAATTGTTGAGTTTACAAGCCTTATGAAAATGGATTTCCTGATTGTACATTAAAATATGCATTTGAAAAAAAAGCATTGAATTTTTATTACTATTTGATTGTTTAGTAAAACGGTTTAGCTTTTTCAGGTTTAAAAACGCAATTATGTAAACAATGGTTAAATTAATTTAGAAAAAATCTTACACGGTAAAAAAATACGGTTAGCTATTAACTATCTTGTTTTTAGGTGTTTAAAAATATAGTAAAATATAATTAACATTTTTTTTGCAAAAAGAACAGTTAAAATTTTTGATTTAAAATTTTTAATTTACTTTTGTTCTATCGAATTAGTAGAGTTTATTGTATTTGCTGATGTTACAAATATTTTCATCTCAAATTAGCAGAAATTTTCTATAAGATGAAACCTAAGAGGTTGAACCAAAATACGATACAGGCCAATTAAAATAATAATAATCAAAAAAAAAATAAAAATGAAAAAACGAATGCGTTGCAGATAAAAAAAACCATCTCTGTTGCAGCAGAAATGGTGAAGCTTAAAGAAATTGTACATCTCTATAAGGAAGCGAAAGCGGAATAAATCTGTTTTCGGCTCGCCTTATTTTTTAAACCAAAACAAAGTAATGAAAAAAAAATTAAATAGATATACATGGATATGTATTTTGTTGATTTCCATAGGGATTAAGGCTCAGGAAACGAAACCTTTAATCCAGTCAAAACTTGAAGGAACAGTAATAGATGCTGTTACAAAGGAGCCTGTTATTGGGGCTTCAGTAAATATTAAAGGTACTACACACGGTGTTTTGACAGATTTTGATGGGAAGTTTTTTTTCCAAACCGGACAAAAATTTCCTTATACGTTAGTAGTAAGTTTCCTTGGATATAAAAAGGCAGAAACTGTAGTTACTCAAAACGCAGTTGTAATTGGTCTTGAACAAGAACAAAATCAATTATCTGAAGTTGTAGTTACCGCTTTAGGTATTTCTAAAGAAAAAAAATCTTTAGGATATACTACTCAATCCCTTAAAAACAAGGAAATTGTAGATACTAAAGAAACTAACTTTTTAAATAATCTTACGGGTAAACTGGCAGGTGTGCGTATCACCAATTCACAAGGAGATATGGGATCTTCACGTATTATTATTCGTGGAGAAACTTCTATTGCAGGAAATAACCAGCCCTTATTTGTGGTAGATGGAGTTCCGGTAGACAACTCTCAGTTAGGAAGTGTTGGTGGAGCAACCCGTGATTTCAAAAATGCAATTGCCGATTTAAATCCGCAGGATATTGAATCATTAACAGTATTGAAAGGTCCAAATGCTGCGGCACTTTACGGATCTCGTGCGGCGCATGGTGTCGTACTTATCACAACAAAATCTGGTAAAAACCAAAAAGGACTTGGTATCAGCTTTAGTACTGGTATCACAATTTCTCAGGTGACTACTTTGCCTCGTTTTCAAAATTCATTTGGACAAGGTTCAAACGGAAGATTTAGCTTTGTAGATGGTAAAGGAGGCGGAATCAATGATGGTGTTGACGAAAGCTGGGGACCAAGACTAGACGGACGTCTTATTCCTCAATTTTATTCAAATGGAGAAGCAGTACCTTTTGTAGCTCATCCTGATAACGTTAAAGATTTCTTTAATACGGGTGTTACTTATGATAACAGTGTTTCGGTAGCAAAATCAGATGAAAAATCAGATTTCCGTTTGGGAGTAAACAACCAAAAACAATTAGGAACAGTACCTAACAGTGAAGTAAATAAAACAAACGTTAGTATTAATTCTAATTACCAAATTTCTAAAGGTATAAAAGTAGGAGTAACGGGTAACTATATCGTTACAGATGCTCCGGCTTTACCGGGAGGTCCATCTGGAAACCGTGCTGCGGGTGTAATGCTTCAGTTTATCTGGTTCGGACGTCAGGTTGATATCAATCAGCTTCAAAATAACAGAAACGTAAACTGGAATAACAGTTACTACAGCAACCCGTATTGGAATGCTTATTATAATACTACAAGTCAGCAGCGTAATCGTATAATTGGAGATATCCATTTAGATGCAAAACTTGCAGAAGGACTTAATTTTAGATTCCGTACCGGAATTGATTACTATAATGATCGTAGAAAATACAAGATTAAATATGGTACAAACGGAACTCCTTTTGGATCGTATGCTGAAGATGCTTACACGGTAAGCGAACAAAATACAGAAGGTATTTTTACTTATACTAAAAAACTAAGTGATGACTTTACTGTAGATGCTCTTGGAGGATTCAACGTTCGTACACACAGTGATGCAAATAATTATCAAAAAGCACCGCGTTTAGCTGTACCGGATTTATATACTATAACAAACTCAAGAGATCCGTTGACTGCATCAAACTCTTATTCAAGATTGAAAGTATATAGTGCTTATGCATCGGCTCAGTTTGGTTATAAAAACTATGCTTATTTAAACCTTACAGCTCGTAATGACTGGTCATCTACATTACCAAGCAGTAACCGTTCTTATTTTTATCCTTCTGTTAACGGAAGTTTGATTTTATCTGAAGCTTTAAATTTGAAAAGCAATACACTTGATTTCTTAAAAGTACGCGGAGGCTGGTCTGAAGTAGGTAACGATGCAGATCCGTATCAATTGTCTACCGTTTACAATTTCCAAACTGCATTTGACGGAAATCCAATTCAAACTTCTTCACAGAAAAAATTGAATGAGAACCTGAAACCGGAAACTACTCGTTCAACAGAAGTTGGTTTAGAAGCTTCTTTCTGGAAAAACAGACTTCATTTTGATGCGGCTTATTATAATACAAATAGTTTTGACCAGATTTTAGAAATCAAAACTACAGCTTCAAGCGGATATAATTCACAATTAATCAATGCAGGGAAAATAAACAACCGTGGTATTGAACTTCAATTAGATGGAAATCCAATTCAAACTGAAAATTTCAAATGGAATGTAGCTTTAAATTATTCTAAGAATAAAAGTGAAGTAAAGATTTTGGATTACGACAGACAAATTCAAAACTATACCATTGGTACTTCAGGAGGTGTTGATGTATTGGCTTCTGTTGGACAAGCTTACGGAGCACTTTATGGAACTGCTTATTTACGTGACGCAAACGGAAATATTGTAGTAGGTGCAAACGGATTACCAAAAGCAGATCCGCAAAAGAGAGTGTTAGGACACTATACTCCAGACTGGATTGGTGGTATTACGAATACAATTACTTATAAAAACCTTGAATTATCTTTCTTAGTTGATGCAAGTGTAGGAGGAGAGCTTTTCTCAGGAACTAACAGAACTGGTAACTATACAGGGGTATTAGCTCAAACGCTTCCGGGTCGTGGTGCTGAAAATGGTGGTTTAAATTACTATTTGGCAGGTACTACAAAAACCTTATTGCCAGCAGGTGCAAGTGCACCAGGTGGAGCTACGGTATACGATGATGGTATGATTTTTAACGGTGTTTATGCTGATGGAACTCCAAATACTCAGGTACTTAGTGCACAGGAATATTACAAAGCATCATACAATATCAGCGAAGCATACATTTACAGCTCAACTTTTGTAAAATTAAGAGAAGTAAAACTGACTTACAATGTAGATAAAAAACTGGCTAGAAAAATTGGATTTGATGGAGCAAGCATTACTGCTGCAGGTCGTAACTTGTTCTTTATTTACAAAGATGCACCAAATATTGATCCTGAAACGGCTTTCAATACAGGAAATGCTCAGGGATTGGAGAGTTTAGCGCTGCCAACAACCAGAAATTTCAGCCTTAATTTAAATCTTAAATTTTAAAAACACGAAATCATGCTAAAAAGAATAGCTTATATAACTCTATTTGCATTGACACTGACCTCATGCAGTGATGATTTGGATGAGATTAACAAAAATCCAAATGCAACAGAAACTCCATTAGCGCCTTACTTATTAACGGGAACATTAAAACAAGGAGCTGACTTATACTGGGGATCAACAAATAACTTTGATTCGTCTTTGTTATATGTACAGCATTGGGCTAAAATCCAATATACAGAACCAGACAGATATGATGTGTCTAATGCTTCTTTCACTTCTTTGTGGAACACAGGATATGCAACTTTAATTACAGATTTGAACACTATTTTGAATTTCCCGGCAGATCAGGCCAATTCAAATTATAAAGGAATTGCTTTGACTTTACGTTCATGGACTTTTTTATTGTTGACAGATGCTTACGGAAGTATTCCTTATAAAGAGGCAGGTCAAAAAGTAACTCCGGCATATGATACACAAAAAGACGTATACACAGGATTACTAGCAGATTTGAAACAAGCACAGACTTTGCTAAATACAGCAAACGGAACTGTAACGGGTGACTTGGTTTACAAAGGTGACATTACAAAATGGAAAAAACTGGTAAATTCACTTCGTTTGCGTATTGCATTGAGAATTTCAGACAGAGAACCTGCTTTGGCAAAACAAACTGCAATTGATGCCACAAGCGATGCTGCAGGAGTTTTAAGCAGTAACAGCGATACTTTTAAGTTTACTTATACAAGTTCGCCTCAGCAAAATCCGGCTTCGGCTTGGTTTGAAACTCGTGATGATTACCGTATTTCAAAAACATTGGTTGATAAATTAAATGAATTAGCAGATCCGCGTTTGCCAGTTTATGCTCAATTACCATCAGATGCAACTGTAGGTAAATATGTTGGAGGTGCTAACGGATTATCAAATAGTGATGCTAATAGTCAGGGTTTTGCTAAAACATCAAAACCGGGAACTTACTTCCTGACATCTTCATCTCCGGCAGTAATTGCTTCTTATTCTGAAACATTATTTAATCTTGCCGAAGCTGTAGCTCGCGGTTATATTTCCGGAAATGCAGAACAACTTTATAATGATGCTATTACAGCTTCGTTCAACCAATTTGGTATTACAAATGCAGCGACTATTTCTACTTACCTTAATCAGGCAGTTGTAAAATATGATGCATCAAATTATGCTAAATCGATAGGTACACAAAAATGGATCGCATTCTACGGACAAGGTCTTGATGCTTTTACAGAGTGGAGAAGATTGGATTTCCCAGTATTAACGGCTGGTCCTGCTACGGTTTTAGACGGAAAAATTCCTTCTCGTTTCTTCTATCCCGGAACAGAGCAATCGCTAAATGGTGCTAGTTACCAAGCGGCAATTGCGGTACAAGGGAAAGACTTATTGACTACGAAACTTTGGTTTGATGTGAAGTAAGCAGGATTATTGATATTCAATTAAATAAAAAAAGCTAAATCGGAAGATTTAGCTTTTTTAATGTTCATTTTTAATTTCTTTTTCTTAAACAAATGATTTGTTAGAAGTGTACTAGTATTTGCTAAAACTTAAAATTTAAAAGATTCTGAGATATTTGCTTTTTTTCATTGGTAATTTCTTTTCAAGCATTTTTTTTTCGATTACATTTTGATCCTTGTTCAGTTTAAAGCATTCATATATATAGCAGCTTCCAACAGTTGAATACGAAAAACTATACAATTCCAAAACTATTATTGAATAATTTCCCTTTTTAAATGCAATCAGTTTATTTGGGATTAAATTTCTAAAATTAGTAATAGTTAAACCATCAATATAATGATCATTTATTTCAATAATCGGATTCTGATTTAAATTGATTTTTTTAACGAAATCTTTTGCAAGATTATTATCAAGACATTTTTTTGCAATAGTATTTTCAGTTTTAAGAATTATTTTAATTTCATTATTGTATAAGTTATAATTTATATTATATATGCTAAGTGTATCGTTAATAGGAATTCTACATGCTTGTATTTCTTTTTCAATAAAATACGAGCTATTGTTTTTAACTTGAGAATAAGAGAAACTATGTAGAAGGCAAAAAAAGAAAATGTATTTTTTCATAAATTTCCAATAGAACTGTTTTTTAAACTAAATTTAGTTGATTTATAAATTATCTCATCATTTTATTTAAACCTATTTGCATCTATCATATATCCTTTTAGATAGTCCTGCATATCTTCTTCTAAATAATATTCTTCATTATTATGATATGATGTTTTATCTTGAATAAGCTTTAGATATGTTGTTTTTAATTTTTTATTGTTAATTGAATATAAACAAGTGCATTTAACTTTTTTTCTTGTTGTTTGCAATATTTTGTATTGTTTTTCAAGTGCATTTTTTTCAATTAATCGCGGAAATGGATAGAAGGAATTGAATAATTTTAAATATTTTTATGTAAACAAATCATTAATTTTTGAGGCATAAATTTTTGTACAATAAATTTTACCTAACTCAACATATTGTTCGTAAGCTTTTTTATCATCTTTTAGTTTTAAAATTACTAAATCAAATGTTTTGCTATCTTGAGCACATAAGTAACCCGAAAAATGCATAATTAATATTGTAAAAAAAATCTTCATAATAATATTATTTTAGTTCCCAAAAATAAACAGTTCCACCATAATCGATATAATTATGTCCTCCAATAACATTTTTATTATTTCCAATCAAAAAAAGAGTCGCATGTCCTTAATAAAAATAAAGAATAGCTGCTTTTTTTCAAACCAAATTTTAATAAATACTTGTTTGTTGTTATAATTTGCATTACTTTTTTTTACGACTACTTTCTTTTATTAATTTTTTTACAAAAAAATCTAATTCTTTTGAATCATAAAATTCAAGACACATACTAGTAATTGTATTACTATTACCGCTTTCAGAGTAGTAAGGACTTTCGATAGAGTAAAAATTTTCAGTCAGTTTTTCTGTAAAATCTCTAATTTTTTCACTATCATAATCTGAAATTTTACTCAATTCAATAAATTCATTACTTGATTTATCACTTATACGAAACTTATCGTTTAAGTATTTTTCGTCTAATTTTAAATTGTTTATGTATACGCAACCACAGTAAGCATATCGTTTAATAAATTTTATTTTAGTATCAGTTATTTGAGAATAACTCGTGATACTAAATAAAAAAACAACTACAAAAAAAGATGACTTAATTACTTTAATTCCCATATCTTTTTTAAATATTCTTCAACAAATTAATTCACCAATCTTACTAATCAATCTAAAGTTTCACCTGAACAAGTTTTATCCTTTACATTTTTTATTTTAAATTTTTTAAATTTTAATATTTTATTTACTTCTTCGTCTTCAAAATAATCCATATTTTTTTTTATCATGGGTATTGGTTTAATTTCAATTAAAATACCTAATTCATACCATATATACGGACCGTTATAGCCATCATAATGCGGATAAATATACAGGTACTCTCTATTGTTGACTGTAAAGTATAATAATGATTCATAATATATAATATTCTTAAAGCAATGCAGTAATTGTTTCCCCATGAATATCTTATCATCGATAAAATACAACTTCAATTTTTGTTTATTTTTAAAAAAAAGGGTATCTAATGGAAAATACTTTATTGTTGTTATACCATCAATAACCTTTTTTTATTAACCAATAATTTGTTAGAGGTAGTAGTATATTTAATAACTTCATTTTTTTTTTGCGAAAAAGAATTAGTATGAAGAAACATTAATAAAAATAAAAAATAACTACTTTTTTTCAAACCAAATTTTAGTGTATGAATCTATTTCAAACTTTTGTATAACATTTTCTTAATAATTTATTCGTTATATATACTTTTTTGATAACCTTTAATTAATTAAAGATCCATCAGCACAGAAGATTTTAGTTGTTAAATTTTTTACTTTAAATTTTTTAAATTTCATCATTCGATCAATTTCATAATCCTCAAAATAATCCATATTTTCTTGAATAATTGGTTTAGGTTTTATTTCAATTAAAATCCCTAATTCATTCCAAACATACGGACCAACACGACCATAATAGTGGGGATAAATAAATAAATATTCTTTATTATTAAAATTGAAAAACAACAATGATTCATAATATTGAACATTCTTAAAGCAATAAATCAACTGATTATTTAGAAAAACTTTATCATCAAAAAAAGAACATTTCAAATTAAATTTGCTCTTAAAAAAAACTTTTTTAGATATACCATATCCTACAATTGTATCTCCTTCAATAATTTTTTCTTTGTACAAAAATGATTTTTCATTTTTAATTGAATATTTAATTGTTGCATTTTTTTTCTGTGCTATAGAAGCAGAATGCATAAGTATTAATATAATTATTAAATAGCTATACTTTTTCATTCCAAATTTTAATAAATGAATGTCTTCTATATTTTGAACCAATAGATTCCCAAAAATGATCTTTTTGGCTACAAATAAAACCATATACTTTACCATCTTTTCTGCTTAATTTATCTTTAGTAATTACACCACTTTTTTTATTTTCTATTTCTTTTTCACTTTCACTATACAATTGGTCACCAGACCCTCTCCAAGCAACATAACCTTCATTTTTATTTTCTTTTAAAAATGAATTTATTACAGCTTCTATTGCTATATTCATTTTGTTATTTTTATTCAAATCTGTTGGATCGCGTTTTGCTAAAGCGAAAGCCTGTGCATTAGCACCTTTGTAAGTACCATTTAAATAATTAGGATATAAAGTCTTGGGAGGATTTCCATGTGACATTGTCTTTGTATACATCTCTTCGTCAGAAGTAAAGGGTTTAGGACCATAACCTGAACGACCTGCTAGTTTGAGATTTTTTATCGTCATTGCATATCTGTCTGCAAAAGCGCCGCCACCTTCTCCAAATACCCAATTTGCTCTATTCAGAAATCTTTCATTATTTAATTCTGATTTCTCTGTAAAATAAATAATCTTTTCTTTCTCAACATTTTTCCCTTTTTCCAATTCATTAAATGTTGATTTATCTGTAATGTAAACATTGTTATCGGAACCAATTTTTCCAAGGTAAATTCCTTGTTTAGTATAAAAATATCCATTTACATATACAATAGATTCTAAGCTAGGCACCGGCGCACCAGTCGTATCAATTTTTTCAATTACATTTCGCTGTCCGCAATCTGTGATTTTTATATCTGTGCCTCCATATTCACATTTTATGGTACTTCGCAAAAGAAGCGGAGACTCATCCTGAAAATATACAGTTCCTACATTTTTCCAGTCTGCAAGTTTCATTACAGAGGCACATGGGCTGGAACTATTAGGGCTTTTTTTGCACTTGCCATTAAAAATTAAGCTTGAATTGTCTTTTTCTACAATCGTAGCTACTCGTTTATCTTGAATACTTGGGGTATCGTAATTTACTTTTAGATCACCAACGGGAACGGTACATAAATCGCATTGGAGTTTAGCTCCGTCAATGACGAATTTTAAACCATCCTCTGCGTCTTCTTTTTCCTCGCGCTCTTTTCGTTTTGTAGTAATATTTGGTTTTGCCATTTAGGAGGATGTTTTATAAATATTATATAATATCGTCGATTTTTCTTTTTCTATTTCTAATACTGCCAATTCTATTTGATTTTCTCTATATTCGATAATACCATGATATTTTATAAAATCAGTATCTCCAACATTTTCAACAGGCATTCCTGTTATTAGATAAGTATCGAATTTTTCATCTTTTGAGTAAAAACGTTCTTTTATCAAAGTGTTGCCACAATCTATTATTTTTCTTTGTTTTTCTACAACAAATGAGTTTCTATATAAACTTGAAAAATATAAACCAAACATTTTATAATCAGAAAAAAAGGATATTAAGGTTTGTTCTTCTTTTAAAGAATTAGTGATGCTCTGCATATATGATTCGACAACATAACCGATATTATCTATAGCAAGTTTTGCACGAATAATTTCCCATCGTTTCCCTAGTTCTTCAAAATTTAATATTTTGATGATTTTGCCATAATCGTTTATTTCTAATTCAATTTCGTCAAAAGCTGTTCCTATTTTTTTTAGAAAAAAGATGTTTTCTATTGATACATTACTTTTAATCTCTATATCAGAAAGAAATAAATGAAACAACAAATCATTTCCATTGTTTTTATATCGGGTAATTTCAATTTTTCTTAAGTAACTTATTTTTTTTAGATTAGAAAAATCATTGGTTATTGTTTCAAATAAAAAACCATACGTTTTGTCCAGCTCAGGCAGCGTAATAGGGGAGTCTAAATACTTCATGTTTAATGTATCTGTCTTTTCCTGCCTTCATTGGGCTGCATACCAAACCAGTCTCTGGTTGACGACCAGTGCAAATATTCATTCCTTAATTTGCGCAGCATATTTTGAGAATTGTGCGCCATAACAACAATCTCAGGTAGTTCTATAATTGGTAATTCGGGTTTTTCAGGAATGACTTCCTGAGGTATTTTAAGTGTGTCAAAATCTACTTTAAATTTATATGGACCAATCCTTAACTTGTCGATTGCTTTTTTTGCAGCTTCATATTCATTAGTATGATTGTTTAGTTTTTTCTGTATCTTTTTTATTTCATTTTCTAATTCACGCTTTTCCCTTCTTTCTTTCATTTTCTGCTCAATTTCTTCATCACTAATAAAATCCCATTCTTTAATTTCATTGGTTTCATCAAGGGCATAAGCTGTTAAATAATTCTCTACATTTATTAAAAAATCATCTAGTGGAAATTTTAAACTTGTTTCCTCTTTAATATTTTCTTTCATTTCGGTACTCCTGGCATAAGTTTCCATAAAGTGCAGCGGAATATAACTGTACTCTTTTTTTACTCCCTCATACTTATCATCGGTTCCTTCTATCTTTTTACCACGGGTTCCGGTTAGTTTATGATAAGGTAAGAGCAGCCATTGTACTTTTACTTCTATTTGATCTTCCTTATACCAATATTGTCTTATTAAATCTTCTCTAAGAAGATCAAGTCCGTCTATGTGTCGGGACAAAAAACTTTTTTTAGGAAAAACAGAAACATAGTCCCTGTCTTTATATGAAGTTCCTATTTCATCTATAACCTCTTTCTCTGTCATATATGCCCCTCCAATATCGCAATGTACCCCTGGAAAGTTTTTTTCAATATATTTTCCAGGAATTTGATTAATACGGGTCAGTGCAAAATTTTCACGATGTTCATCTTTAGCTGTAAAGTGCACTAATTTTTGGCAGTATAAATCATTAAGATGTAGTTCCTCAATATCATCATTAAAGTGTGTTGACCAGGCTTCTTTTAATAATTTACCTCCTTCGTCTTTTAGTTTTCCATAATCATCATAATGATCGCGAACATCATTTTGCTCAAAATAAGACGAAACAGTATCATAAATACCCACAAACCTTACAATTATTTCTATGTCTTTTAAATCATTAAAGTCAAGATTGGTTTTCTTAAGTAAACTGTATCCCAAATGCCCCATTTTGGGTAATTGATTATCTACTAAATAAGTGTTGTCTATCTCGTAATTATCAACATCTACAAAGCCCTTACGTACTTTTTTCACTGCTATAGAACCTCCTTTTCTAGAGGCAGATTCACGGTATTCCACCCCGTTAGGAATTTCTTTTTGCACTGCTTTTGCATAACCACAATCTAGGTTTACCTCATAAACCAGATTTCTTGCCGTAGCAGCACCACGACTAAAACCAAAAACATCGAGTGTAATTTGGGCAATTTTGATCTCTGTTTTAGGATTATTTTTTATTTTTTCAAATACCTTATCTGCTATTTGCTCACAAGCATTACGTACTCTGGCACGTATGCCCGTTTGCCCGGAACCAAAAGCAAAGCCATCCTGACTGTCACGCATAAGGTTATCTGTACCCATGCCTGGTACATATATTGCGTATTTTTTTTGCTCACAGCATTGCCACATACGTGCCACATTGGTATAATCGTTGCTATAGCTGTTGTCTGTACCCATACGGTCCAGACCAAATTCGTTTAAAGGTACTCTATACGAAGCTACCAGATATTTGTCTCTTTCCTCAATAGCTTTAAACTCAGCTTCCTCAGCAGGTGTTTTATCTTTTTTAGAAAGAAGTTCTTCTATTCGGCTTTTATTCTTTATATTTTTATACTTTTCTTTATCTTCCTTTTCCAGTTCATCATTCCCTTTCGAATAATCAATTTTACCATCTACCGTACGACTGTGTACTGTACGCATGTCGGTATTGTTTTTATTGTTCAGTGTTCCGTCTATAAATATTCCAAAAATAAGTTGTAGTTCATCCTGTTTTTCTTCGTCTTTACTTGTTCCTGTATTGTATACAAATGTTTTTCCCATAGTTTATTCTGTTTTACATTTTTACTTTACGGCATTACTTCCAATCGTCCGCTATAAATTTTATGGGTATTTCTTTTCCATTGCCTTTAAGAGTAATGCTGAAAGAATGAGGAGTCTTGCCCGTTTTGATTTCCATTTCCAAGGGAGCACCAGGGTTGAGTTTATCAAGGTTTTTAAAGGTTTGGGCAATTTCAACTTCCTCAAATATTAGATTTGTAGCACCTATGAAACTATCCCGTTCATAGTAATTAAAAACTATCATAGAGGGAGATGAATTTTGTTGAAACGATATATTTGTATATGCTTTGTCTTTAAGAACCTCTTGCAAAGTCCTACGTCTAATGTCAATATTATCTGGTATTTTTGCACCTTCAGCAAATACAAAAACAGGACGCCAATTGTATCTGTATTCTTTTGTTAATGAACGTGATTCGTAAACCTCTGTTTTACTTTTCTTTAATGATATAGCATTAATTTCATTTTTTAGCGTTGCTCCTAAATATGTACTGCCAGGGTTTAGCTTAACTTCTAAATCGATACTTGCTTCTGGATTTTTTTTATATAATTCTTTAAAAGCTGCAAAAATTTCTTTTTCATCAAAAATAAATGAACCGCTATAACCTTGTCCATTTTTATCCCAGTAACCAAGACCCAAACTTTTAGGAATTGCTCTTTCTTGATATTCATTTTTATTAAATTCTTCGCCTAACAACGTTTCTCGTTCTCCATTAAACAAAGTAAACGATAATTCATCCTGTACTTTTCCTTCCCTTACAAATATAGATACAGGCCGCCAGCAATATTTTATGCGATAGCTATCCCAAAGTCCATAAGGGATCGGTTTGTTTTTATTTGCCTCCTGTACCTCCGGAGCTATAATTTTAGGGTTTTTTAAAGTACGTTCTCTATCGACAGGATCAAATAGCAAACGTTCATGACTATCCAACGAGGCTATTTCTTTGGGACTTATTACTATTTTATTTCCCTGATAACGCCCTATTTCTACAATTTTTTGACCTTCTTGAAGCCATACCACAACGACACCTCCTGGGGCAAAACCTATTGTAATATGATTATAAGTAATCATTACTTTTCCTCTTTTTCGATTACTGTCTTGAAAACCTTCATTGAACAATTTAACCATTTTGGGGTAGTCTAGCTCAGTATCTATTTCGTACATAATATCTTCTACATACGAGTACCAAGTACAGTTTAGCCTTTGTGGTATGGGTTTTTCGCCCTGACTCATACCAGAGGAGTTTTCACCCCAATTTCCTATACCCGTAGTAGTACCAAAACCAGATATACTTGTTATACTATTAGGTTTTTCGTTTACTCCATTTGATACTAGTGGGCCTTCAAGCCATCCTCTGTATACTTGTATTGGGTATCCTTCTGGACAGCTTAAACCTTCCTGCCATTTAAAACTTGTTTTTATATTAGTGAGGGTATCTTGCACGGTAATTTTATTGATGTGGTTATTAATTTCTTTTTTTTCCTGACAAGAACCAGCTAAGGTGCTAGCTGTAAGAAATATGAGTAAATAAAGGGCTGTTTTTTTCATGTTTTTTTAGTTTTAAGCAGGAATGTTATTTCTTTTTAGCATCAAAATAATTTTCTACTAAATCATTGTATTTGTTTTTACAGAATTTTTTATTATATATAACTTATAGGGCTCATCGGTAAATAATTGGTATTGAATTTTTGGGTTACTATAATAGTAATAAGGTACATTCTTTAAGATCTTAAATAATGAATCTCTAACAGCTTTTCCATTAATTTTTATATTCTCATTAGTTCCATTATTATTTATAAAAAAAGCTTTCTTAATTTTTAAGGTATCATTACCAATAACAATGTTAGTATATAAAAAACCATCCCAAAACTCTCCTCCAGAATCATAGCGTCCCAACTTTGTTTTTTGAAAATATTCGTACTGAATATTTTCGATATAATGTGTCCTCAATATATTTGCTTCTGCTGGATCATTTGCAAAGAAATGATTGCTTACTGTACCTTTACTTTCAATAATTTGATGAATTTTTCTATCGTCATAAAACGCATTCCATTTATTTTTCTCCCAAAATATTATTTTTCGAAATTTTTTAAGAGATGTGTTCGTAGTCTTATAACAATCAGTTGAAAATAAAAAATTTGCTTTTTTTGATATATTTTTAACAAAATCAGTTTGTTTTATTGTATCTAAACTAAAATTTTCATTGTATGTTTCAATTTTTCGTTTTAAGGTATCCCCATCTAGAGCCCAAGTTCTATAATAGTTTTCATCAACATTAATCAGATAACCTTCAAAAATAACCTCCTCACTTTCAGATGGTTTATATTTAGCTATAATATTACCGAGACTATCAAATTTGTAATATATTTTCCCTAATATTCGTTCACTATTAACTAGCATGCAATCAGAAGCCTCCACTATCAAATTATTTCTCACAGTCATATACTGTTTCAGAGGATCATCACAACCGTCAAATAAAGACCTCATTTCTTTGTTCTTAAACTGTAAAACAGTTTGATCTTTTAAATCTTGATATTCATTATATTCCTTAGGTAATGATGTGTTATTAAATAAATTTCTCAAATAAATATCAAGATCACAATTTGCTATAACAATCATAAATCCAAAAACAGCAATACCACCAAAAAGCCACGTTAGTTTTTGGATGGATCTAAAAAATATATAAAAGAAATAAAAAATAATGCTTCCGAAAAAGAGACTCCCAAAAACGAATAAAGCGACATATTCGGCATACAGATCTTTGAATGCAGCAAGTACAAATACAGCACCAGCCAGAGCAACACCTATTGCAATTAAAATTGCAATTAGTAAATGTTCTGAAAAATTTTTCCGTTTTTCATTTTCTTTTTTAATTGTATTCATTTTTGTAATTTTGCTTTTTAACGATATTGTTGTGATTGTTAATTTCAGAGTTTGAATAGAAGAGAGTAAATTCCATTTTTCTTCATTTTAACTAATATTGACATTGCACCAAATATTTTATCCTTTATTCACTTTAGCATCAATAGCTCCCAATACTTTTGAAATACCTGAACTTTTTATTAAAATATCTCCACCTATAGCTTTGTGTGTTGTTGTTGCTGTAACTTTATTTAAATCACCATTTATTTTTACGGTTTTGTCTGCTGCTACTTTTTCCTCATACATATGAGTAATAAGTTTATGGAGTTCTGTTATTTCAATCGTATTGTTTTTTCTAACGGTTAAACTATTATTGCCGTCAATAGTTGTTTTTTTGTTACCGCCTACAGCTGCAGTCATATTTTTGCCAACGGTAATATCAAGGTTATCTCCAACATTTATGGTCATGTTTTTTGGTGCATTTACAGTAATATTTCCTTCACCATCCATATAAATACTATTATCAGATGGATCTTTTATAAGAATACTTTTTTGAGTATCATCAAAAGTTATGGTACTGCCGCAGCGTGTAAAAAAGCTTTTAATATGATTGTCAAGTTTTCCGCCTTCTGCTGTTTTTCCGTTAAAAATGCTTCCCAGAACATAAGGTCTGTTAGGATCATTGTATCTAAAACCAATCATAACATGATCTCCAACCTCGGGAATGGTAACCCAGCCGCGGTTTTTTTCTACAACATCGCTTGTGCCTGCATTAGGCGTTAATACATAAAGCCATGGAGTTCGTGATTGTTCCTTTTTTTGCCAAAGCAGCTGTACACGAATTCTTCCATTTCCATTTGGATCATCGTTAGCCAGAACTACTGCTCTTTGTTCTTGTGCCACAGGCATGGTTACGTCAGGTTCAGGAAGTTTTTTTATTTTAGCAGGAAGTGCTTTAAAACTGTTTTCATATTCACCAATATCTGTGGCTTTATGATGGATTTCAGTAATAATATAAGTACCTATTTCATTAAAATCATAATGTGTTTTTGTTACATCTAATTCTTTTTTAATAACATCGGATTTATCCAGTATTTGTTGAGATCTGATATTTATAACAGAACCAATACCAAGTTTTGGGTTTCTGCTTGTAGCCGTAATATAATTTCCATCGGCAGCTGTACTTTGTTGCTTCCTTTTTAAAATAGATTCAAAATAGATATCGTCGCCAATACTAAATTCACCATATTGATAAGAAGGGGTTTCATATAGCTTTCGTGAAGCTTCAAATGCATCTTTTCCTAATTTTGGCAAGCCTCTTGCAATAGTATCATCTGTATGGGCCTGATAAAGCTGGTCATTGTTTTCGTTATAGGTATAGCCGCTATATTGATTTGGTTTTGCTTGTACAGCTATATTTAAATTGTATAGGTCTTTATTGTAGATTAATTGTATAGAAGTTTTTTCTGTTTTAGGTTTTCCAAAAAAAAGTTTTTCGCCATCATAAAACAGCCATTCATTATATTGCTTTGCCAATCGCTGGATGTATCTAAAATCTGATTCTAAATACTGTGTTTGATATTCTACTTTTGAAGTAAATTCAGGGTTGATTTCATGTTGTAATTCTTCGCCGGCAGCGATTTGTATTACATCATGTACCATGTCTTTTAAATTGAAATTTTCCCAGGAATGCAGCTTTTCACCAGATTCTAACAAAATAGTTTTAGAGTATCCTGAAATAACAATCTGACTGCCTGTATGTCCTAACTCTTGCTTATAGGATATGTTTGTTATAATTCCTAAAAAACTATTTGATGGACTTAGTTTAATGTGCAATACTTTGGTAAGCCATTCTTGTGCATTTTCCATAGTATATGATCTGTGACGTTCTATAACAGAATGAGGAATACTGATTGAAAATTCATGGTGTGTATTGATAGTTTGTTTTAAATCGATTTTGGTAAAATGAGAAATTTCTTTGCCGTCTATACCAAAGATTATTTTAGGAATGACCATAACGCAGTTCTTTTTAAGTTTGATTGATTAAATTTTAACTTAAAAGAGATTATATAAAGTACTTTATACCGAATTCGATTTAAGCTAAAAAAATATCATGTTTGAAAATAGGAGTGATGTATTCAACCTTTTAGAGAAAAGATTGAATAAAAAAACAGGAAGCGATACGGGTACCGCTCCTTGTTAAAAGAAAAATTAGATTTTGGCCCAATTGTTGTCTAAAGTTGCATTTCCTAATGAGATTTTTTCTGCAGAGAATGTAATTTCTGTAGTCATAGGAGTTTCTGCTAATGCATCTAATACTTCGCTAAAGAATACGATATAGGCGTTCTCAAATGAAAGTTCTTTCATTACCTGCTCAGAATCTGCTTTAAAGAATTTTACTTTTCCGCTTACTGGTTTGTGCTGGCTGTTTACCGCCTGCTCGATTACTGTAGTATTATCTGTAGATTTTACTCTAAGGTTTAATCTGCCTCCTTTAATTTCTGAAGAAACTGCCCCTTTACCGTCAGTATGTCTTAACATATCAACTTTTGAAAATAATACTTGGTAATCGTTTCCTTCAAATTCTAAAATTGCTTTGAATGCCATGATAAAAAAATTTAATTGTTAAAAAATATTTTGATTAGGATCCTTTGTATGTTGTGACTAGTATAAACAAAAAAAGGCATCCTAAACAGATCTTTAAACACACCTTGTTGTATAGAAAAAGGTATATTTTAGTATCTATTTTGTACGAAAATACAAATAAAAAATAGAACTTAAACGTTTGAGTTGTAATATTTTTCATAAAAAAAAATATATTTTTTTATGTATATGAGAAATTTAAGATAGTGATGAGTTGGCAAGCAAGTATTAACTGCTGGTCCTGCTACGGTTTTAGACGGAAAAATCCCTTCTCGTTTCTTCTATCCCGGAACAGAACAATCGTTGAATGGTGCTAGTTACCAAGCGGCAATTGCGGTACAAGGAAAAGACTTATTGACTACGAAACTTTGGTTTGACGTAAAATAAGCGGAATGAATTACGGAAAATGATTCTTTAAAATAAATTTTCCAATAAAAATTTAAAAAAATTAAAACGGTTGTAAAGAAAAACTTTACAACCGTTTTTTATTTTTTAGTAATATAAAAAAGCAGTTAAAACCAGTAAAAACGGGAGGTTTGGAAAAAAATAAGCTTGCTAAAACATTACTTTTAGGAATTATTTTTCTAAAATATTTTATGATAAGTATCATTATTTCAGATATTTATAATATATTTAACATTAGAAACATGGGAATTATATAAAATTTGTACATAATTTTGCAAGGTCAAAGATCAAAAGGAAGAATAAAATTTTTGGCAACTCAAATCCCAAATTTGCTGTTAAACTAACTTTATTGCTATTTATGAGAATATTTTTTGTAGCACTTCTTCTTTCATTAAGTTCCTTTACTACCTACAACGTAACGGATAAGAAAGACATTTTAAGTGAGGTTGAATTAGTAAGGCTAAATGACCATGTAAAGGAAGTTAAATCTTTTACAGCTTCGAACTATGGCTACAGCAGGAAAATAGCTTTCCTGGTAGACATGAAAATCAAATCCGGAAAAAACAGATTCTTTGTTTATGATCTTGAAAATGAAAGAATCATTGATCAGGGACTTGTTGCACACGGTTCTGGTTCAGAAACCGGAATTAAAGGCGATATACTGCAATTTAGTAATATGCCAAATTCTAACTGTACTTCACTTGGACGCTATTCTGTAGAGAAGTCTTATAAAGGAGTTTTTGGAAAAGCCTTTAGACTTGCGGGTTTAGATGACACTAACAGTAACGCTTTAAAAAGAGCTATTGTACTGCACTGCTATAAAGAAGTTCCAGATGAAGAAAAAGAATATTACATTATAAACAGCCACGGCTGCCCAATGGTAAGCGAAGTTTTCTTTAAAAGACTTGAAAAAATAATAGACAGTTCTGATTCTAAAATCATGCTTTCTGTTTACTATTAATCAAAGAATTCAAAATAATTTAGCTGCATAGCTGTAGTGCGTTAATAAACGATAAACACAAAAAGAGCTTTTTAAAAGCTCTTTTTGTTTCTATATCTCACTAATTAAAGCGCAGGAGCCGCAGGAAAATCAATTGGGATTTCTGTTAATGTATAAACATAATTCGTAAATGTACGTACAGTTATTATACCAATAAGATCAATCAAAGCAGCTTCGGTATAACCTGCATCAAAAAAAGCATCTTTTAAAGAAGGATCGGCAGCACCTTTATTTTCTGCAATTGATTTTGCAAGGTTTAATGCAGTTTGAAATTTGCTGTTTGTAGAAATACCTTTTCTTAATTCTATAATTTCTTCACTGCTAATTCCTTTAAGTCCGGCAAGCATAGTATGAGCAGCAAGACAGTAATCACAATTATTAATTTGAGAAACAAGAAGATTTATGCCTTCACGTTCTTTTGCCGTAAAAGTGGTATGAGCAAAAGCTTCATCAAATTCTAATATTCCTTTAAGTGCATTTGCAGAATAACCTATCGTAGCATAAAGGTTAGGTACTTTACCCATTTTTCCTTTAATAGCATCAAATATTTGTTGAGATTGTTCGCTTACCTGATCTTTTGATGGTACATTAATTGTTTTCATGATGTAATATTTTTAATATTTATATTTAAAATTTTAATTAAAGTTTTGGATGATTATTGTTGGCATTCTTTAAATAGATTTGTGCTGTTTGGCTTAAGGTTATTAAAGCCCCGCCCAGAATTACTATATCTTTTAGAACAAGTCTGCCGCGACCGGATAAAAAAGGAAAGCCATAATCAGAATCGCCAAGATTGGGAACCCAGCTTTCGGGCGTTGTTATCAAAAAAGAAAGTGTTCCTAAAGTCATAATAATGATCAGAATACTTCCTGCCATACTCCATAAAGGCACAACTTTATATAATGCTAAAAGAATACCAAGAGCAATTAAAAAAGCACCTAAACCTTCTGAAAATCCATAAGTGTTATTTTGAACGTGCCATTCGTAATTGGCAGTGATTAATTCACCTTCTTTATTTTGATGAGTTTTATACTCACTTGGAGTATTATAAAAGAAGCTCATAAACGGACTATCGGCTACAAAAGGCACAATACCGTCTGCTTCATATGTGAAGAATTTTAGCGTCCCTATCCAGATAAAAACTACTACGATACCAAAACGGGTTATAGTTTTGGCTAAATTTTCTAATTGTGCAAACTGTTGAATGATTGAATGTTTCATGATGTAATTTGTTTTTTTGTTAAGACAAAGTTACATCTGGCATGGAAGCCGAAACATGGATAAAAAAGGATATTACCTGTACAAATCTGCTACGATAGAAATGCCTGTTTTATCCCTGAAAGATTGTGGAGATTCATTAGTAAATTTTTTAAAGACACGGCTAAAATAGAATTCATCTTTAAAATTGAGTGCAAAAGCAATTTCTTTAATACTCTTTCGGGTTAAGTGCAATTGTTTTTTTGCTTCCAGCATTATTCTTTCGGTAATAAGCTGCGAAGGTGTTTTTTTGAAGTATTTAGAACAGCGTTTCGTAAAGTTATTGTTTGACATTCTCAAAAGATCTGCATAATCAGATGGTTTGTGAAGTGTCAGGAAATTAGTGTCCAATAAATTTTTGAAACGTTCCATTTCATCATCCCGAATTTGAGAATCCGTATTTTTCTCCAGTTCACGTGTTTTTATCTGACTGGATTTTGCTAAAAAAAGCTGCAGTAATGATTTCAAAACAATATCAGAAGGAGCGGGGTTAGCGAGTTCCTCCGTAATTTGATCTTTGAGATTTTCAAATACAGCCTGATCAATAAGTTCCAATTTAAGCGATGGTTCGATATATACATTATTAAAAAGCAAACCGTTGCAGGCTACTTCTTCACGGTGATATTCAATGCAGTAAAAATCACCGTGAAATTGTAATATATCATATTCAATTGTATTAATCTCTTTAATGTAAATCAATTGCAGCGGAGTGGCAAAAAGCATCATCGGCCCTTTAAACGGAAATGTTCCAAAATCAGAATAAAAGATTCCTTCGCCTTCTTTTATGATAATGATAGTATATTCATTGAATTGTACAGGCGTGCTTAAAATGTTTTGCTGTACTTTTTGAAGACTTATTAAATTGGTGCCTGACTGCGATTTTAATTGTGTCATAAAAATGTCTATTGTTTTTTCTGAAAACAGTTAAAACAAAACGATATGTTACAGATTAGATTTCTTTTTAGATCAATACTAAAGTTCGTTATAAAAAAGTACCAAACCTTTCAAAATGACAAGTGTACCCATTAGGATTTTTTACCAAATAATCCTGATGATATTCTTCTGCAGGCCAGAATTTTGTGAAAGGTTCAAGCGTAGTAACGACTTTTCCCTGCCATCTTCCAGAATCCTCAACTACTTTAATAATGTCTTTAGCCGTTTCTTCTTCCTCTTTGTCCTGAATAAATATAGCAGATCTGTAACTTTCTCCAATATCATTACCCTGACGATTCATAGTTCTGGGATCATGCACTCTGTAAAAATAATCTAAAAGTTCACTGTATGATGTTTCCGCTGGATCGTATACAATTTCCAGACCTTCTGCATGTCCGGGATGATTAGCGTATGTTGGATTTTCATTACTTCCTCCTAAATAGCCAACCTGAGTATCTTTAACGCCGGGACGTACTCGGAATAAATCTTCCATTCCCCAAAAACATCCTCCAGCGATGTAGGCTTTTTTTAAATTTTCCATATTTTATATATCAAATAATGTGTTATTAGTCTGTGCGGTTATTTCTCTTTAAAAATGAAGCTAAAGATAAACCACTAATTCCAGATAAAGTTACTAAATATGATACTAAAATTGAAATCCAAAAGATAAATTCAATCAGGAAGCTCCTCGGTTAAAACCTATCGTATCTCTGTAAATTTGAGGAGAGATATCGGTTTTACCTTTAAAAACCCTGCTGAAATAATATTCATCATCGTAACCCAGTTCGTAGGCAATTTCTTTAACGGTTTTGTTTGTGAGATATAATTCCCTTTTTGCTTCAACGATAATTCGTTCCGTAATCAAATCGGAGAGCGTCATGTTAAAATGATTTTTTGCAGTTCTTGCCAAAACAGTTGGGGTTACATGCAGCATATCAGCGTAATCGCTTGCAGAATGTTTGGTTCTAAAATTATCTTCAATCGCATTTCTTAAGTTCTGAATAATAAGCGTTTGTTTTTCATTGCCATTTACATTCTCAATAGATTGCTGTTCGAGTTTTATTCTCGTTGCCAGCACTAAAAATATTTTCAAATAAGAAACCAAAACCTCGTCTTTTCTCAAAGCATCAACTTTCAATTCATTGACAATTTCTCTCACGATATTCATCAATGTCTGTTTATTATTTTGATCCAGAAGAATAAAAGGCTGCTGATAAATATTGTTGAATAAGATTCCGTTTGCGGCAATCTCTTTATGATGCCTGTAAATACAGAAAAAATCATGATGAAACTGAATGGAAATACCAGTTAGTGTTCCTTCAGAAGCCAGCATAAAAGGCTGATAAGGATAAAAAGCAAACAAAGTATTTTCCTGAAACGCATATTCACAAAGATCAACTTTCGCTAATCCTTCTCCAGAAGTAATAATAATAACTGTAAAATAATTATTTCGCTGAATATGATCAAAATAACTGCTGTTATCAAACTCAAATACCTTGAATGATAAATTTCCATTTTGCTGGTTAACAAGCGTATATACAGATTGTGAAAGCATGGTATTTTATTTTTTGCTTAATAAATCTAAAAATTGAGCATTAAGGGCATTACATTCTTCAACACAAACATCTCCTATAATTTTAGGTTTATTTCCCCATTTTGGAATATCCTCAGTAGAAAGTATACTAAATTGAGAAGTTAATCCACCAATATAAGGAACTGCCGTACCGTATACAATTTCAGCAATTTTATGATGGCGAATCATATACGAACACATAATGCAAGGTTCGTGCGTCGTGTACATTGATGTTAGTTGTAGTTTATCTAAATAACCATTTTTTATAGCAGATCTGATTGCCATTATTTCTGCATGATTGGTAATATCTCCAGTCGATTTTCCAGATTCAATTCCGCTACCAATTATTTCTCCATCTAATACAATAACAGCACCAACCGGCGGATTTCCTTCTGCTAAAGCAGTTTTAGCAAGATCTAAACATTGATGCATATAATATTGAAAATCCTCTTGCATAATTTTATAACTTAAATTTTTGATTTTATAGATGTATTTCCAGCAATGCTAAATTACTTAAAAGCAAGCATTGTTTGATAACATTTTGTATTTGTAAAAAATTAAAACTGCCCTCTATCAAAATATGAGGGCAGTTTATAAGGTATTTTAGAAAATCAAAAGATCGTAACCTTCGTTTCTAAGATTAAGGAAACTTGGCAGACCAGGAGTTCCAGGAACTTCATTGTCATTTAATAGATCATAACCAGATATTTCGGTACCGAATACAGCCACACAACCTTTAGAAAGGCCATGAACATGATCTTTTACTTCTTTATAAAGTCCATAAACAGGATGATCTTCTTTTTCAAGTTGTTCAGGCCATCTTATACCTGCACCCTGAAAAATAATTTTTACATCTTCATTTGCATGTTTGAATTCATATGCTGATGCTAAAGCATTGAATACACGTCCTAGAGCTTCTTCTGAACCAGCTTTGGGATCAGATAGAATAATAATTGCTGTTTTTTTCATTTTGAATAAATTTTATTAACAAGGCAAAGATCTGACGACAATGCCTGCTAAAGAATGGAGAAAATTTACTTTATAATGGAGAATTTTTCTCCTGTAAATTCTCTTAAAGTCTAGGTTTAAAACGTCCATTATAAAGTAAAAATCATCCATTTTTCTCCATTGATTATCTCGGCAACTTTGCATCGATAATAACTCACATAGTAGAACTTTAAAAAATAAACAATATGTCTGTTTCTGATTTATTTAAACCTCTTACGTTGCTGCATGGCCCGGCAATGAGAAACCGTTTCATGCTTGCACCATTAACAAGTCAGCAAAGTGAATTTGATGGCACAGCATCTGAATTCGATCAATATTGGATGGAACAATTGGCTCAAAGTGGCTATGGACTTATTCAAACTAGTGCTTCTACAGTAGAAGCAGGAGGAATCGCTTTTGAACGCCAATTAGGTATTCACAGCGATCACCATTTACCTGGATTGACAAAAATGGCATCGGCTATTCGAGATGGCGGTGCGTTGTCGGCAGTACAATTACATCATGCAGGACATCGTGCTAAGCCTTCAATTGGAGGAATCCCTGCTCCGGCTTCAGGAAAAACAGTAGAAGGAATTAAAGCAATTACAACCGAAGAAGTCGAAAGAATTCGTGACAGTTTCATTGCTGCAGCAAAAAGAGCGCAATTGGCAGGATTTGACGGAATCTCCGTTCACGGAGCTTTTGGCTGGATTCTTTCAGAGTTCATGTCTCCAAATTTGAACGACAGAACAGATAAATACGGAGGAAGTTTAGAAAATCGTGCACGCTTTACGATTGAAGTTATTGAAGGAATTCGTAAAGCCTGCGGTCCAGATTTCCAAATTGGATGGCGATTGTCGATTGAACGTTACGGATTGCTTTTGGAAGAATTAAGAGAAGTTACCGCCGATATTTTTGATCGTGAATTAATCGATTATTTAGATTTAGCATTGTGGGATTCGGCACAAATAGTTCGAGAGGGAACTTTTCAAGGAAAAACCATGCTAAGTGTTTTTACAGAACTTCCGCGAAAAGGAGTTCGTTTAGGCGCAGCAGGAAAAATTATGAGTGCGCAGCGTGCAGGAGAACTTCTGGATGAAGGCTGTGACTTTGTATTGATTGCACGTGCTGCAATTTTGCAGCGAGATTTTCCGCTTCAGGTAAAAGCAAATCCAATGTATGATAGTCCGCAGCTGCCTGTAATGGCTGATTACCTTCGTCAAGGCGGATTGAGCGAACGGTTTATTGAAACGATGCGTGGATGGCAGACTTTTGTAAAGGCGGGTTCGTTGTAAAAGATTAATAACTAATGATATGCTATCATGAATCATCTTAACTGCAATACAATTATAAAAGAAAGCCCAGATGTTTTATCTTGGAATGAAGACATTTATCTATTTCATTACAAACAAAAAGAAGAAATAAAAAGAGCCAATATGTGTGTACATATGAATTTGGTTAGTATTGTGGTGGAAGGAACAAAAGAAATTCTCGATCACGGTAGTAAAATTATTGTTCCGGCAGGTTCTGGTATTTTTATGAAAAAAGGCTCTTATTTAGTAACTGATAAAGTTGATCATCCAGATAAAGGCTATGAATCTATTATCATTTTCTTTTCAGATTTCTGGTTACGTTCTCAGGCTCAGAGTATATTGGCATGCTCAGGTATTGCACAATCCGATAATTCAAATGAAATTCGGCGCGATATGTCTTTGCTTCCCGAGGATGATTTAATGTCTATACTGACACGGCAGCTTATTTCTTTTTTTGCAGTTAAAACAGATCTTCAACGTTTAAAATCATTCTTGCCTGCAAAGATTCGGGAATTACTCCAAATTTTAATTTCCGGGCCGGGAGGTCATCATTTTGAAGCACAATTGCGAAGTCTAGATACACACTTAAATCCCGATTTGGTGCAGTTAATGCAAAGCCATTACAAGGAAAATATTTCTATGGAACAATATGCGTTTCTGGCTAATTGCAGTTTGTCAACCTTTAAACGCAAATTCAGTCAGACTTTTAAAATGAATCCCGGAAAATGGATTATGGAAAGAAGACTGGAAGAAGCCTATAATTTACTGCGATCTGAAATGAACATTACAGAAATTGCATATGAAGTTGGTTTTGAAACTCCTGCACATTTTATAGCTTCCTTCAAACAAAAATATAGAAATACTCCAAAAGCTTCAGCAAAAACTTTAATTTTTTTGATTCTAAACTTTACAGGATATTTTTTGAACTTCTGATGAAATAGGCAACTGTAATATCCAGCTAATTTTGGCTTAGAAAAACAAAATATTTATTAATTGCATAATTTCAATTTAAAATGAAAAAGACATTGATTATCGTTACACACCCTGATATAAATAACTCAGTGATAAACAAAAAATGGGTTAACGAATTAGAAAAATTTCCTGAGAAGTTTCATATTCACCAATTGCATCAAGTTTATCCTGATCAGCAATTTGATATAGTGGCAGAGCAAAAGCTCGTTGAAGAACATGATCATATCATTTTTCAGTTCCCATATTATTGGTATTATGGTCCTGCATTATTAAAAAAATGGTTAGACGAAGTTCTTACACACGGTTGGGCATATGGCAGTTCAAGCGGCTTTAAATTTAGAGGAAAGAAAGTGGCATTGGCTATTTCGTTAGGATTAAAAGAAGAACATTTACAACGCGGAACGCCCTTAAAGTTTAATATTAAGGATTTAACCACTCCCTATGAAGCACTATTTGATTGGATAAAAGCCGATTACCAACCACTTTTTGCTTACTACGGAATGACTTTTGAACCTTCAGAAGAATGGATAGAAAGGAGTATTCCCTTGTATCTTGATTTTCTGGATCGCTTTAATTCTGAGAATAATGACAGAAATGTATAATTAGTTTTAATTAAACAAGGGAGTGACTAAAAATATGGCACTCCCTTTTTTTATTATCCGGTCACTTTTAGATGCTGAATTTGTCCATCAACAATTTCAAAATGAAATTGTAATACAATTGGACTTCCTTCAAATGTACCTGAACACTCAGCAGATAAAACACTTGCATTTCCGTTTTCGGTATATTCAAGAGGTTTCATTACTGATTTGTATTTTTTGTTTGATTCTTCTATCCAGCTTTTTATTTGAGTTTTACCTGTATGGTTTTTGCCCTCATCAAATGCAATTGCAGTTTCTGAAAAGCAATTGGCATAAGCCGTGCTGTCAAAATTGTTCTGGGCGTTTACTAAGTCTTTTATTACTTCTGGTAAGTTCATAATGTATCTTTTTTATTGTTCATAATTCTTTTGAAAAATTAAATTGTTGGGACTGTTCCTCCATCGATAACAAATTCAGTTCCTGTTAAATAATTGGCTCTTGGTGAAACAAGAAAACCAACTAATTCAGCTACTTCTTCCGGTTCGGCAGGTCTGCCGTAAGGTATTCCTCCAAGTGCATCCATAACACCTTGTTGAGCTTGTTCTACAGTAATATTTGAGTTTCTTGCAATCTCACCCAGCCAGGCTGTCGATGCGGATGTATTTATCCATCCCGGTGAAACAGTCAGTACGCGGACACCTTTTGGGGTAACTTCATTTGATAAACTTTTACTGTAATTTATCAATCCGGCTTTTGTAGCGGCATAAGGTAAAGTAGAATCATAAAGGGGCAGTTTGCCTTGAATAGAAGCGATATGAATAATAACACCACTTTTTTGATCTATCATCTGCGGTAAAAATCCTCTGTCTAATCTCACGGGAGCCAGCAAATTTGCCTGCAAGGTTGATTCCCAATCTTCATCAGTTAATGCGCTGTAACCTCCAGCGGGTGTTGAAGAAGATCCAAGGTTGTTCACAAGAATATCCAGTCTCCCGTAAGCGGATAGCACTGCGTTAATTACTTTTTGTGTTCCTTCTGCCTTACTTAAATCCGAAGCAATGAAATGCAGCTTGCTGTTTTCTTTTTCGGGTGCATTTCTTGCACTTATGATAACTGTTGCACCGGCTTGAAGTAGTCTTTCTGCAATGGCTTTTCCAGCTCCTTTTGTTCCTCCTGTTACCAAGGCAATTTTGCCTGATAGTTCGTTCTGATAATCGAATTGTTGTTTCATAGTGATTTCTTTTGTACAAATTTCAGAAGTATGTAACTTTCTCACAAGTACGGAATTACGATTCAGATAGGGATAAATTTTTCCCCTATTGTACAAATCAGAACATAGGTTTACTTTTGTAATATGTATGAAAGAAAAACAATCCCGAATTTAAACTGCGGACTCGACCTGATTGGTGAAGTGCTTTATGGCAAATGGAAGATACGTTTGCTTTGGTTTATTAATGAAGGCCATAAAAGACCAAGCGAATTACAGCGTAAAATACCTGATGCTTCGCGCAGGGTTTTGAATATTCAGTTAAACGAATTGGAAGAACATGAACTTGTTGTCAGGAAAATATATCCCGTAGTACCGCCAAAAGTAGAATACAGCCTCACTGAATTTGGAAAAACCCTGATTCCTGTAATAGGCGCTTTAGGAGGCTGGGGAGATGAAAATCAGGAACGGTTAAGGAAGTTAATTATTAAAAAATTCTCTAATTTAACCGATCCCGAAGAATAATAAGATTTTTTCTAAAAATATAAACGGACTTTATTTTTAAGGCGTTTCTGCCAAACGTTTAGATAGTATTAAAGCTATTCTTTTGTTTTCATCATTAGAAGCAACTTTTTTTAGCGGATGTCCGGCATACAATTCATATTTAGGAACAGCATTTCCGGTAAATTGTACTTTTTCAACACTAATAATCTGATCGGGGATATTAGCGCCATACCATAATGAATCTGCTTTTTGTTTCCAGTTAACTTCATATAAAACAGCTCCATTAGGATAAGAACTGTCTGCTTTTGATTTTGCGTGCTGAAAAGCAATTTTATTTCCATATAAAGTAGACATAGCAGCTTTATTTGGATTAATGGAAAATGTAATAGGAGATAATAACAAAGGATTTTCCGGCAGTGCATCTAATGCTGATACTGAAGCTTTTTCATTAAGATTATCTTTACTATTTCCGTTACATCCGGAAAGTATAATGATAAGCGCGATTATGATAGAATGAAGTGGTTTCATAATTATTTGGTTTTATTGTAAATATTAAATTTATTGATATCAAGATGCAGCGGAGTCGTAAAAACGTAATCATTGTTTTTGACTGGATTATGACATGAAATACATTCCTGATCAAAGTTGGCAGTATCGCCGTACGGTTTTAAATCATTTCCTTTCCATCTTGCCCATCCCCAACCTTTTGTCGCTTCATATTTTTTTGCATCTTTTATCATAAATTCAACCTGAATAAATGCTCCGGCAGATATAGTTCCATCGGCTTCTGTTTTTTGTTTCCAGGCCGTTTTGGCAAAAATAGCGCCATCGGGCCACGGATTAGTTTGATGTTCTGCTATAGCTTTTACGGCAATTTCATTTCCATAAATAATACGCATACTGCCGTTGTCAAAACGATCTGATGTACTAACCGCTTTCCAGTTTCTAAAATCGGGTATGTATGAAATATTATTTTGTGTCGGTTTAACTTTAGAGTAATCTGTTATTTTTTTATTCGGAAGTATTTTTTCAACATCTTTTGGAGCAGCAACAGGCGGTATTTCCTGATTTGGTTTTCGGACTGCTATTGTTGCTAAATAATTTTTTAAAACAGCAATAGAACGATCATCTAATTTGGCAGAAGGATGAAGGGCAGTATAACTTTTAAGCGGCATTTCGCCCGATAGTATTTTATTGAAAGCATAAAAAAGTGTAGCATTTTGTTTTGGCTTTTCTAATTTATCCCAATCAGAAAAATTCAGCGCTTTTCGGCCATCCGTAATATGAGAAGCGACTATGAAATTTGCAGGCGTTATTTTGTCAAACCAGGCCAGATTTACAGTATTAGAATGACAGTCAAAACAAGAGTTTCTTAAAATAGTATTTACTTCTGCAGGAACGTTTCTTAAGTCCTTTGTTGGTGTACTATATTCAATTTCTTCAGGTTTCCAAAATTGTAAAGCAATAAATGCAACCAGTAAAATTGTGAAGATTTTAAGTCCTTTTTTCATTTGTTTTATTTTTTAGATGAAATAAATAATCAATTCAAAATTAGGCCTAATCCCAGTGTTTAAAAGATTTAATTGGCTCAAAGGGGATTTTTTGACCTTGAAGCCGAAATAGTGTAAGCTAAATAAATTGCTTATTTTAGCCTAAACAAAATTTTCTAAACGGATTTCATTTTAAGGACTATAAATTTACATGAAAAAAGCACGCCTTTATACTTTGACACTTACAGGCATTAGTATTGTTGTTCTAATTATTAGTTTGATTTCTTCCAGTTATCTTTATTTGTCTGCCAAAGAAAAGTTGTGCAATAGTAAATTAGAATCGGGCGAGAGGGAAGTTCGGGAAATTTCGCGTCTTTTGGAACAACAGCTTCGCAGCGGATTATCTAAAGATCAGGTAATTCATAATCTGCAGATAAGTATTGAAAATACAGATATAAAAAGTGATTTTATCTGTATGTACAATCAAAAAGGAATTGAACTCTGCCATCCTAATCCGGCGTTAATTGGGCTTAAAATTCAAGAGAATAATTCTCAGGTAAATGGAATAGGCAATCAAGAGTTTAAACCTTTAAGTACCGTTTTAGAGCAGGGAGAAAAAATAGGAGGGATGCGAACATTTCCTAATGACCCAAAAAGAAAATCGGAAATAATAAATATAAATCCTGTTGCAGGAACGGACTGGATGGTAGCTTCACATGCTAACTTGGCTGTTCTAGAAGAAGAATTATCAGATTTGTATCTGCAGTTTGTTGTGAGTCTGTTTTTAAGTACAGTATTCATAAGTGTATGCTGCTACTTAATGATACGACTTATTTATCGAAAATATGAACGAGTTTTTGATCTTGAAAAAGAGGATTTAAATTACAGGGTAAATGAGCTTCAAATCCTGAATTTACAGTTGAATTCAAATCAGCAGAAATTACAAAATGTGACAGATGATACTATTCAAAATGATACATCAAAAGAGTCTGAAATTCCAAAGAAAAGAATCCTTACGTATCATAAAGATGAACTGATAAAATTAGATATACAAGAGATTGCCTATATTTTATTGGATACCGGAATTACGTATATTTATACTTTTGACAATCGCCAATATAACAGCAATAACAGCCTTGATGAGGTGATGAAATGGCTTGATCCAACTATTTTTTACAGAGCAAACAGGCAGTTTATTATTAACATAAATTCTATTAGCAGTATATTACTTTATGGGAAAAATCAGTTGAAACTAATTATAAAACCAGATCCCAAAATCGATATTATTATCAGTAAAAATAAAGTAGCTGAATTTAAGAGCTGGCTTGACCAGTAAAAATGCATAAATAACACATAAAAAAGCGCAGTCGTATTCTATAATTGCTACGCTTTTTTTAGATGCTTAAAATTATAAAGAACCGTTATGAGCTTTAATAACAATAACATATAAATAAAAAATTGTCCATTTAAAAAAGATAAGAAAGGAAATAAAAACAAAAAAACTGTATTATTTTGATTTTAAAATATACTTTTTAGTATATTTGTGCTCAATATTTTAAGTGTGATGTTAACAAAAGCAGAAAAGACCAAGCAATTTATTTTAGAAACAGCAGTACCTCTTTATAATGAAAAAGGTATTTCTGGTGTACATATAGACGATGTGCTGGCTGCTACAAAGCTTACAAAAGGCTGCTTATATGGTCATTTTGAAAATAAAGATGATCTTTCGGAACAGGTTATTGACCTGGCGCTTAAAATGACTTCAGACAAAGTTAGAGCGGCAGTTTATAAAGGGAAAACGGCAAAAGGTAAAATATTTGCATTTATGGATTTTTATAAAAATCCGATTGATACACAAATCCCGGGAGGATGTCCAATATTTAATAATGCCGTAGAATCTGATGATAATTATCCTCTTGTAAAGAAGAAAATTGCCCAAATATTTAGAGCCGGTCAGGAAGAACTTACTGCATTGCTTCAACAAGGAATTGCTTCGGGAGAGTTTTCCAATGAACTAGACGCAGGTGTTTTTGCTTTTAAAATGGTAGCAGCAATTGAAGGAGGAGTCGTTATGTGCAGGGTTATGGATACAGCAAAGCCTCTGCAAGGTTTGATTAAAAGCCTAAAGTCTGAATTAGAACAATACTCAATTTAATTTTTTTTGCTTTAGAATAAACTAAAAAGTATATTTTAAAATAGACTAAAAAGTATATTTTAAAATAGACTAAAAAGTATATTTTTTTAAATTTAATTACAAGCGATACAAGAATAAATAATTTAAACTAAAATTTAAAATTAACATGGATGTAAAAGGTAAAACAATATTAATTACCGGAGGAGCTTCCGGAATTGGGCTTGAATCTGCCAGACAGTTTTTAGCTGAAGGAGCAAGTGTAATTATTACGGGGAGAAATCAGGCTAAATTAGATGCTGCTAAAAAAATGTTTCCGGCATTAACAGTTATAAAAAGTGATGTTGAAAATGAAAATGATGCCGTATCGCTGTTTGAAAAAGTAACTTCTTTGGGCGGAATTGATATTTTGTATAATAATGCAGGCGTTGGAACTCCGGCTCTTAATCTTGGTATTGCGGATGATCAAATTTTAAAGAATGCCGTTTACGAAATGAATGTAAATTATTTTGGTGTTTTAAGACTCAATAATCTTTTTATCGATATGTTGAAATCGAGAAAAGAAAGCGCTATTATTAATACCACCTCTATTTTAAGTCTGGTACCAGCCTTAGAAGAGCCAACTTATTCGGCAACAAAAACGGCCTTAAGTTTTTATACAAAACTGCTTAGAAAGAATCTGGAAATAATAAACAGTACTGTAAAAGTATTTGAATTACTGCCTCCTGTTGTTGCAACAGAAATGACTGCAAAAAGAACGGATAAAAAAATGGCTCCTGAAGAACTGGTAAAAACACTTATTAACGGAATAAAAAAAGATCAGTTTACTATTCGTGCCGGAGACACAAAAGCGTTGTATATCGTAAGCAGGTTTTTTCCAAAAATAGCTTTTAATTTAGTGAACCCTAAAAAGATTTATCCGAATTTAAAGTCATCCCTAAAATTATAAACTAAATAAGATGAAAGCATTTATAATTAATAAGTACAATAAAAAAGGAAGTCTGCAGTCTGCCGAAATGCCGATACCAAAACTAAAGGACAATGATATTTTGGTTGAAGTTCATGCAGCGGGAATTAATCTTTTAGATTCTAAAATAAAATCAGGAGAATTTAAACTTATTCTGCCTTATAAACTGCCATTAATTTTAGGGCATGATGCTGCTGGAGTAGTGGTACAGGCAGGTAAAAATGTAAAGAAGTTTAAAGTTGGCGATGAGGTTTATGCCAGACCTTCAGATTATCGTATAGGTACATTTGCAGAGTTTATTGCCATAGACGAAAAAGATGCGGCACTTAAACCTAAAAACATTTCGATGGAAGCAGCAGCTTCTATTCCTTTAGTAGCGCTTACGGCATGGCAGGTTTTGATTGAAAAGGCTCAAGTTAAAGCAGGACAAAAAGTGTTTATTCAGGCCGGTTCTGGAGGTGTAGGAACTATTGCAATTCAGCTGGCTAAACATTTAGGAGCTGTAACTGCTTCTACGGCAAGTGCAAAAAGTTTCGATTTGCTTAAAGATTTGGGTACTGATGTTATTATTGATTACCAGAATAGTGATTTTGAAAACATTTTGAGTGATTATGATGTGGTATTAAACACTCAGGATCAAAAAACGCTCGAAAAATCACTTAAAATAGTAAAACCGGGAGGAAAACTTATTTCTATTTCCGGGCCGCCGACTCCTGATTTTGCAAAAGAAATTGGAGCTCCCTGGTTTATCAAAATGATTCTTTCTTTACTAAGTTCAGGGATTCGCAAAAAAGCAAAAAATAAAAATGTCGATTATTCTTTTTTATTTATGAAGGCAGACGGACAGCAGTTAAAAGAAATCGCAGCGCTGATTGAAGCAGATATAATTAAACCTGTAATAGATAAAATTTTTCCATTTGATAAAACCAATGAAGCATTATCGTATGTAGAAAGCGGGCGTGCGAAGGGCAAAGTAGTGGTTAAAATAAAATAATATTCTTCTTTTAAATATGTAAATCAACATTTTTCAATTTAAAACGAGCACCTAAATTACAGCATAGTTATAAATGATTTTTCATTTATTGTAGCCCTATAAAGTAGTTTTAACGAAGATTATTTATAATCTAAATTCGGGGATGGAATTTAACTGATTTAAGCCAAAACCGAATGCTTGTTTTAAATTAAAAATGCTGTATCCATTGAGTTTTAAAGCTAAACTTTAGAGCTTTTTATTTTCTCTTTTGTTTTTAAAATAGCTTTTATCAGCAATGTAAATTTTTTTGCGAACCTCACAATATGTGATCGATTTATCTTTGTTTGTAAGCAATGTAGTTTTTACAATTTCTAATTCATTCTGTTGCTTAATCTTATCCTTAATTTCGCCCAGTTCTTCTAGAGTAAAAATGAAATCGGCATATAAATTCTCTTTTGCAGGTCTTTTAAAATAAATTTCGGCTGCTTTATCCCATACTACAAAATTTTCATCTAAAAGATTTATCAATTGTACCATCGGAATTGGATCTACTGTAGCAAACATGCTTCCTCCAAAAATAGAGTTTACATAATTTTTGTTTTTATAACTTATAGGAAGCCTTATTTGAATTTGCAATAAATCCTGCGATACATTTACAATTCTGGCAGTACTTCTTCGGTACATTGAGACAGATTAAATCCGTACTTAAAAAGTTTTGGTTTCCCGATATACTTCGAACCTACTGCTGCTATTTTTTGATATACCGACATTTAAATTTGATTTGAGTGTTATTTTTTAATGAATTGATTGGAGAAGATTTGCAAATTTTCACAATCGATTTATTCTTTCATAAATTTTAGGATCGTGTTTTCTAACTTTAATTTTTACATATTTTGAGGCTGGCATGTTACTATCCTTAACCACATTATTTACGGAAACCAAAACGTTTGTTTCTGGAAAATAAGTAACTGTGTTTTTCTCCGGAATTTGATAGGAAACAATAACAAACAAAGGCGCGATTCTTTCGATATTATCATCATAATTAAATAAATCGACTTTATCGCCAGCTTTAAATCCTCCTTGTTCAATATCTTTTTCGTTCATAAATATTACCCTGCGTTCATTTTTTACACCGCGATAACGATCATCAAGACCATAAATTGTGGTATTAAACTGGTCGTGCGTTCGGGTGCTTGCCATCATATATTCATCTGGAGCAAGTTCGTTTTTTGGAATTTCCGTTAATGTAAATGGTGCACGGTCTCCAAAATCTTTAGTAATAAATTTTCCATCGCGTGCTGCATTTGGTAAATGAAAACCTCCTTTTTGGCGTACTTTTTCATTATAATTTTCAAAACCGGGAATACATTTTTCAATGGCATCTCTCACATCATCATAGCTGTCATGATAACGCTTCCAGTCAATAACCGATTTATTTCCCAGCGTTGCCATGGCCAATTTACATACAATCTGAGTTTCATTAATAAGATTATCAGATACAGGTTTGAGCATTCCTTTTGACGACTGTACAACGCCCATTGAGTTTTCGGTAGTTATAAATTGCGCTTCGCCATTTACAATATCAATATCGCTTCGGGATAAAGTTGGTAATATAATGGCTTCTTGTCCGTGAATCAAGTGACTGCGATTCAGTTTTGTAGATACATTTACGGTTAAATTTAGTTTTCTTAACGCACTTGCCGTGTAAGTTGTGTCTGGTGTTGCCGATAAAAAATTACCTCCCATACAGAATAATAATTTTACTTTTTCTTCCTTCATGGCTTTAATGGCTCTCACAACATCATATCCGTGTTTGCGAGGCGGATTAAAACCAAAATAAGCCTGAAGACGATCCAGTTGTTCGTTAGTAGGTTTTTCATCAATCATCATCGTTCTGTTTCCCTGAACGTTACTATGACCACGAACGGGGCAAACGCCTGCGCCGGGTTTACCAATACTTCCTTTAAGCAATAAAATATTAAGAATTTCTCTAATCATTTCTACGCCGTTTGGCTGCTGCGTAAGTCCCATTCCCCAGCAAACAATGATTCGTTTTTTGAAGGCGATGATTTCTGCAGCTTCATAAAGTGCTTCTTTAGAAACGCCTGAAAGTTGTACAAGTTCATCTAAATTATAATTATCAAACTGTTTTAGGAAAGCTTCATATCCGGTAGTTTTTTCTTTGATGAAATCATAATCAAAGACTTTTCCGGGATTTTTATTTTCCAATTCCAATAATATAATTTCAAGGGCTTTTAAAAGCGCCATATCGCCATTTATTTTTACCGGAAGAAAAAGATCGGCTAGTTTGACACCGTTTCCAATAATTCCGTTGATTTCCTGCGGATTATGAAATCCCATTAAACCCACTTCCGGCAACGGATTAACAGCGATAATTTTTGCTCCGTTTTTTTTACCTTTTGCCAATGCAGTCAGCATTCTTGGAGCATTTGTTCCGGGATTTTGACCAATAATTACAATTACATCAGTATCATAAAAATCATCTAATGTTACAGTTCCTTTTCCAATTCCGATTGTAGTTCTTAAAGCCGATCCTGATGTTTCATGGCACATATTAGAACAGTCGGGCATATTGTTGGTACCGAATTCTTTTGCAAAAAGCTGATAAAGAAATGATGTTTCATTGCTTGTTCTTCCTGAGGTATAAAAAGCAGCTTCGTCTGGCGATTCTAATGCGTTGAGATGTTCTGCTATTTTTGTGAACGCGTTATCCCAGCTTATAGGTTCGTAGTGCGTTCCATTTTTAGGAAGATACATAGGCTCTGTCAATCTTCCCATTTTTCCAATTTGATAATCATCTAATTGGGCAAGATCGTAGACAGAATTTTGTTTGAAAAAATCAGCTGTAACTTTTTTGGTCGTCGCTTCTTCCGCTAAAGCTTTAACTCCGTTTTCGCAGTATTCTCCCAAAGGCGATCGCTCATCATCGGGATCAGGCCATGCACAGCTCGGACAGTCAAAACCACCTTTTTGGTTCATCTTAAATAAAGCTTTTGTCCCGCGAACAAGTGTTTTTTCTTCAATAAGATCACTAAAAGCGGAGATAACAGCAGGAACTCCGGCAGCCCATTTCCCTGTTTTTGTCAGCTTAAGGTCTAAAAGTTTATATGGATTTTCGGCATTTGGTTCTTTTGTAATTTTATCGTTGATGTCTTTTGGAGATTTATCTTCTTTCATGACTTTTGCATTTAATTGGCTTATTCGCAGAAATTGGAATAATTATGATTTTAATTCAGTTATAGAAATAATTTTTATACCTGTTGGGTTTAATTGTTTTAACACATAGAAACATAGAATTATTGAACTCAAGAAAGGCGTTTCACTTGCATTAACAAATCCCGATAGCTATCGGGACTATGTGTGAGAAACGAGTTTCTTTTTAATTGACTTTTTCAAAAACATAAAATCTATGTCTCTATGTGTTTAATTATTATTTTTTATGCATTATACCCAACGGGTTAGCTTTTATTTTAATTTTATTAGAAGTTGATTACAACCTGATCACTGGAATTATAGATATTGAATCTATCTTCTTTAATAAAACCAAAAAGAGTAATATTAAATTCTCTAGCCAATTCTACAGCAAGACTCGACGGAGCACCAATGGCAACTACTACTGATATTCCTGCCATAGCCGCTTTTTGAATTAACTCAAAACTGGCTCTTCCACTAAGAAGTAAAATGTGTTTATTTAATGGAAGTAAATTATTTGCTAAAGCACTGCCAATTAGTTTATCCAATGCATTATGTCGTCCAACATCTTCCTGTAAAAAAACTAAATCGCCTTCAATTGTAAAAAGACCCGACGCATGAATACCACCAGTAACTGCAAAACTACTTTGAGCTGCTTTTAATTTGTTTGATAATTGGTAAAGTACTTCTGCAGCGATATCTAGTTTTGGATTGTCTAAAGGATTAAAAGTGCTAACCGTTTTGATAGATTGTATGGAACTTTTTCCGCAAACGCCACAGCTAGACGTGGTATAAAAATTCCGATCTGACGACATCAAATGCGGAATGAAATTTTCGACTAAATCTACCTGAACAATATTTTTCTTTTGAAACGAACATTCTGTATTGGTATGATATACTTTTTTGACGTCCTGATAAGATGTTATAATGCCTTCGGTAAATAAAAAACCAATGGCAAGATCAAAATCATTGCCTGGCGTACGCATTGTTACCGAGATATTTTTGTGTGTTTTTTCGGCTTCAGGGCCGTAAGAAATTCTTATTTCAAGCGGTTCTTCTACAGAAAGAATGTCTAATATAGATGTACTTTCAAATCCGTTCACTTTTGTAATGCAAACCTCTTTAATGGAAACTAATTCCAAATCATTCATTTCCATGTAAATTCATTAAATGTTGATACGTAAAATTAATAAAAAATGATTTATAAGAAGATTTTTCTCCTTGTAATTAAACCGTTTTTAAGGAATTAAATTACTATAATTTATGCCATTTTAATTGAAATTAGGAATTTGGATAAAAACAAAAAAAGATATGCAGACAAGAAAAACAATTTAGCTTCTTGTCTGCATATTTAAATTAAAAAATCAGTTTATATCACGCTGATTTTTATAGAACTAGCTTTATCATTAAAACCTCCTAAACAACTATTGTTTCCTGTTACAACAACAGATTCTCCTCCAAAATTATCGTTTTGGTAGAATGTAATTTTATATCCATTATCTAAACGAACAGACGATAAATCATCATTTACAATACCATATGATTTTAGCTGAGCCAATGTATAATCACCCGCAGGCAAAGCAACTGCATAACCTGTATAGCTGCAATTTTGGTAAACTGTAACAACGCCTCCGGCAGAACTATTGTATTTATTATCAGTATAGGTACGTGACAAATTACCTACACCATCAAAATAATTATCAGCTAATTTTGCAGGATCTGTTGCAAATTCCCCGCCTTGTACGATACCATCATTCCCATCATTCCATGCCCACGGAGCATTAGCACCGCCAGTTTTAAAATCATTTCCTTTAAATCCTCCGCCCGGGCTTGAAAACAATTCAGTATTAAATCGTTGATCCCATAATCCTCCGGTTTCAAAAATATCAACAAGTTTGTATTCCACGTAAGTGTCATAATTATCAGATGGTATTTGTGCAGTTCCCGTTGCCGAAGGATAGTAGATAATTCCGTCTCCATCAATATCGTGCTGCGGCCACGCTTTAAGGCTGTGTCCTTTAGAATCCTGCGCTGTAATAGGATGCAATTCTCCGTTATAATCTCTCATTTGCAATGTTCCGTCAACACTTTCCAGTCCGCTTACAAAAGAACTTCCGGATGGTACATAAGAGAAAAAATCTGAATGACTTACAGTAACCGCTCCTTTTAAAGAACCATAAGTTGAACCATCTTTTTCTACAATCATCAATATACCTTCTAAATCATTTTCATGCTGATCTAAATTGTATAAAAATGGATTATCTGTCCAATCGCGTGGAGAGAAAAAAGCATAAGTAATAAACCAATGTGTATTTGATTCTACCACTGAATAGTAGCAATGTGCCGCTAAAGAGTTGGCATAAGCAGGAAGATTGTTCCAGTTGTTTTCGGCATTCCAGTCGTTGTCGTAGTTAATGGCAGTAAGATAATCTGATTTTCCTCCTTCGGCATAAGTTCCTGTAGCGTCTACATCTTTGTAATGAATAGGAGCCCATCTTCTTGCCAAATTAGAACTTGCTGAAATACTCATTTTTTTGAAATTTTGCTGCTCTTTTGCAACAGCAGAATTTTCGCTTTCTTCTAATGTCGTATCCTGACATGAGAATGTAAGGGCCGACAGCATAATAATTAAGGCTCTACTTAATACCTTTTTTGGATTCTGTTTTTTCATAATTCTAGTTTTAATGGTTTATAGCATATTTAAATTCAATGATTTTTATAAATTATTTGATAGTAATAACCAACTGAGAAATAAAAAGTAATCAGCTTTGTTTTCTGTAAATTTTGTCGATAGAACGGATTGTTTTTGAATTATAATTCTTACTACTTGTAAGTACCTTAAAAGAGAAATCGTACTATCGAGGCAGTATTATAATACGGTTAACAAAAAGTTAACAGGATTAAGATTATTTATTGTTTTTGAAATCAATAAAAAGAAGAGAGTATTTAGCATATAACAACGTAATAATGAGATTTCGATATAAGCTATAACAATGATATTATGCGGATTAAGTTATGTTACCAATAAATTAAATTATGGTTAACAGCCTATTTGTATTTATATTTTAAAATAATTAATGCTGAAATTTACAAGTATCAATAAAAGTATAAACCAATTTTTTACGTGCAAAACCATCTTATACCTTCAGAAATTTCGTGGCTCTCTTTCAATAACTGTATTTTGGATGAAGCCGAAGACTCCAATAATTTGTTATATGAAAGAATTAAATTTTTAGCCATTCATTCTTCTAATTTAGATGAATTTTTCAGGGTTAAAATCAGAAAACTGCTGACTAAAAATTCAAAAAAGAACACAGAATTACTCAATAAAATTTTAGACGAAGTAAATCTCCAGCAAAACAGATTCGGAGCAATTTGGAAGAAATCAATACTGCCAGAATTAGCTGCGAATAATATTGTTTACTATGAAAATCAAGAGCTTCTTGAAGAGCATCTTGAGGAGATTGAGTATTATTTTAAAAGCATCATTCTTTCTTATATTCAGGTTATTTATATTTCAATAAATCAGCCTAAAACGTATTTTTTAAACAATCGCAGTTTATACTTTTTGGTCAAGTTAAAAGATACTTCGGGTAACTTTAATTATGCTTATTTGAATATTCCTTCGGATAAACTGGATCGATTTAAACAACTGCAAAGTCAGGGCGATACGCATTATATTATTTCGATTGATACTATTATAAAGAATTGTTTATCGCTTATATTTCCTTCGGGAAAAGTGGTTTCCTGTAATGCTATAAAATTAAACCGGGATGAAAATTATTTGATTGAAGATGAAAATTCAGGAGATTTAATAGCGAAAATTGAAGCCAAAATCGAAGAACGAAAACGCGGTTCATCGACAAGATTTCTGTATGATTCTAATATGGATGCTGAAACACTTTCGGTATGTAAAAAGACTTTTCGCCTTAAAAAAGATGAAATGATAAAAGGCGGAAGCCATCATAATTTGTATGATTTATTCAAGTTTCCAAATCCTGTAAAACCCAATCTTCAGGGAGCAAATTATCCGGGTCTCAAACATTTGCCATTTGAAAGCAAAAAGTCGATTTTTGAAATTATTGACAAACAAAATCAATTATTGCACTTTCCGTATCAATCGTATTATTATGTACTTCAGTTTTTTAATCAGGCGGCAATTAACAGAAACGTTCTGGAAATAAAAATTACTTTATACCGAATTTCATCGCAGTCGTTAATTGCAAATGCTTTGATAAGTGCCGCTAAAAACGGCAAAAAAGTAACTGTTTTTGTAGAAGTAAAAGCACGTTTTGATGAATACAATAATTTATTCTGGTCCCGAGAAATGAAAAATGCCGGAATAAAAATCATTCAAAGCATGCCGAATTTAAAGGTTCATGCAAAAGTGGCAATGGTAACCATGAAAGACAAATACGGAAATAAGAAATATTATAATTATTTATCGACGGGAAATTTTAATGAAAGCACAGCCAATATTTATTCTGATTTCGGATTTTTCACTTCAGAAAAAAAATATACAGATGATATAAAAAAGGTCTTTGCATTTTTAAAAACCAAGAAAAAGACAGGCGCACCAAAACATATTCTGGCCGCAGGCTTTAACATGAAAGAGAGATTACTAGAGTTAATAGATACCGAAATAGAAAATAAAAAAGCCGGAAGAGAAGCGGCGGTATTTTTAAAAGTAAACGGAGTTGATGAAAAAGATATTATCGACAAACTTATTGAAGCAAGCAGGGCAGGTGTTGAAGTAACATTAATTGTCCGCGGCATTTGCACCTTATTGCCGGGAATAAAATATGCAACCGAGAATATAAAAATCTATAGGATTGTAGATATGTTTTTAGAACATTCCAGAATTTACAAATTTGCAAATAATGGAGAGGAAAAAATCTATTTATCATCAGCCGATATGTTAAGCCGAAATTTAAACAGAAGAATAGAAGTTGCTTATCCGTTGTATGATGAAAAACATATTGAAGAAATTAATACAATTATTCAATTGCAGCTGGAAGATAATACGAAAAGGAGAATGATAAATAGTGAAGGAAATAATGAAATGGAGATTCTAAGTATCGATGAACCAAGACGCGCGCAAACTGAAATTTATGATTGGCTTGGGGAGTGTAATGTGGAATAATGTTTATGTGAAGTTATTATTTTTATAGAGAAAAAGCCTAACTGTAAAGTTGGGCTTTTTGTTTTAAGTTAGAGACTTTTGAAACGTTTACGTTTTTTAAATATATTTGTTTTTAGTAGCGCAAAGTCAGAGACATTTGCGGAGCATGTTACATAATAAAGAACACTTTGCAGAGCGTGGCAAATCCAGATTGTCTAACATTAACAAAGAAATGTCTAAAATAAAAAAAATGTCAGCTGGAATTCAAAAATTTTACAATAGATATATTAATTATTATAATAACCAAATAGAACAATCAGAAGAAGAACAAGATGAAATTACTAATAGATATGGAAAGTAAAAAAATAATTTTCTTGATTATAATATCTTTTTTTCTTAAAAGTTGTTTTCGCTTTGAAGGAAAAAAAATAGAACTAAACTATAAAAATAAAACAATAAAAGTATTGTCAAATGATTATGTTATTGAGTCAGTATTAATGAAAAAAAATCAAACAAAATATTATTTTTTAAAATTGAAAGATACTCTAAAAGGAGATAATATCATTAATTTTAAAGTCAAACCTACTGGTTATGATTTAATTGTAGATAGTTTGGATTATTATTGTTCTAAAAACCCAGAAATGAAACCTCAAGGATTGTGGATAAAAATTAGAAAGAAGGGCTTTTCAAGTAATAAAAAAGATGGAATTTATGATGAAATCCAATATTTTAATTCAAGTATATTGTTTTGTAATTCATCCTTGATAGATACAATTGTAGCAGATAATCCTTATAAGTAGAATAGGTAAATATAGCCTCTACCTCCGCTGGCGCGAGCATCTTGCTCGTGAGCGCAAAGATGTCTCGTCCTAAAAAAAGTTTACATATTAAGTAATGTGTCAACAACTGATTTTTTGTTATTGCATTCCCATAAAAACTATTGACAGTATTATCACAGCCTAAAATAAAGCAGCCTTCGGGTTGCTTTTTCATTTAATACTATTTCAAATTGATAAAAAGAATCTAAATCTTACAAGTAGAAATAAATTTACATTTCCTTCATAATTAGCATATTAATAACCTTAACTGATAAGTTTTTTCCTCGTACTTATTAATAATTCGTTGAAACAATTATAATAATATTATAATTGAAATTTTTAAGATAAACGAATAACATCAGATAACTTTAATGTTTTTAAACATTATCTACAAATGAAAACAATCCAATTCAGAACCGATGATTTAACCCAGTACACCGTTAATATTTCCCAAATTACCTGCATGTTTACAGCAGATGAATCTTTGGGAACCTGGATTTATTTGAGCTGTGGAACCAGACTAAAAGCCCTTTTAGTTATTGATATTGTTTTAGAAATGATCAGCAAAGCCGAAAGGAGTAATTAAGAATTGTACAAAAACAAAAAAACAGCTCAAAAAGCTGTTTAGAAGATTTTGTTGGGACAAAAAAGGGGATTTATAGGCTAAAAGCAGGAATTTGATATAGACTTTCGTTTAATTGTAGTGTTTTCTCTTTTTTAGCTGTAACTTTAATCTGGTGTTTTGCAACTTTTCCATTTTCTATTATCTCTAAGAAATAAATTCCAGATGGATAACCTTGTAAACTAATAGTTTTTGATATTTCAAACTTGTTTATTTCAGGTTCTCCGGAGTAAATTAAATTGCGATTTTCATCACATATAGTAAAAGATGCGTTTTCAGCACCATCTAGAATAAAGCTTTCCACTTTTCCGTTTCCGGTATCGATCATCAAAATGTAGTCTCCTTTTTCTTCATCAGCATAAGTGTAAAGTGATGATAGTAATAAGGTATCAGTTAAAACTGTTTTACTAAATTTTGTCATTTTTAATTGCTTGATTGTCAAAGATTATTGTGGCGCAAAATTAGAAAAGAAATTCAGTTTTATTCAAAAAAAACTTATTTTTTATTGTGTAAATTGCTGAATTACAGATGTTTTAGTGTTTTTGCTAAAATATGTGTTAAAAATGCAACCCTTCAATGTTCTTTTTGTATATCTTAAAAAAAAATCGGCTGATTATCAGTTTATTAATTTTTTTTAAAAATGCAATAAATAAGAAAATATCCTATTATTGACTTTTCTAAGATTTAAAATCTGATCAGTTGATCCTCTGGTTCAGTAAATTATCTCTCAAATTGAAACAATTCTCCAACTGCTATTTTGCAAACATCGCCTTCCACATAAATTTCACTTTCTTCCACATTAGTTCCATTTACTATTATTTTCATTTTACTGGGCCTTCCTAAAAAGCTTCCTTGATTTAGTATAATTTCCGTATCGATATTTACCAATTGATTCTGAACTAAATAAGCGCCCGCGGGCCCCGCCGCACTTCCTGTGGCAATATCTTCGACCAAACCAAAATTATCCCACGTTCTTCCTTCCAGATTTTCAGTATCCAAAACATAAAAAAACTTCGCATTTACTTCTTGCAGTTTTTCTTCTAAATCCGGTATTGTCACTTTTACTTTCGCTAAAGATTTTGATTTTACAGGAATTATCAAATAGGGAAGTCCTGTCGATATTACCTGCAAAGGCAAATGATCGTATTTATCTTCGGGTAAAAGATTGAAATATCTTAAAAAAGTTTCTTCCTGTTCTTTACTTAGAATATTTCTGAATTCTGGTTTACCCTGATTCATTTGAGCGGAATAATGATTATTATGTTTTACCGTTTTTACCGTAACTAATTTTTCATTTAGCTGAAAATTGACTTTGCTTTCTGACGCATCCTTAGCATATAAATCATGAACAATTGCAGTAGCTCCAATTATAGGATGTCCCGCAAAATCCAATTCTTCTTCCATTGTAAAAATACGGGCGCGAAAAGTATCTGAGTTTATTGGGTTTAAAAAGATACTTTCAAATTGTCTCATTTCCTGCGTAATAGTCTGCATAAGAGATTTATCCAGAGGATTTTCATTTATAAAAATAGTCAATCCATTTCCTGAAAATGGTTTATCTGAAAAAACGTCAACATGATGATATTTCATTTTATGTCTTTTTAAATTAAGATACCCTAACAACAATTTTTCCCGCAGTAGTTCCGCTTTCAACCTGCGTGTGTGCGGCCTGAATGTCTTCAAAATCGAATATTTTTGAAACGTGCGCTTTTACAATTCCTTGTTCTAAAAGCGATGCGATACTTTTCATGTCTTCAGGATCAGAAAAAACAAGCATCATAAAATTGACATTTATGCCTTTTTTTAAAGCTTTTTCTTTTATTTCTTCAGATAATCCAGATGGTAAATTGATAATAGTTCCAGTTGGTTTTACAACATCAACAGAACGTCCAAAGTTATCATAACCAATAGTTTCCAAAACAAAATCAATATCAGAAACTACATCTTCAAACCTGGCGTTTTTATAATCGATATGTTCATCGGCTCCTAATTCTAAAACAAAATTTTTATTTTTTTCTGAAGAAGTTCCTATAACATACGCACCAAAATGTTTGGCAATTTGAACCGCATAATGTCCTACACCGCCAGCTGCCGCATGAATTAAAACTTTGTCGTTCTTTTTTAATTTTCCAAAAAAGGTAAAAGCCTGCCACGCCGTTAATGCTGCCAAAGTACTGGCCGCGGCTTCTTCATGACTTATGTTGGCAGGTTTAATCGCTAAATGTCCGGCGGGTGCCACAACATATTCGGCGTAAGCATTTCCAACTCCCGGAAAATTGATCATTCCAAAAACTTCGTCTCCTACTTTAAAATTGGTCACTTCAGAACCTACTTCTTCCACAATTCCCGAAACGTCCCAGCCTAATATTACAGGCGGATTTTTAGCTAATTCACTCGCAAGTGAAGCTCCTTTTCGGGTTTTAATATCAACAGGATTAATGCTGAACGCTTTTACTTTTAGTAATACTTCTTTTTCGCGGATTTGAGGACGGGGAATTTCTTTAATTTGAAAATTGTCAACTTCTCCAAAACCGTCTAATACTATTGCTTTCATGTTTTTAAATTTTATTTATTTTATAAATGGTTGCTGCTGAATGTCAAAATTGGCCATGTATTTTGACCAGTTATGCAGCAAATCACTTTCTGTAATTTTAAGAGATTGAAGTATTTCAGATTTTTTGCTGAAAACTAAAAGTGCTTTCAGTTTTTTTCTTCCATACTTAGTATCAATATACATAACCATCGATCCGGATAAACCATATTTCATTTTTCCTGTCCAAAAACTATCCAGATTATTGGGCGTTTTGTTTTCAGCAATAAGTTTTTTTATTTCAGCTATTCGTGCTGCATCACATTGTCCCGAAGCATAAGTTGCCAAACCTTCGACAAACCAGTCAATTCCTTCAACGTTACTAAAATCAGGACTTGCATTTAATTGTCCGTGAAATACATGAAAAAGTTCATGTGTAATAAGCTGCTGTGTTTTAATAGTTTCAGAATAAGAATGCTCGCAGGTTTCTTTGTCCCATAATTTGGGAGAAATGATATTCAGTTTTGCTGCATCTCCGCTGGCAGCCACCCAGCATTCTGATTTAAAATCGGTCATTTTCCAATCCTTTTGCCAAACGCTGTCAATAGATTGTCTGTTGGGATGAACATAAATATCAAAATGATTTTTAAAAGGTTTCTCCCAAAAACGTTCTACAGATTGCACGCCTTTTTCAAAAAGATTCAAATATGCTGTATGATTTGATTCGTCAAATGGAGTATAATAAACGGTATAACTTTTCTGTTCAACATTCTTCCATTTGGGTTCGATTTTCGCAAATCCCGCCAGAAACACCAATACCGAAATTATGGCATATGTTTTCATTATTAATTTCAATTTTTGCTTTGTGTTATTTTCTTTTTCTGATGATTAAAAATTCTTACCATTTTTATTCCGTTTGGGTCTTCGGAAGTTTCAAAAGAATGTTCATCACATTTTTCACTTAAACATTTTTCAGAACTTTCTTTTTCATTGGTGTATAATTCTATTTCAAAATCTCTTTCTGATTTAAGAAAAACCAGCCGTAAGTTTTTAGAATAAATTACAAAATGCATCAAAGAATTTTCTTTGATTTGAAAGCCAATGTTTTCAAAAAAGAGCTTTGTCGTCTTAAGAACAGGTGTCTTGAAAACAATGGCTTTAATTTCAGATGCCATTATCTTTTTTTGTTAAGTTGAAAAGAATATCCAATGCTGACATTGACTACAAGCGGCGTAAATTTTGTTCCGGGATCCAGCGTTTTTATTTCTTCAACTTTTCCCGTTTCTCTGTTCTGATAAATAAATTCGCCGCCTTTTAAACTTGAACTTACCGTGGGCCAAAATCGAACACTTGGTGAAATAATAAATCCTTTTAGGAAATTGTCTTTCTTTTTAAACGGAAGATAACTGCCATAAACTCCTAATCCGAGACTGAAGGTGTTGTAAGAAGTAATTTCGTTGCTTTTTGTCTGCGGATCTCCTTCGTAATAAAACTCAAATTTGTGCCATTTTGGTTCAACGCGAATGTTGATCCATTCCTTAATTCTGTAACCAATACCAAATCCCGTTGTCCAGGGTTCGTGAACGGCAAGATGTTGGTTTTTTAAATCATCAGGCAGCAGGTTGCCTGTAAACTCAAGTGAAGCGCCGTGCGAATAATCAAAAATAAAGCGGTTGTGAATGTAGTTTCCTTCAACATTTATTCCTTTTGCTATCGCCGTTTGTGCTACTCCAAAAAGAAGATTAACTCTTTTCTCGGTTTTCCAGTCTTGTGTTTGCGCATTTGTGTGACTTACTACAGCCGTTATTACGACTATTGTTTTTAGTAGTTGTTTTTTAAAATTTTCCATCATTAATTTAGTATAAAAATTATGATGCAAAATTGGCAGCTACAGCGAACAGTTTCGTTCACATTTGTTAATAAAAAACGGTAGGTTTATTTTCGTATTCTGCTGAGGGATTGGGGTTTAATTCCTAAATAAGCAGCAATATAATATTGAGGAACGCGATTGGCAAGATCTGCTTTTTCTTTCATGAATTTATAATAGCGCTGTTTGGCGTCAAGCATGGCAAGATCGGCAGTGTGGCGTGTATTACTGATAAAAGAAAGCTCTGTATAATAATCTTTTAAGATCATAAATTTAGGTTGAAACATATAAACGGTTTCAAAATCTTCTGCAGATAAAAGAAGCAGCTGTGTATCTTCTAATACTTTGATATTCATATCAGAAACTGTTTTGTTTGTAAAGCTGTTTAAGTAACCCAGCCATTCATTTTCAACAGTAAAATCAGTCGGAATTTCTACGCCTTCATAATTCCTGTAATGCATTCCAATTCCCGAAACAATAAAGCCTAAATGCCTGCTGACTTGACCTTCCATCAGGAAATGTTCTCCTTTTGGAATAAAGCGTTCCTTGAGTTTGCTGATAAAAAAATCAATCTCTTCATCTGTAAAAGAATGAATGGTTTTTATCTTTTTTATCAGTTGGTCGTACATGGTAGTGGATTTATATTTCAAAGATAAAAAAACTAATACAGAAAATAAAAAAGCATTTTATTTCCCAATGTTAAGCCGGCATGCTGCAGCGATGCGGCTGTTTCATTAGGGTTGTTAGAAATTCGGATTAATTACCGGAATTTTTTAACTGCCATAAATTTCCATTTTTTGAAGTAATCTTTTTTAATTTATTCTGATGCGCCAATTCGCTTAAAAACTTTTCGGCTTCACGAGTTGATTGATTGCTTAAAACAGCATATTCTTTAGTTGTCAATGTTGCATATTTATCAAACAAATAACTATAACCTTTATTAAGATCTGTTTTTTCAGCATTTGGGTACAATTGCAAAATGGCATTTTCGAAATTTTGATAAGGCTGAAAACCATTAATTACAAGTTGATTATTCTTTTGATTGCTCAAAAATAAAGTTGGAAATCCTCTAACGTCGTATTTCCTGGTAACTTCTAAATCCTCATTGAATAATTCCTTTGCCGTTCCTTCATAATCGGTTTTGAATTTTTCGGTATCTAAACCAACTTCTAAAGCGGCTTTTTGAAGTATTTCAAACTTCGCAATATTCTTCTTTTCCAGAAAAACCATTTCTCTGATTCTTCTTAAATACTCAATTGCCTTTTCCTTGTTTTGTATTTGAGCGGCTTTAAAAGCGATAGAAGCAGGGTAGGAAGACGCTAACGGATCTTCTAACCAAACATCGCCGTCAATTGGCATTTCATAATACAAACTTACTTCGTCCCAATGATGCGCCACATCGCTTGGTTTACTTATTCCGCCACTGTTGTACGACCAGTCTTTTAAAAGTCCGCCCATGCGATATTCGATTTCAAAATCAGCCCCATATTCTAATTTCAATCTTCGCAATTGAGGTTCAATTCCCCAGCACGAAGAACAAATAGGATCAGTAAAATAAACTATTTTGATCGGTTTTTCAGTTTCTGTTTTTATTTCGTCTTCTTTACTTTTTTGATACGAAGGCATTTCGCATATTCCGCTTTCCGGATCACACAAAAGCGGATTGTTGTTTTCTTGTTTCATTTTTGAATTTTGACTGTTACAATTAATAAATAGGAATGTTGTGATTAAGATTAACTTATACATAATCCGTATATCCTTTTTCATCCGGCATATAAAAAGTACTTGGATCTGCCGGAGTCAATTCCAGATTATTTTCTAATTTATAAGGTAAATTCGGATTTGAAATAAAGCTTGAACCAAAAGAAATTAAATCGGCTTTATCATTTTCTAAACCAACTTTTGCTCTTTCTTTTGTATAACCGCCATTCAAAATCAAGGCGTTACTGAAATTGGTTCTTATTTTTTGAATTAAGTTCAAACCTTCTTCAGATGCTCTTGCCGCGTAATCAATAAGATGTAAATAAGCGATATCTAATTTGTTTAGTTCGGCAGACAAATAATCGTACGTTTTAAAGATTTCATCATAAACCGGCATCGTGTTAAAAGTTCCGTACGGCGAAAGTCTGATTCCAACTTTGTTTTTACCAATACGTTCTGCAGCAGCTTTCGTAATTTCTAAAATGAAACGGCTTCTGTTTTCAACACTTCCGCCATATTCATCCGCTCTTACGTTTGAATTTGGATTTAAAAACTGCTCTAATAAATAACCGTTTGCACTGTGAATTTCTACACCGTCAAATCCTGCTTCGATTGCATTTTGCGCCGCCTGAACAAATTCCTGAATCAGGTTTTGAATATCATCATGAGAAAGTTGTTTCGGCGTTTCTGTTTTTTGCATTCCGTTAGCATCTGTCCACATATCGGTTTCAGCAGAAATTGCAGAAGGCGCTACAATTATTCCGTCTGTAGGAAGATTGTCTTTGTGGGCGATTCTCCCAACATGCATAAGTTGCATAAAAATCTTTCCGCCTTTTTGATGTACCGCGTTTGTTGTTTTTTTCCAGCCTTCAATTTGTTCCTGATTGTAGATTCCGGGAATTCTCGCATATCCTAAAGCATTGGCAGATGTTGCAGTGCCTTCGGTAATTATTAATCCCGCTGTTGCTCTTTGTTCATAATACAAAGCCATTAAATCATTCGGAACATTATTAATTGCTCTTGAACGTGTCATAGGAGCCATTACAATTCTATTGTTTAGTTTTAGACCGCTAAGATCTAATGCACTAAAAAGTTTTTCAGTATTCATAATTCATTTATTTTAAATAATTTTACGCAAAGTTCCAGCAACAATTTATATTACACAATAAGTCAAAAATTTATGACTACTAAAAAAAATGAAGATAAAATCGATAACTGCCCAGCCGAAGAGGTTTTAAAGCTTTTTACAGGAAAGTGGAAACCGCAGATTTTTCGCTTGGTGGTCGATAATACCGTTCGGTTTAGTAGTCTTTTGCGGGAAATTGAAGGTTCAAACAAACAATCTATCGCTTCTTCATTAAAAGAAATGGAGCACGATGGTTTGCTTGAAAGAAAAGTAATTAAGCTGAAACCGCTTCATGTAGAATATGAATTGACAGAAAAGGGAAAAGAACTTACCGCAGTTTTCTATCAATTAGAGCGTTTTTTATAACAACAGCATTTCTTCTAAAAATAAAAAAATCGGAACAAACTGCGCTCCGATTTACTTATAATTATGATCTAACGTTTTCTTGGATCAATATTTTTATTTTTTTGTTTTAAAGTTTCAAACATTTCCAGATCAACAGGTTTTAGGATTATTTCTGTTTTTACAGGATTTTTTATAAGAGATTGTGCCGGACGCGTCGGCCTTTTTTCAAAACCACCTCCGCAATTAGGGCAGACATTTTCTAATACATTTGTTACACAGTCGCTGCAAAACGTACATTCAAAACTGCATATCATTGCTTCTGAACTATCGTTTGGCAAAGCTTTGTTACAATGCTCGCAATTGGTTCTTATTTCTAACATAATGTTTCGTTTTATTAATTAAAAATGGAATACAAAATTAGAAAATGAATAAATGCTTTTCGTTCACATTTGGTAAGAATATCAAATAAATAAGTTTAGTATAAAGCATCACATATTGAAATAAAAAATCTAATTTATTAACAAATGTGAATAAATTACTTTTAATATGCTGTTAATTTTGTGATCTAACCATGTAAATTTGAGCTATGTAAAAATCGCAATTTTTAATTGTACAAAAGCAAACCCCCGGCTTTTGAGCGGTTTTTTTACCGAATCTAACAAAAACAAACTTAACCAAATCTTTACACTATGAGGCATCGAACCTTAAAAACCACTATTTTAATTTTTTGTACATTTTTATCTTTTCAATCGCTGCTTTCTCAACCCTCGACATTTGTTTCGCGGGGAATTGGCGGAGGCGGTGCCATGTTCTCGATGGCATTTAATCCTGCTAATGACAATGAGTATTATGCTTCTTGTGATATGGGAGAATTGTTTCACACGACTGATTTCGGACTGAATTATTCTCAGGTTGACCACCGACAAATTTGGGGCGGGCACAACTCAAAAGTGTGTTATACTTCGACTCCGGGATTGGTGTACACGATTAGTTATGCTAATGATATGCAGCGCCCCATGAAAAGTACAGATAACGGAATTACCTGGACGCCGTTAACCGGAAACCCAAATAATTCTGAGGAATTATACAGCATAAACGCTGATTACGATAATCCAAACCGAATTATAATTTCGCAATACAACCGCATTTATTTTTCCAACAACGGCGGAACAAGTTTTACCAGCATTCATACTGCTGCAACCGGAAATGGTATAGTTGTAGGAGGTGTTTTCTTTGACGGAAACAATATTTATATTGGTACTAATAATGGTGTTTTGGTTTCTGCAAATGGCGGTACAACATGGACAACGGCTCCATTAGTTGGAATTCCTGCTACAGATAGAATCTGGTCTTTTGCAGGCGCAAAAGTGGGAGGTGTAACACGCTTTTTTTGTATTACGGCTTTAAATAATAGCATTTATGCAGGAATGCCGGGTTCTGATTATTGGGGATTTCCAAAAGGAATCTATTCTGTAGATTACGGATCAGGAAACTGGGTTTCAAAAATGACAGGAATTACGCCGGGTGTTGATTTCCCTATGTTTGTGGGAATGGCTAAAAATGACATTAATACGGTTTTTTTATGCGGAAGTAATTCGAGTGCAAGACCTACAGTGTTTAAAACTATAAATGCAGGAACGAATTGGAACAATACTTTTATAACAACGAATAATCAAAATATAACGACTGGATGGAGCGGGCAAGGCGGCGACCGTGGCTGGTCTTACGGTGAATGTCCTTTTGGGATGGCTGTTTCTCCAAACAATTCCAGTAAAGTTATTTTTGGTGATTATGGTTTCATACATAAAACTTCAAATGGAGGAACTTCGTGGCAGCAGGCTTATGTTGCCACTGCTTCACAAAATCCTGCAAATGCTGCAACACCGCAATTTCGTTCGTACCAAAGTAACGGATTAGAGAATACAACCAGCTGGCAAATGCATTGGATTAATGCAAACAAAGTTTGGTCTTGTTTCTCTGATATTAAAGGAATTAAAAGTGATGATGGGGGTTCGTCTTGGTCATTTAATTATACGGGACATAATGCTAATACAAGTTATCGAATTGCGGCGCATCCAACAAATGGAACTTTGTTTATGGCAACGTCTGACATTCATGATATGTACCAAAGCACGAGATTGTTTGATGAAACATTAGATGCCGATGATGCTAACGGAAAGATTGTTTATTCGACAAATCAAGGGCAGACATGGCAGAATCTTCACGTTTTTAATCATCCTGTTTTTTGGATTGCTATTGACCCAAATAACCCAAATACGGCTTATGCAAGTGTGATTCATTATGCAAACGGAAATGGTGTTGGCGGAATTTATAAAACAACGAATCTAAATCTTTTAGCTTCTTCAACCTGGACACTTTTACCGAATCCGCCGCGTACACAAAAACATCCGGCTTGTATTAATGTTTTGAATGACGGAAAAGTAGTTTGTTCGTATTCCGGACGTCGTGTTGAAGATTCTGGATTTCAGCCGAGTTCTGGTGTATTTGTTTACACTCCGGCAAATAATTCATGGACAGATGTTTCGCATGCAGGAATGCAATATTGGACAAAAGATGTTATTATTGATCCTAATGATGCGGCGCAAAATACGTGGTATGCGTGTGTGTTTAGCGGCTGGGGAGGTGCGCCAAATGGTTTAGGCGGTTTATACAGAACTACAAATCGTGGTACGAGCTGGACTAAATTATCTGGTTCGACAATTGACAGGGTAACTTCGATTACATTTAATCCAAAGAATGCAAATCAAATTTACTTGACTACAGAAGGGCAGGGATTATGGATTTCTTCTAATATAAATTCGGCGACGCCTACTTTTTCTATGGTGGATTCTTATCCGTTTCAGCAGCCGGAACGTGTTTTCTTTAATCCGTATAATGCCAATGAACTTTGGGTAACGAGTTTTGGAAACGGAATGAAGGTGGGTAATCTTTCTAACCTTGGGACTAAAGATGAAGTTTTTGAAAACGCATATTTGGTACTTCACCCAAATCCAACTTCAAATATTGTAACGATAGACAGCAGCGATGAAATTCGAAATGTAAAAATTTACAATTTATTGGGTTCGCTTATAAAAGAATATCCTTCAAATAGTTTTTCGGTTTCTGATTTATCAACGGGAATTTATTTAGTGGTTGCTAAAACAGATAAGGGATCGTTTACAAAGAAATTAATAAAACAATAAAGTACAGCCTGATTCAAACATTTTGCCCCAAGTAATGATTAATTAGGTCAAAGAGCTCAATTTTATATTGAGCTCTTTTTATTTAGAATTATTTCTTAACAATTGTGAATCAACAAAATGTGTTATGATAGTAACTTTGCATCATTCAAAAATCAAATTAACTTAATTCATAAAATCATGAAACCATTTCACTTACTTATTCTGTTGTCAGCAATTGTGGCAACACCTTTACTGTCTTTTTCTCAAGACTCTTTGGTAACTAATTATGTGAAGAAAAATGCCATGACTTTTGTCGTAAATGAAACAGCTTTTATCGGAAATGGCTGGGATAATCTGATTAATGAAATACAAAAATCAGATTATGTATTACTTGCCGAAGATCATTTTACAAATGAAATTCCATTTTTTACATCGGCAATAACGAATAAAGTTAAGTTTGATAATTTCTTTTGTGAAATAGATCCGTATTCGGCAGAAATAATTACCTCAAAAATCAAAATATTATCTAATGCACAATTAGAAAAGTATGTTGACGATTTTGGCAATGTTTTTTCTTTTTTTGCGATGGAACCGGAATTTAGACTGTTGAAAAAGCTCGTAAAAGCCAATACTTCTGTTTATGGAATTGATCAGGTTTTAATGAATGCCGACCGATTAATTTTCAGCGAACTTAAACTTAAAACGAAGAATGAAAAAGCAAGAAAGATTTATGAAGATATTGAACTAAAATCAAAAACATATTTTGCTGATTTCTTAAAAAATCCAAGTAAGCCAATGTATTTAATGACAGATGATTTTGAAAAACAAATTGCCGAATTACTAAAACTAAATGTAAGCCAAAAGGAAAAAGAACAAATCGAAGCGCTAAAACTAACTGCAAAAATTTATAAAGAGCAAAATCATCATTTAAGAGTTCAATTAATGAAGAATAATTTGATGAACGTATATGATAAATGGGCAAACAAAAAAAATCTTTTTAAATACGGAGCAGGACATTTGCCAAAAGGCGAAAGCTATTTGAAAATTTATGACATAGGTAGTTTAGTTAGTAATATTGCTGATAGCCAATTTAAAAACTCGTTACACATTTTGGTTGTTGGGAAATCAGGAGCGCTGGGTTCGCCATTTAAAGGATTTCCAGAACAACCAATAAACGAAAACAGCAACAACACAAAGGTTTTAAAACCAATATTTAGTGCTGTCGAAGGTAATCAATGGTATTGTGTTGATACGCTGCCTTTAAGAAATGCATTAGAAAATAAAGAAATAATAGTAAGTGATGTTACGCTGTCAAGAATTATAAATGGATTTGATTTTGTAGTGGCTATCCCGAAAGTTATGGCTGCAAAATTCCCCAAAACAGAATAAAATAGGATGTCATTAAAATTGGAATCATAGACCAGAAAATGTTTCATTAGTAGTCCAGTTTTGTTATATTTGAATGGCTGTAATTGAGTAATAAACAGACTTCAAAACTTTCCTATGCTTCCTTATAAAAACCTGATAATTATTGATAAAAAAGACAGTCTGCCGGTTTACAGACAGATTTCATTACAGCTTATTTCCTTAATTCAGGAAGGAAAACTTCCTCCCGGCGGTGTACTTCCAAGTACCAGAACGCTTGCTTTTGATTTGCAGCTTCACAGAAAAACGATTGTGGCGGCTTACGAAACCCTTGTGTCTGAAAACTGGATTGATAATTTACCCCGAAAAAGTTACACCGTATCGCCAGATCTGCCAATGGTTAGGCCGAGATCTTACAACAGTAAAAGAGTAAGCCCATTTGCAGAAGCAGGAACTTTTGATTTTGATCATTTTGAACTTGTAATGCCTTTATCTCGTTCCTTAAATAACCATCGCTTAGAGATTAATGACGGTTTTCCGGATATTTCGCTGCTTCCTGTTCAGGCAATATCAAGGCAGTTTAAGAAGACTTTAGAATCTTCTGCAACGAGCAAACGTTCTGGAGTAAATTTAGATGGCGGTTCTTCAAATTTCAAAACTTCGCTGCGTTCGTTTCTTAATCAGACACGCGGAATTGATATGGGAGAAGAGAACTTATTTACAACACGCGGCGCTCAAATGGCGATTTATATTGCGGCATCGCTTATTATAAAACCCGGTGACAAAGTTGTAGTGAGCGAACCGACTTATTTTATAGCGGAGGCGCTTTTTGAGAAACTGGGCGCCGAACTTATCCGTGTACCAATGGATAGCGACGGAATGTGTACAGAAAAACTGGAAGATATTCTGAAAAAAAATGTCATCAAAATGCTTTACATCATTCCGCATCACCATCATCCAACAACGGTTACAATGAGTGTGGAAAGAAGAAATCATTTGATGAAACTTATTACTGCTTATAATTTTGCGGTTATCGAAGATGATTACGATTATGACTTTCAGTTCAAATATGACCCTTATCTGCCTTTGGCCAGCGGTGATCATGGCGGCAGAATAATTTATATAGGCTCGCTTACCAAAGTTCTGGGTTCGCCTTTTCGTCTGGGTTATATAATTGCGACTGCTGATTTTTTACAAGCTGCTGCAAGATTGAGAACTCTTATTGATTTGAGAGGAGATTTTATAATGGAAGAAACGATTTCGGGAATGATTGCTAATGGCGATCTGGCGCGACATATTCAAAAAACAAATAAATTATATTCGCAAAGATGTGATTTTCTATCTGATTTGGTAAGTTCAGAAATGGGCGATATGATTGATTTTACAAAACCCACAGGCGGAATGGCTTTATGGCTGAGAGTAAAACCCCAATATGATTTATCAAAAATTATTAAAAAGGCCGATCTCAAAGGTCTTACTATAAAAGGCAGTACCTATTGTATTGGAAAAGATGCGCATTTTAATGCTTTTAGATTTGGTTTTGCTTCCTTAAATGAACAGGAACTCACAGAAGCAGTTCATATTATCAAAACGGTTGCTCAAAACCTGTAATTCTAAATTTATACTTCTGTTTTATTTTCGTCTTGGACTAGCTTATTATTATAATCTGGTCTCTGCACGGCGTTTCTATGGTATCTAATTTTGTGTCATTAATAAATAAAATGAAATTATGGATATATTAAATGTTCAGACAACAGCAGAAATAGAATTTGCCAAAGAAGCAATTTTAGAATTCAGAACCAATTTAGAAGCGGAAAATGTAGTTGAACAGGTTCTCGAAATGATTACCAGCGGAGGTTTTGAATTGGCCTGCATTCCATCAGACGATGGCAGTAAAGCCGCAGCGTTTGTAGGCTTCAGGGTTATAAATATGCTACGAACCGGAAAGATGATTTATATTGATGATCTTTTTACACTTCCTGAATATCGCGGACGCGGTTATGCCGGAAAACTTTTAGATTATGTAGATCAGCTTGCAGTAGAGAGAGGTATAAAATCTGTACACCTTGACAGCGGTTTTGCGCTGCATCCTGCTCACAGACTTTATTTGAGTAAAGGATATTTTTTGGCATGCCACCACTTTGCCAAAATGATGAAAGAATAATCAAATTTTAAATTGAGAGAAGTTCGATTGCTTCTTCAACTAGATTAACTTTTAAAATAAGCCGGGAGGCTAGATTTGCATTAAAATTATCATATGAAAAAAATACTAGTAATTAACGCAAGCCCGCGTGAGGAAAGATCCAACAGCAGAAGGCTTACGGATGTTTTTATTGAATATTACAAAGAGCATAAACCGGAATCAATTATACAATTCAGGGATTTAGGCAAAAGTAATATTCCGCATGTAAACGAAAAATGGATTGCTGGAGCCTTCAAGCACGAATCTGCCAGAACGCCTGAAGAAATTGAAACACTAAAATTCAGTGCAGAACTTATAAAGGAATTGAAAGATGCTGATGTTATTGTTTTAGGTTCGCCAATGTACAACTGGTCTGTTCCGAGTTCATTAAAAGCCTATATAGATCAGGTTTTGAGAGTAAATGAAACTTGGGAAGTCAATCATGAAGACCAGCGTAATCCGTACATCGGACTATTAAAAAATAAATCTTTGTTTCTGCTTCTTTCAAGAGGTGCGCAGGGATATGAAAAAGGAGGTTATAATGAGCACATGAACTTCCAGTCGGATTATTTGAGAACGGTATTTAATATCATTGGCATAACCGATATTCAGGAAGTAAGTGTTGACGGTGAAGCTTTTGGTACAGAAGCATTTGAATTGGCAAAAAACAATTCAAATGCAAGAATAAAAACGCTTATAAAAAGACATTTGTCATAATTCTTTTTTTGCCCGCAGCATACTCATAAACTGCGGTGTAAAACCTAAAAATGATGCAAGCATATATTGTGGAACAATCTGTACAAAATCAGGAAAGGAATTTATAAACTGTAAATATCTTTCTTCTGCAGATTCACAAAGAATGAGTTCCATTTTCTTTAAGGACGCAGTATATGCTTTCTGCATCATCAATCTGAAATAAGTATTCAGTACAGGAACTTCAGTAAACAGTTCCTGATAATCTGATCGCTGCAGAATCAGCATTTCTGTATTCTGAACTGCCTGTATAAAATATTCTGATGGCTTTTGAGTTTCAAAACTCTGGAAATCGCTTAGCCACCAACCTGGAATAGCGAACTGTAATATCTGCTCAAATCCATTCTCTGTATTTCGATAAAAACGCAGACATCCTTTGGTTACAAAATAATAACACGAACAGACTTCATATTCTTTTAGCAAAAAATCTTTACGGTTTACTTTGCGGTATTTTAATTTCGAAAGTAATAACTGTTCCTGATCTGGACTTAAGGTTGTAAATCTTTTAATATGATTGAATAGTAATTCGTGCGGATTCATAATGCTGAATGTTATTTGGTTGGCTTAAGATATTTCCTCGACAAAGGTATTTTTTGTCTAAAATTTATTTCTTAAAGTACTTTAATTTTTTAGAACGCTGCTATAACCAATTTTGATCATTAATAATTTAAATACATAAAAAAATGAGTAAAAGAGTAGTTATTAGTGAAGTGCAGCCTCAGGCTTATGAAGTAATGTTTGGGTTTGAAAAATATCTTGAAAAATCAAATCTGGATGCTTCATTAAAAGAGCTGATTAAAATTAGAGTATCGCAGATTAACGGTTGTGCGTTTTGTATCAATATGCATACAAAAGACGCCAGAAAAATGGGAGAGACAGAACAGAGGATTTATGCTTTAAACGCATGGAGAGAAACTTCTTTTTTTAGTGAGCTTGAAAAAGCAGTATTAGCACTTGCCGAAGAAATGACTTTTATAAACAAAGGCGTTTCTGAACAGACTTATAATACTATAGCTAAACTCATGGATGAGGTTACGCTTTCTCAAACAATTATGGCCATAATTACCATAAATGCCTGGAACAGAATCGCTATTACAACGCATCAACAGCCTGATCTGGATGAATAGTTTTTTTATTAGTTCTCAGTCGCAGTCGCAGTTTTCAGTATTTACTGTGACTGAAAACTGCGACTGAAAACTCATTAATTAATTAATTAATTAATTTGGTTTATTTATATAAGTATCAAGACTCCATTTAAAATTATCTAATGTTGAAAGCAGTAATGCGCCTCCTGTAAAAACAAATACCGGATATTGAAACGGAGCACCAATTCCTGATGCGAAAATCATAAATACAGCAAAAGTAGCTGTTATAAGCGCTGCACCAATCGCGGCTAGTTTTATCTTAAGTCCAGCTATTAAACAGATTCCTATAATAACCTCTGCAATAGTAGCGGTAAGTCCAAATATATTGGCAACAGATCTGCTGGCAAATGGAATAAGTGTGTTAGTATAATCTATAAAATGTTCCCAGTCGCCCCAGGCTACTTTCCCTGAGCCGGGCAGTCCCATTAATCCAATTCTGTCCATTACAGGTAAAATAAAACCTAATCCTAATGCGATACGAAGAAACAATTGTGGTATTCCGTTTGAATTTTTCATTTATTGATTTTTAAAATAGTTAGGAAATTTTTATGCTTTTTTATTTTGGCACATCAAAATTAAGAAGGCACAAAGGGAGCGTTTTAGACCAGTTTTGGTTTGTTAAGTAGTCCAGTGTTAAACTTCTGTCTGATTTTTTGAGAATATATTTTAATTGCCCATCAATTTGCAGTTTACATAATAGGGCCAGAAGATATTTTTTGTTAATGATTGCCGCAATAAGTAAAATAAAAGGAGAATTGTTTTGTATACTAAAACGTTTTAGTATATTTGTCCCAACTGTTAATTTATTTATTTAGAAACTAGTTATAATGTTATTTGTTTAATGATAACTAGTTTTTATAGTTAAAATATTACTGCTTTAGTGTAATGAGAGTGAAGTATGTTGTTTTTTCTGTCCGGTGACAAAATGCGTATAATCACTTTTTAATGTTTTAACCCAAAGTATATATATCCGAATAGCTGTGAGATAAAATTCTGATGTACGAGGTAAATAGTATTGCTTTTTGATAATAAAGTATTGGATTTTGTAATTCTTTCCTTTTAGGTTTGAACCTTACATCAGTACAAAAAAACTTTAGTTAACAAGTCTAATTAGTATTAAAAATAACTACTAAAAAATAATGAATAAATGTCAATAATAATAGGAGTAGATATTGGAGGAAGTCATATAAGCAGTGCAGCAATACAAAGCAATGTTTTTACAATAATTGACGGAACGTATTTCAGCGGAGCGGTAAACAGCAAAGCTTCCAAAGAAGTTATTTTAGAAAAATGGGCAGAAATAATTAACCATACCATCGATGTAGTTCACAATATCCCGGAATTTGATACTGATGAAAAAATAGGAATAGCTTTTTCTATGCCTGGGCCTTTTCAGTATCAAAGCGGAATTGCGATGTTTGAAGGAAATGATAAGTACGAATCATTATATAATGTTTCTGTGCCGGATGAACTTTTAAAATATTTAAAAACGCAAAATGTAAGTTTTAGATTTCTCAATGATGCCAGCTGTTTTGGAGTTGGAGGAGTTTTGAAACAAGAACAGGAACCAGAAAATAAAAAGGTTATCGCTATAACTTTAGGAACAGGTTTTGGGGCCGCTTTTTTAGATAATAAACTGCCTATAACACAAGGCGATAATGTGCCCGATAATGGCTGTCTTTGGGATAAAAAATATAATGACGATCTTGCAGATAATTGTTTTTCAACCAGATGGTTTTTAAATCAATATGAACAAAATACAGGCGAAAAGCTAACAGACGGCGTTAAGGAAATAGCAGATATTGAAAATGAACACGCAGTAAAAATCTTCAAGAATTTTGCTTTTAACCTGGCCGAATTTTTAGCGCCTTATATTATTGACTTTAATGCCGGGTTACTGGTTATTGGAGGAAATATAGCAAAATCACATCGTTTGTTTTTAGCTCCTTTTGAAGAAAGCCTAAAAAACAGAAACATAGAATTAGCGGTCAGCATTGTTGATAATACAGAGCAGACCAGTATTTTGGGTTCGAGTTATCTTTTTAATGAGTCGTTTTGGGAAAAGATAAAAGAAGAACTGCCGCTTTTTTAATCTGGCAGTAAGCAATTGAGAAGTCTGAAAATGTATTTTGAAAGTTCTGTTTTTTATAAGTATTTGTATCACACTAATTTAAGTTCCTGCTATTTAGGAAACAATAAACTTTACTATATTTGACGAAAAATTATAGGTTTTAAAGTAAAAATAATTCACACATGAAAAAAAAACCTGTTTCTATTAGGAATATCGCAGAAGAGCTGAAAATATCTGTTACAACTGTATCTTTTGTGCTAAATGGAAAAGCAAAAGAAAAGCACATCTCTAAGGAGCTTACAAAAAAGGTTTTAGATTATGCAAAACTTATAAATTACAGACCTAATCAAATTGCACAAAGCCTTAGAACAGGAAAGTCGAAACTGCTTGTTTTTATGGTTGAAGATATTTCGAATAACTTCTTCTCAAAACTAGCCCGAATTTTTGAAGACATCGCTTACGAAAAAGGATATAAAGTTATTTTTTGCAGTAACGAGAATGATGATGAAAAATCAAATGAATTAATCACATTATTCAATTTTCGTCAGGTTGACGGATTCATTATTGTACCGTCTCCGGGAATAAAAGACACAATCGAAAATTTAATAAAGGATAATATTCCGGTGATTTTACTGGACAGATTTTTTGAAGGATTAGATTGTAATAGTGTGGTTATTGATAATGAGCAGGCTTCTTTTGATGCAACGCAGCATTTGATTCAGAATAAATTTAAAAATATCGGATTTGTTACTACAGCTTCAGATCAAAGCCAGATGCACGGACGCTTGGTTGGATATGAAAGAGCGGCACAAGAAAACGGTTTAAAACCCAATACACTTCAAATTCCGTTTAATGAAATTATTAAAGGAAAAGGGAAGGAGTATATTAAGGAGTTTATAGATCAGCATGCTGATTTAGATGCTATGTTTTTTGCCACCAATTACCTTGCACAAAGCGGACTTGAGGTTTTGAAAGAAAACAATCCAAGATTAATTAAGGATTTAGGGATTATTGCTTTTGATGATAATGATATGTTCAAGATTTACGATCCTGCCATTACATCAGTTTCCCAGCCTTTACTGGAAATAAGTACAAAATTAATGGAAGTGATGCTGCCTCTTTTAAAGAAAAAAGATGTAACCGAAACAAGCCATAAAGTGATTTTAAAAACAGAATTAATAATTCGGGAATCATCATTACAGAAGTAGTTAATTACTAAACATCTTCCTAAAAAAAATACTTAATAAATCTGATTATCAATACTTCAATTGATAGTCAGATTTTTTTTTATGTCATTTCTTACTTAAATTTTAATTTTCTTCAAATATCCATTTTTTGAAAATTTTAAGATTCTTCTTTTTACTATTCATTTATAACGTTTTCGTAGATTTTCATTGAATAATACTCAATGAATAACCTGAAATAAACACATATCTTATAAAATTAACATTAAAATTATATTTAACAAAAAATATTTTTTTATACTAAAACGTTTTAGTATGTTTGTTAAAGAATTAATATGTTAATCTAACTAGATAAAATTTAACGATTAAAAATTACCGGACTTTTAATCGATGCGCAAAGATTTTTCTACGTTGATTTTTTTTTTAAATAATCAGGCTGGTGAGAGAAGCCTTTTTAAACTTCGGGATTAATTCGATAAAAACTAACTAACCAAATTTTTTACATGATGAAACAATCAAATTGCAGAAAGAAAAAGATGCTCTGTATGCATTTTTTTCTCACAATTATTCTCATTTGTGGGGGCCTTAATAATCTTGCTGCCCAGACCCAAAAAACTCAAGTTACGGGAGTTGTTACTTCTCTTTCAGATCACTTGTCTCTTCCGGGAGTTTCAATTAGTGATGTAAGTGATCCAAGAAATGCTGTTAATGCAGATTTTGACGGACACTATAGTATATCATTAAAAAACGGAACTGGTTCTTTGCGCTTTACAATGATTGGTTACAAACCAGTAGAAGTAAAAGTAAATAACAGAAGTGTTATAAATGTAGAAATGGACTTAGATGTATCGGCTTTAGATGAAGTTGTAGTAGTAGGTTACGGTACGCAGAAAAAGAGAAAAGTGGTCAGCGCCATCGATCAGGTAAATAAAGATGCATTTAATGGTAGACCAAACGTAAATGCAACACTGGCCTTACAGGGTAAAGCGCCTAGTTTAACTATTCAGCAGACTAATTCTGAGCCGGGTGCGGGTATAAACCTAAACATTCGTGGTATTAGTACATTAGGAAACAATAGTCCGCTGATTGTTATTGACGGTATAGTAGGAGGCGATATTAATTCGCTGAACCCTGCCGATATCGAAAGTGTATCAGTATTAAAAGATGCGGGTAGCGCGGCTATCTACGGATCAAGAGCAAGTAATGGTGTTGTTTTAATTACGACCAAAAGAGGAAGTAAAAGCAAACCAATGTCAATTCAGTACAACAGTTTAACCGGATTTAATACACCAAAATTCTTTACTAAACCGGTTCACGGATATGAAAATGCAATGCTTAGAAACGAAGCCGCATTTAACTCTGGTGAAACAACTGCCGTATTTACTGCTGCCCAAATTGCAGATTTAAAAGCAAAAGGCGACACAGAATGGTTTGCAGAAGAAATTGTAAAACCGGCAGCACAGTTAAACCAAAGTCTTTCGATCTCAGGCGGAAGTGAAAACTCAACCTATTTAGTTTCCTTAGGATATTTAAATCAGGGAAGCAACTTTGTTGGGCCTACGAAAGGTATGGAACGTTATAATTTTAGAATGAACCTTACTAATGAGTATGGTAAATTTAAACTAACGTCTACTTTGGCCTATTCAAAACAATTAATTAATGACCATTCATCAAACACAAGTACCTTAATGGTTGATGCCTTCAGGGTTCCTTTATATTATACTCAAAAAGATGCAAATGGAAATTATTTAACAAATGATGTTTTACAACAGTTTAACTCATTGGGTATTTTAGAGCAGGGAGGTTTTAGAAAATACGATAATGATGATCTTTTCGGGGCTTTAAATGCTGAACTTAAGTTAACAAAATCGTTCAAAATTAAAGGAGTTTTCGGAGGACGTTTATGGAACGGAAGTATGTTCAGCCGAGTGAAAAAAGTGCAGTTTTCTCCACAGGGAGTTTATGGTGCAGATCGCGATACCAGAGATGAAACTACAAAAGCGCTTGACCTGAATACACAGTTTATGGTAGAGTACAACAAAGCGTTTGGAAATCATAATGTAGGTGCTTTAGTTGGGGTTTCTAACGAAAACCATTCTGAAAGACGAATTGGTATCTACAAGAAATTTACAGATCCAGATTTAGGAACGCCAACGAGTGAAACCGTTATTGGACAAGATTCTTATAACTCAAACGGAAGCGACCCAAACAAGAATCCGGCTTCTCCTAAAAACAGCCTTAATTCTCTTTTCGGACGTGCTTCTTACGATTACAACGATAAATATTTTGCTGAATTCAGTTTCAGATATGATGGTTCATCAAAATTTAGAAAAGAAATTCGCTGGGGATTCTTTCCATCTGCCACAATTGGTTATGCTTTAACTAAAGAAGGTTTCATGGAAAACTACAGCAATAAAGTTGGTAATATTAAATTGAGATCTTCTTATGGACTTGTAGGGAATCAAAACGTTAATAACTACCAATATCAAACAACGTATTTTTCTTTCCAAAACGGTTACGGATTTGACAACAAACCAGTAAGCGGTGCAGGATTTAACTTTGCAAACGCTGATCTTCAATGGGAAAAAGCAGCAACTTTCAATGCGGGACTTGATGCAGATTTCTTTAAAGGAGCTTTATCGGTTTCATTCGATTTCTTTGATAAAGTAACATCAGATATTCTTGTTCCGCCGCAGGTACCAGGAGTTTACGGAACATCGCTTCCAGATTTTAACGCTGCTAAAGTAGGTAACAGAGGATGGGAATTCAGCGCTACTTACAGACATAAAGGAAAACAAGTAAATCAAAGTTTGACTGTAAATATTGGAGATTCTAAAAACAAAGTTTTGGATTATAATAACGGACAAGAAAAACTAACAGGGGTTGAGGAACTTCAGGTTATTCTTCGTGAAGGACTTCCTTTCAATTCATATGTTGGTTTAAAAAGAGACGGCTATTTCCAAAATGTTGAAGAAATTCAGGGAGCAGCAGTTCCGGCCGGAATTACAGTACATCCGGGAGACAACCGTTATGTAGATTTAAATAAAGACGGAAAAATCGATGACAATGATAAATTTATCTTTGGTAATCCTTTTCCAAGATACACATACGGAGCTACATACAATATAGATTACAAGAATTTTGATTTAAGCATTTTTATACAAGGAGTTGGAAAAAGAACCATGATGATTAGAGGTGAGCTTGTAGAGCCATTTCACTACAATTATGGTATGACAATGTACACACACCAATTAGATTACTGGACTCCGCAAAATCCTGATGCAAGATATCCAAGACTGGCAAACAACGGTACGCAGTCTAATACAAACAATTTCAGAAGAGGTTCTGATATGTATTTGTATGACGGTGCATATGCAAGGCTGAAAAATGTACAGATAGGATATTCATTATCAAATGATGTTGCAAGCAGTTTAGGAATGAGTGCATTCCGTGTTTACGTTTCAGGACAAAACCTGCTTACCTTATCTAAAGTAAAATTTGTTGATCCTGAACTTTCAGAATTCAACAACAGCATGTCGACTTCAGGAGCTAACAGCGGAAGAGCTTATCCAACGCAGGTGTATTACGGAATGGGTATTGATATCAGTTTTTAAAAAAAATCAAAATGAAAAATATATTTAAACACATAAAATTCATACCATTAGTATTCTTACTACTGGTAAGCTGCGAAGATCTTGATCTTGCACCAGAAGATCGATTTACAGATTCTAATTACTGGACAAGCGTAGAAAAAGCACAATTGATGTTGAATACAGCTTATTCGCAAATGCAAAAAAGCCAGTATTTCTTTTATAACGAAGCACTTTCTGATAATGCCTACAACGGAAGAGGCGATAATGCAGGTGCAGCATCTATTGGAGCAGGACTTTACGATCCTTCTTTAGGAAGAATAAAAGAAGAATGGAACGACAGATACGGCGGAATTAAATCCTGCAATCTTTTATTAGAAAATATTGACAGAGTGCCAAATGCAGACCCTGGAGTAATTACAAGAATGAAAGCAGAAGCCCGTTTTATAAGAGCATTTCAGCATTTTCAGTTAACAACATGGTTTGGAGATATTCCTCTTTTACAAAAAGATCCGTCTCTTTCTGAAGCCACTACAATTTCGAGAACGTCGCATGCAGAAGTGATTCAGTTTGTATTAGATGAATTGAATGCTGTCATTCCGGCATTGCCAAAAAACACACAGCTTGCCACTGCAGACAGAGGAAAAATCACAATGGGAGCTGCTGTAGCCTTAAAAGCAAGAGTACTTTTATACGAAGGAAAATGGCAGGAAGTAGTGCAGACATTAGAGCCGTTTTTAACAAATACTTACGGAACGTACAGTTTGTTCCCTTCTTATGAAGGTCTTTTTCAACAGCAAAATGAGTACAACAGCGAAGATATTTTGAGTTTACAATATGTACCAATAGACAGAACATGGAGTGAATTTTTTGACATGGCGCCAATTTCTGCAGGTTCAAGATTAAATGCTCTTGCTCCAACTCAGGAATTAGTAGACAGTTATTTAATGCTTAACGGAAAAAAGATCAACGAAACAGGTTCAGGATACAATGAAAATGATCCTTATGTAAACAGAGATCCAAGACTTACTTATACAGTAGTTTACGATCAATACAACTGGAAAGAAGCTGATGGAAGTTCACACATTATTTACATTAAACCGGGATCTTCTCCAACAAATGAGCATCCGGATGAATTTGCGCAAGGTTCTTCATCAACACCAACGGGTTATTTTACACGTAAATATTACGATGTACAACACGGAACTGATTTAAAATCAGGAATCAACTTAATGTTGTTTAGATATGCAGATGTTTTATTGATGTATGCAGAAGCTAAAAATGAGTTAAGCCAAATGACCAGCACAGTTTGGGATCAGACTATTAAATCAATTCGATCTCGTGCAGGTTTTACAGATGCAGCAGCTTTAAATTATAATGGTGCATTAGGACAAGCCGGACTTAAAGAAGTAATAAGAAACGAGCGTCGTACAGAATTTGGAATGGAAGGCTTAAGAATTTTTGATATCAGAAGATGGAAAATTGCTGAAAATGTTTTAAACGGATATGCACACGGAGCCAAATTTGGCGTATCGTCTGTAGACAATGGTTACTTAAGAGTAAACTTAAGAACTTTTGATCCCGGAAAACATTATTTATGGCCAATACCAAGAGACGAACGTTTGATTAACACCAATTTATCTCAAAACCCAAACTGGTAAAAACTAACTAACAACCTAAAATAAAAAACATGAAAAATATATATTCAAAATTAGTATTAATACTGTGTACAGTATTTCTTGTAAGCTGCGATAATGACGAAATGAGTCATACCAATGTAAGCGCAGTGAATACTCTTTATTCTCCGGCAAATAATAAGTTCTTTGATCTTAACGCGCAGAGTTCTGCGGTTTTTGAATGGGAAGCAGCTAAAGCAGAAGACAACGGAGTGGTGCTTTATGATGTGGTTTTTGACAAAGAAAACGGAGATTTCTCTAAACCAGTTTACACAATGCCATCTGATGGTAACGGATTTCAAAAAACACTAACGCTTTCTTTTTCAGATTTGAATAAAATTGCAGGATTAGCAGGTATTCCAACCGAAGCTGTCGGGAAATTAAAATGGACAGTTCATTCGTCTAAAGGAATTAACGTTCAAAAATCAGCAGCATCTGGTATTTTCGAAGTGCTTACAGCAAGCGGATTCCCAACTCCAGATCAGCTATTTATTACAGGAACAGGTTCTGAAAACGGAACAACAGTTGCTAATGCTCAGGCTTTCAAAAAAATAGGAACAACAAAATTTGAAATTTACACGAAGTTAAGTGCAGGTACTTACAAATTCATTACAACAAAAAATGGTACTCCGGTAGTTTACTATGTTGATAACGGAAAATTAAAAGAAAATGGTGAAACCACTGTTACTGGAGATGCAAAAGTGTATAAAATTGTACTTGACTTTAGTACAGGAGTAACAACTATGACAGAGATTAAGAAAATCGAATTATGGTTCCCTCCACTTAGCCAATATCTTTTTGAATATACATACGCAGGCGGCGGAATCTGGAAAGCAGCAAACAAACACATTTCTTTCAAACAAGAATCTTGGGGTAGAGATGAGCGTTACAAATTCAAATTTACAGTGGTAAACGGTGCTGCTACAACCGAAGAATGGTACGGAAGTATAAACGGAGACAACAACAGACCAGATGCAAATACAGCAGCATCATTCTGGTACATGGTTCCGGTAACAAGTGATTTCTGGAACAACTGTTTCAAATTTGCTTCAGCAGTAGACAATGCTAATGTAAATGCAGAAATTAATTTCAGTGCAGCTTCACCAGCATACACACACAGTTTCACAATTCTATAAATAACCCAAACGTCTCTTAAAAAGATGTTTTTAAGAGACGTTTTTATCAAATGAAATATATCATGAAAAAATTATTTTCAACACGTTATACGGTCTTATTGCTTTGCGTAGTAGGATTTGGGTTATTGTCTGTCTCTTGTGATGATGAAGCAATTCCGCTGCGTGACCCAAACGGACAAACAGGCCCTGAATTTAAATATACATGGGCTCAGACAGCCGATTCTTTACAGCTTTCAACCTACAATAATTACCTGGGATCAAACGGGACATTTGTACAAAACAATGCCGGAAACAGTACATTCAATTATTGGCCAAATGCACACGCTCTGGATGTTTTGGTAGACGGTTATTTAAGAACAGGCAATGAAAATTATAAAACCAAAATGAAAGCTTTGGTACAAGGAATCAAAATTAAAAACGGAAATAATACCTACAACAATGTTTTTAATGATGACATGCTTTGGCTTGCTAATGCCTGCGTTCGTGCTTACAATGCAACAAACGATCAGGAATACAAAGACGTTGCAGACTTTTTATGGGAAAGAATTAAGCTAAGCTGGAGTGATGTTTTTGGAGGAGGAATCACTTGGAAACAAGATACACCAAAACAAAAAAATGCCGTATCAAATGGTCCGGCCGTAATTCTTGCTTTAAGATTATATGAAATAGATAATGATCCGGATGATTTAGTTTGGGCAAAGAAAATTTATGCATGGCAGAAAAGCAATTTAGTTGATCCGGTTTCGGGAGCAGTTTGGGATAATATCTCAGAAGTAAATGGAGCAGTTGTAACCAACAAAGACTGGGTTTTTACCTATAACATGGGAACATGGATTGGTGCAGGTTTAAGATTGTACAAAGCTACAAACGAACAGACTTATCTTGACGATGCCGTAAAATCCGGAAGAAATGTTTTAACCAATCCAAAATTACTTTCGGAAGGACTTTTGAGAGACGAAGGACAAGGCGACGGAGGATTGTTTAAAGGTATTTTAGTACGCTATTTTACAGAACTTATAGAACAGCCAACCATCAACTCTACAGATACAGAAAAATTTGCCTCATTTTTGAAATTTAATGCAGAGACATTCTATAAAAAAGGAATTTTAAGACCTACAATGCTTTCCGGAAACAACTGGAAAGTAGCGCCAGCAGCAGGAGGAAGCGTTGATTTAACGACTCAGCTGAGCGGTGTAATGTTAATAGAAGCAGCTGCCAAGCTGGATAAAGATGGCTTTTTTGATTAATTAGTAAGTTAGTATTTGTTAGTAATTTTTGTAACACCTGAAGGAAATAAACAGCCTTCAGGTTTTATACTATTTAACCATTCAACAGAAAAGCAGTTCTGCAATTTCAAAAAAATAAAATATTATAATGAAGAATAAAATCACAATTATATTTTTTCTTTTGGTAAGCCTTACATCCTTTGCACAATGGAAACCACAAGGAGATAAAATCAAAACAAAATGGGCAGAGCAGGTAGACCCAAACAATCCGCTTCCTGAATATCCCCGTCCTATAATGGAAAGGAACCAATGGAAAAACCTTAATGGTTTATGGAACTACGCCATACAACCCGCAGGACAAACAGCGCCAAAAGGCTACGAAGGAAAAATACTCGTTCCTTTTGCTGTTGAATCAAGCCTTTCGGGCGTAATGAAAAAAGTAGGTTCAGAAAACGAATTATGGTACGAAACCAATTTTACAATAGACAGCAACTGGAAAAGTAAAGACATTTTACTGCATTTTGGAGCCGTAGACTGGAAAACAGAAGTTTGGATTAACAACGTAAAAATTGGAACGCATACCGGCGGATATGTTCCTTTTAGTTTTAATATAACACCTTTCCTAAATGGAAAATCCCAAAAACTGGTTGTAAAAGTTTGGGACCCAACAAGCGACGGAACACAGCCAAGAGGAAAACAAGTTAAAAATCCTGAAAGTATCTGGTACACACCTGTAACAGGAATCTGGCAGACCGTTTGGTTGGAACCAGTTAGCAAAAAACACATTACCAATTTAAGAACAACACCAGACATTGACCGCAATACCATCACTATCAATGCAGAAGTAGAAGGAACTTCAGCAGGCGATATTGTTGAAATTACCGTATTTGACGGAACAAAAACAATTGCCACAGAAAAAGCAGTTACAGGACAGCCTTTAGATATTGTAGTAAATAATCCAAAATTATGGTCGCCTGATTCTCCATTTTTATATGATATCAAAGTAAAATTAATCAGCGGAAACAAAGTAACCGACGAAGTGAAAAGCTATTTTGCAATGCGTAAAATTTCTTCAAAAAGAGATGATAAAGGCATCGTGAGAATTCAGTTAAATAACAAAGACTGCTTTCAGTTTGGCCCGCTTGACCAGGGATGGTGGCCTGACGGATTATATACCGCACCAACAGACGAAGCTCTAAAATACAATCTTGTGAGAACTAAAGAATTAGGTTTTAATATGATCCGTAAACACGTAAAAGTAGAACCGGCAAGATGGTATACACATTGCGACAGAATGGGGTTTTTAGTATGGCAGGATATGCCAAACGGGGATGACGGTCCAATTTGGCAAATGCACAAATACTTTGAAGGCACAGAATTAAAAAGAACTGCACAATCTGAAGAAACATACAAAAAAGAATGGAAAGAAATAATGGATCATTTATATTCTTATCCAAGTATTGTAGTCTGGGTTCCGTTTAACGAAGCTTGGGGACAATTTAAAACCGTTGAAATTACAGAATGGACAAAAAATCATGATCCAAGCAGATTAGTAAACTCATCAAGCGACGGAAACCATTTTCAAACCGGAGATATGTTAGACATTCACCATTATCCAGAACCAAACTTAAAATTGTATGACGCACGCCGAATCACAGTTTTAGGTGAATACGGCGGAATCGGTCTTCCGGTTACCGGACATTTATGGCAGACAGATAAAAACTGGGGCTACACTCAGTTTAAAAATAATGACGAAACAACAGCCAAATACAGAGAATACGCGGAACAGTTAAAAACATTAGCAAAAGTTGGTTTTTCGGCAGCAGTTTACACGCAGACAACTGATGTTGAAGGCGAAGTAAACGGTTTTATGACCTACGATCGTAAAGTTGATAAAATGAATTTTTCGGAAGTAAGTAAAATAAACAAAGAAGTCATTAACGCTATTAATAATTAAGTTTTGATAAAAGACAGATATAAACTTTTTAGCTTATTTGCGTTATTTGTTTTTACTCAAATCAATGCGCAAAATGTAACAGTATGCGAATCTAAACCTCCGGTAGATTGGGTAAATCCATTAATAGGAACAGATTCTGATTACGGAGTTTCAAACGGAAATACCTATCCCGCAATTGCAATGCCGTGGGGAATGAATTTCTGGACACCACAAACTGCCGGAATGGGCGATGGATGGGTTTATACCTATAAATCAAGCAGAATAAAAGGTTTCAAACAAACCCATCAGCCTTCGCCGTGGATGAATGATTACGGTCAGTTTTCGATAATGCCCGTTACAGGTGCATTAAAATTTAAGGAAGAAGAAAGACAAAGCTGGTTTTCGCATAAAGCAGAAATCGTAACGCCATATTATTACAGCGTTTATTTAGCAGATCATAATGTAACAACCGAAATTACGCCAACAGAAAGAGCAGCCAGATTTAGGTTTACATTTCCCGAAACAGATCAATCGTATGTTGTTGTTGATGCTTTTGATAAAGGATCGTATGTAAAAATAATTCCGTCTGAAAGAAAAATTATCGGTTTTACCACTAAAAACAGCGGCGGAGTTCCGTTAAATTTCAAAAACTACTTTGTCATTATTTTTGATAAAGATTTTGAAGTACATTCTACCTTCAACGGAGATATTTTAGGAAACGCTTTAGAAATGCAGGCAGATCATGCCGGAGCCGTAATTGGTTTTAAAACAAAAGCAGGAGAAAAAGTAAACGCACAGGTAGCTTCATCATTTATAAGCTATGAACAAGCAGAACGAAACCTGAAAGAAATTGGAAAAGACGATTTTGACGAACTTAAAGAAAAAGGAAAACAAACCTGGAATAAAGAATTAAGCCGAATAAAAGTAGAAGGCGGAACACAAGACCAAATGGGAACTTTTTATTCCTGTTTGTACAGATCGCTTTTGTTTCCGAGAAAATTTTTCGAATTTGATAAAAACAAAAAGCCAGTGCATTACAGCCCTTACAACGGAAAAGTTTTGTCGGGTTATATGTTTGTCGATACCGGTTTCTGGGATACTTTTAGAGCCTTATATCCTTTCTTAAATTTAATGTATCCGGAATTGAATGCCCAAATGCAGGAAGGACTTTCAAACGCATACAACGAAAGCGGATGGCTCCCGGAATGGTCAAGTCCCGGTTTACGTGATATTATGGTGGGAAATAACTCCGCATCAATTGTATCCGAAGCCTATTTAAAAAGCGGAAAAGGAAATAAATACCACATCGAAAATTTATACAAAGCCGTAATTCATGGCGCTAATAATGCCGGACCGCTGCGAGCAGTTGGACGTGCAGGAGTAGATGCGTACAATACTTTAGGTTATGTACCGCAGGATGTTGTAAACGAAAGTGCAGCGAGAACATTAGAATATGCATACGATGATTTTGCGATTTACCAATTGGCGAAAGCCCTGAACAAACCGCAGTCAGAAATTGATTTGTATAAAAAGAGAAGTTTAAATTATAAAAACCTTTTTGATCCGAAATACAATTTAATGCACCCAAAAAACAGCGACGGAAAATTCATGGAACCTTTTGATCCTTTTCAATGGTTTAACGGATTTACAGAAGGAAACAGCTGGCATTATTCATGGTCTGTTTTTCACGACGTACAAGGTTTAATTAATTTAATGGGCGGAAATCAGGTATTTGTTTCACAATTAGACAAAGTATTTTCTGCGCCTCCTGTTTTTGCAACATCAAATTTTACAGGCGGAGTAATTCATGAAATGCGAGAAATGCAGATTGTAAATATGGGACAATATGCACATGGAAACCAGCCAATTCAGCATATGATTTATCTTTACAATTATGCGGCAGAACCTTGGAAAGCACAATATTGGGTAAGGGAAACCATGAACAGAATGTACCACGCAGCGCCAGATGGTTATTGCGGAGACGAAGATAACGGACAAACTTCGGCCTGGTATGTATTTTCTTCTTTAGGTTTTTATCCCGTTACTCCCGCCTCAGATCAATATGTTGTTGGAGCGCCATTGTTCAAAAAAGTAACAATCGAATTGCAGAACGGAAAGAAAGTAGAAATCAACGCTCCTGAAAACAGCGATCAAAACATATACATTAAAGAGCTGAAATTCAATGGAAAATCATACACAAAAAACTGGTTAAGCCATTCTGAATTGATGAATGGAGCAACATTAGATTTTGATATGTCAACATCGCCAAATTTAAACAGAGGAACAAGTAAAGAAGACGTTCCATACTCATTAACAAACGAATAATAAAAGGTTTAGGCCTTTATAATTTTAAAATATACAACAAATGCAAAGAAGAAAATTTATCCAAAACGCGGCATTATTTGGCAGTTTAGCCCTTATCGATCCTATGGAAATTATTGCAGGAACTAAAATGGTCAAAGATTTCCCTATTGTAAGGGTTGCAAAAGGCAAAAGAAACTTTGAAAGTGATTTTATCGAAAAAACAATTGCAGAATTTCAAAAGAATGTAAAAGACAAAGAACTGGGCTGGTTATTTAATAACTGTTTTCCAAATACACTTGACTCCACAGTAACCTTTTCTCAAAAAAACGGAAGGCCAGATACGTATGTAATTACCGGAGATATCGATGCAATGTGGCTTAGAGATAGTTCTGCGCAAGTTTGGCCGTATATGGCTTTTGCAGGAAAAGATACAAAACTAAAAAACCTGATTGCAGGTGTCATAAATAGACAAACTGAATATATCCTGAAAGATCCGTATGCCAATGCATTTTATAACGATCCCAACAAAAAAGGCGAGTGGACAACAGATCACACCGATATGAAACCGGGAGTTCACGAAAGAAAATACGAAATAGATTCACTTTGCTACCCAATTAGATTGGCTTATAATTATTGGAAAAATACCGGAGATACCTCTCCATTTGATGAAAATTGGGTAAAAGCCATTAAAACAACATTAAAAGTATTTAAAGAACAACAGCAAAAAGACGGAAAAAATCCATACACGTTTCAAAGAACTACACAATTTGCAACAGATACAAGACCATTAAAAGGTTACGGATATCCGGTGAAACCAGTTGGTTTAGTGTGTTCGGCATTTAGACCAAGTGACGATGCAACTGTTTTTTCTTTCCTGATTCCTTCAAACTTTTTTATTGTAGCAAGTATGAAACAAGCTGCAGAAATGCTGGAATCCATTAAAAAAGATACCGCTTCTGCACAGGAATTAAGAGCTTTAGCACAAGAAGTAGACAAAGCAATTAAAGATTACGGAGTAGTAAAACATCCAAAATACGGTGATATTTTTGCTTTTGAAGTAGACGGTTTTGGCGGTCATTTATTGATGGATGATTCCAATGTACCAAGTTTATTAAGCCTTCCGTATTTAGACGCCATTGATGTAAACGATCCAATTTATCAAAACACAAGAAAATTTGTTCTTTCAGAAGACAATCCGTTTTTCTTTAAAGGAAAAGTAGCCGAAGGAATAGGAGGTCCGCACGTAGGTATGGATATGATCTGGCCAATGTCATTGGTTATGAGAGCCTACACAACATCAGACCAAAATGAAATCAAAGAATGCATCAAAATGTTGAAAGCATCGCATGGCGATACCGGATTTATGCACGAATCTTTTCATAAAGACGACGCTAAAAATTTCACCAGATCATGGTTTGCCTGGACAAATACCTTATTTGGTGAACTATTATGGGACACGTATCAAAAAAATCCAAAATTACTGGAGCTATAACTTATTTGTAAAACGTTTTAATTTTATATAAAATGATAAAATTCAACAAGAATATCGTTCTTGCAGCACTTTCCATATCATTTTTTGGCTATAATGCGGCGGCACAAAAATCGGGCGGCGGACTTGCAAAAGGAAAATATACAGCACTCGTAAATCCGTTTATTGGAACTGCACCTTTATTAGATACCAAAATAATTGGGTATACACCGCCCGCAGACATGCGTGTATGGGCAGGATTAGTATTTCCGGGTTCATCAGTTCCCAATGCAATTGTTCAGTTAAGTCCAATGACAAAATACAGATCCGGTGCAGGATATGAATACGAAGACACTGAAATTTTAGGATTTACACACACCAATAAAGGACATTGGAATTTATGTCATATTCCGCTTTTACCCGTTCCAGATGGAGCTTCATTTCCGTATAAATCATCCTTTAGCCACAATCAGGAAAAAGGAAGTCCTGCGTATTACGAAGTATATTTAAAAGATTATAATGTACAGGTAAAATTAACTTCGACATTACGCTGTGGTATTCACGAATATACTTTTAAAAACAACAAAGGACGAAAAGTACTTTTTGATTTAGGAAGAGCCAATAATCATGTAGACGACTGGCAGATTAAACAGGAAGGTTCAAATACCGTAAGCGGTTTTCAAAGAACCGGAGGCGAAAAAATATATTTCTACGCCACTTTAAGCAGTCCAATTGACAAAGTAGATATCAAAGATATCGCTAAAAGCAACGGTTATGCATTGGTAAACATAAAAGACGGAGATACAAAACCCGTAACGGTAAAAATCGCTTTATCATTTGTGAGCGTAGAAAATGCAAAAGAAAATTTAAAAGCCGAAGTAGGAGATAAAACCCTGACCAAAGTTTTTGAAGAAGGAAGCACACAATGGGAAAACCTGCTTTCTAAAATTCAGGTTAAAGGCGGAACAGAACAGCAAAATGTAATGTTTTACAGCATGTTGTACAGATCGTTTTTATGGCCTGCCTTACGAAGCGACATAAACGGACAATTTAAAGACGAAGCAGGGAAAGTAAGAAAAGAGAATTATCATTATTACACACTTCCTTCATTATGGGACGATTACAGAAATAAACTCGTTTTATTAAGTATTTTTTCTCCGGAAGTTACAAGCGATGTAATCAGTTCCATTATCAACGAAGGAGAAATAAAAGGTTTTATTCCAACATTTTTTCACGGAGATCACGCCGCATCCTTTATTGCAGGTTCATACATGAGAGGAATTAGAAATTACGATGTTAAAAAAGCATACGAATTATTGCTGAATAACGCTTATAAAGAAGGCGGAACAAGACCTCATATTGCAGAATATATTGCCAAAGGATATGTGCCGGAACAAGATATTAAAGATCCAAAGATAGAAACCGTAGCAAATGCCGGCGTTACAAAAACGTTAGAATACGCTTACGACGATCACGCGCTTTCCTTATTAGCCAAAGAACTAAACGATACAGAACATTACAATGATCTGGTAAAACGTTCTAAAAATTATGCAAACGTTTTTGACAAGTCGACCACTTTTATGAGAGGAAAACTGGCAGATGGTTCTTGGGTTACGCCATTTAATCCGGAGTTTCCATATTATGAATACATGTACAGAGAAGCAAATGCATGGCAGGTTTCCTTTTTTACACCGCATGATATGCCGGGATTAGTACAGCTTTACGGAGGCGCAAAACCTTTTGAAGCAAAATTGGATGAATTGTTTACAAAACCCTGGAACCCAAATTATATCGCCTGGAACATTTCTGGTTTTATTGGGCAGTATTGTCACGGAAATCAGCCGGACCACGAAGCTCCGTTTTCGTATTATTTTGTAAACAAGCCAGAAAAATCACAGCAAAGAATAGACGAAATATTAGAAACTATGTACGGAATTGGTCCTGAAAAACTGGCCATGAGCGGTATGGATGATGCGGGCGAAATGTCTTCGTGGTATGTGTTTGGAGCATTGGGACTTTACCCGTTATCACCAGCCGATCCTGAATATATTGTAACCGTTCCTATTTTTAAAGAAGTTTCGTGGACAACGCCGGCAGGCAAAAAAGTAACGATTAAAAACCCGAATGGAAAAAGAAATCTGGAAACGATTAAAGTTAACGGTTCTAAAATCGACGGTTATTTCATTTCTCATGATTTGTTTAAAAATGGTGGTGAAATACAACTTACAACAAAATAACAGCATTTTATAAATAAGAGATAACGTCCCATTTTTGTGGGACGTTATTCATATAAAAACGTTTTTTATGAAAAATATAAAATTATTTACGTGCTTATTATTGCTTTTGGGAATTTCAAATGTGCATTCGCAGCAAACTAATTTTGAAATCACATCGCCAAACGGAGAATTAAAAGTTTCGGTTAATTTGAGTGATAAAATTTATTATTCAATTACAGCAGGAAACGAAGTTTTAACCTCAAAAAGTCATTTGGCTTTAATTCTCAAAGATGAAACTTTAGGCACAAATCCAAAATTAAGCGGAAACAAAACAGGAAAAATAAAAGAAGAAATTAAACCCGTAGTTCCGCTGAAATTTTCATCTGTTTCTAATAATTATAATTATTTATTGCTGAATTTTAAAGGAAACTATTCCGTAGAATTTAGGGCTTTTGATGAAGGAATTGCATATCGATTTATAACCGCAAAAAAAGGAGAAATTGAAGTAGTAAACGAGGATTTCACAGTCAATTTCCCAGATGATTATTTGCTTCATTTACAGCAGACAGGAAATTTTAAAACTTCTTATGAAGAAGCCTATTCACAAACGACAGTCAAAGATTGGAAACCTTCGGATAAAATGTCTACACTTCCCATTTTAGTCGATTCCAAAAAACAATACAAAATCCTAATTAGCGAATCTGATCTTTCTGATTATGCAGGAATGTTTTTAAAAGGAACAGGAACTGGAGTTGTATCGACTTTTCCAAAAACACCTTTAGAATTTGGCCCAGACGGTGACCGAAGCCTTAAAATCCTTAAAGAAGCCAATTATATTGCAAAAACTTCAGGAACAAGAAATTTTCCATGGCGTTATTTTGTCATTACAAAAAATGACAAACAGCTGATTGAAAACACAATGACGCTGAAACTAGCTCCAAAAAGTGAACTCAAAGACGCATCCTGGATAAAACCCGGACAAGCAAGCTGGGAATGGTGGAATGGTGCAACACCTTATGGTCCAGACGTAAATTTTGTTTCAGGATATAACTTAGATACGTATAAATATTACATCGATTTTGCATCAAAATTTGGCATAAAATATATCATTATGGATGAAGGATGGGCAAATAGTACAGAAGATCCCTATTCGCCAAATCCGAATGTAAATGTTCAGGAACTTATTCGCTACGGAAAAGAAAAGAAAGTAGGCATCGTATTATGGCTTACGTGGCTTACGGTTGACAAAAATATGGAGCTTTTTAAAACTTTTAAAGAATGGGGAATTGCCGGAGTAAAAATTGATTTTATGGATCGCAGCGATCAGGTAATGGTCAATTATTATGAAAAAGTAGTAAAAGAAGCAGCCAAACATCAGATTTTTGTAGACTTTCACGGCGCGTTTAAACCATCTGGTTTAGAATACAAATACCCAAATTTAATCTCTTACGAGGGCGTAAGAGGAATGGAGCAAATGGACGGCTGTAAACCAGACAACAGTTTGTATTTTCCTTTTATGCGAAATGCAGTCGGCCCAATGGATTATACGCCGGGCGCCATGATCAGCATGCAGCCGGAAGTATACCGATCTGAAAGACCAAATTCGGCAAGTATTGGAACAAGAGCGTATCAGCTGGCTTTGTTTGTAGTGTTTGAAAGCGGTCTGCAAATGCTGGCAGATAATCCAACTCTTTATTATCGCGAAAAAGAATGCACCGATTTCATCACTTCTGTACCAACAACCTGGGATGAAACCAAAGCATTAGAAGCCAATGCCGGAAAGTACGCCATTGTAGCCAAAAGAAAAGGAACAAAATGGTTCATTGGCGGAATCACAAACAGCGCCGAAAAAGAGCGTTCTTTTGAAATAAAATTAGATTTTCTAACGTCAAAAAAATACAAAATAACCTCATTTGAAGATGGAATTAATGCCGGATATCAAGCGATGGATTACAGGAAAAAAAGTACCGAAGTCAGCAAAAATGATATCCTGAAAATCAAAATGGTTAGAAATGGAGGATGGGCTGCAGTTTTAGAAGAGATTTAAAATTAAAGAATTTTAATGGTTGTAGCCAATTTTTAATTGTATTTATTTCAGAGCTATATGTTTAGTCCCTAACGGGACAAATAATTACGGGCATTGATATATTTCTACCGATATTAAATCCCTACGGGATAAACTAGTCTGGGCGTTTGTGTTGTTATCGATATTAAATCCCCTACGGGACAAAGCAAATAAAATGTTGCATAATTTTTTGTAAACATTTCAATCGATTGTGTGCTATCCCGTAGGGATCTAATATCGGTAGAAATATATCAATGCCCGTAATTATTTGTCCCGTTAGGGACTAAACAAATAGTCTTGAAGTAAATACAATTAAAAAAAATAATTAATTGAGGTTTTATCCCAAAGGGATTTTATATGTGGAGCAATATGATAAGACTAGTTTATCCCGTTAGGGATTTTATATCGGTAGCAAACATCAATTACCGCAATTATTTTGTCCCGTTAGGGACTACACCTTTAAAACGTATTAAAAAATAAAACCTAATGATAATACAGAATAAAAAAATCAATAAAACGCTATATCTGTTTTTCCTTTTTCTGTTAATGAGTTTTGCAGGCCATTCACAAACGCCTGTAAATCTCAAATGCGAACATTTAGTAAATCCATTAGGAATTGATGTTCAGGAACCAAGATTTTCCTGGCAGTTAAGCGGTAACAAGAATAATGTATATCAAACCGCATATCAAATAGAAACCGCAACAGATTCAATCGCTTTAATAAAAGGAAAAGCAACAGTTTGGAATACCGGAAAAGTAATTTCATCAGATATTTTAATTTCTTATAAAGGAGAATCTTTACAATCTTTTACCACTTATTTCTGGAGAGTAAAAATTTGGGATCAGAATAACAAACTGCAAATTTCAAAAATTCAGCGTTTTGAAACTGCCATGATGCAACCCAATGATTGGAAAGGAAGTTGGATTTCAGATTCTCATGATATAAATTACAAGCCCGCTCCGTATTTCAGAAAAGAAATTTCCACATCAAAAACAATAAAAACAGCTCGTGTTTATGTTACAGCCGGAGGATTATATGAGTTTTATGTAAACGGAAAAAAAATTGGAAACCGAATGCTCGATCCAATGTTTACAAAATTTGACAGCCGAAATTTATATGCCACTTTAGACATTACATCGCAATTACAAAAAGGAAAAAACGCTTTTGGTATTTTATTAGGAAACGGTTGGTACAACCATCAATCGACCGCTGTTTGGAAGTTTGATAAAACAATTTGGAGAAATCGTCCGCGTTGTTTGGTAAACATCAGAATTACCTATTCTGATAATACAACGGAAACTATTGTTACCGATGAAACTTGGAAAACAGCAGACAGCACAGTAATTTTCAACAGTATTTATACAGGCGAACATTATGATGCCCGTAAAGAAATTAGCAATTGGAACAAACCTGATTTTGACGACAGCAATTGGAAAAAATCTACAATTGTAAAAGCGCCATCATCCAATTTGGTTTCGCAGCAATTGCATCCTATCCAGATTACAGCTCAGTTAAAACCAACAAAAATTAATCGGGTAAATGATACTTTAACCGTATTTTCATTCCCAAGAAATATTGCAGGAACCGTTCGTTTTTCGATAAAAAATGCTGCTCCGAAGACTATTTTCAGAATAAAACATGCAGAACGTTTGTATCAAAACGGAATGGTTGATCTTTCTAATATCGATTTACATTATCGTCCTACAGACAATTCAGATCCTTTTCAAACGGATATTTATATTGCAAAAGGAAATGCTGAGGAGAGTTTTTCTCCAAAATTCAATTACAAAGGATTTCAATTTGTAGAAATAACCACAAATAAACCTTTTAAATTAAATGAGGATTGTCTTTTAGCTCTGGAAATGCACAGTGACGTTCCTTCTGTCGGAAAAATAAAAACTTCAAATGAGGTTTTTAATAAAATTTGGGAAGCTACAAACAGCAGTTATTTGGCCAATTTATTTGGTTATCCAACCGATTGTCCGCAGCGCGAAAAAAACGGGTGGACAGGAGATGCGCAAACCAATGTAGAAACCGGATTATATAATTTTGACGGCATTACGATTTACGAAAAATGGCTTGCCGATCATCAGGACGAGCAGCAGCCAGACGGCGGAATTTCTAATATTGTCCCAAATCCGGGAGCTTTTGGATATGAATTTGCAACGGGTCCGGACTGGACGAGTTCGATTGCAATTATTCCGTGGAAAATATATGAGTTTTACGGAGATTCCAGTTTGCTGAACAAGATGTATCCCAACATCAAAAAATATGTAGATTTGATTGATCAAAAATATCCAACAGGTATTACAGATTGGGGATTAGGCGATTGGGTTCCTGTTAAAAGCCAAAGTTCTAAACCGCTGACTTCGACAATGTATTATTATGCAGATGCTTTGATTTTAGCCAAAACAGCAAAATTATTAGGAAAAACAAGCGATGCTGAACATTATTTTAAATTAGCAGCAAAAATTAAAACGGCATTCAATCAGGAGTTTTTTAATCCGTCAACAAACTTATATGCGAGCGGAACACAAACCGAATTATCAGGCCCGCTTTATTGGGGATTAGTTCCTGATGAATTCAAACAAAAAGTAGCCGATAATCTGTATAAAAAAGTACAGGAAACTAATTTTCATTTGGATGTTGGTTTATTAGGAACGAAGTCTTTACTGAATGCTTTAAGCGAAAACGGTTATGCCGATGCTGCGTATAAAATTGCTTCACAGGAAGATTTTCCTTCGTGGGGTTATTGGATAAAAAACGGGGCTACAACTTTGTATGAAAACTGGCCATTGCATGTTGAAAAAAACGACGCATCTTTAAATCATATTATGTTTGGAGAAATAGGAGCGTGGATGTACAAAGGTTTGGGCGGAATTTTTCCAGATGAAAATGCACCGGGTTTTAAGCACATTCTATTAAAACCAAATTTTGTAAACGGACTTGATTTTTTTGAATCGGAACACATATCTCCTTACGGAAAAATTGTATCAAACTGGAAACGGGAAAATAAAAATATACTTTATAAAGTAGTTGTTCCGCCAAACTCCAATGCGAGTTTTTATTTAGGCAAGAACAGCACTTTTACTTGTAATTCAAAAGATATTAATGTTGCAAATGAAGGAATATATAAAGTGATTCAACTTAAATCCGGTTCTTATTCTTTTAAAATTACCGAAGAATAAAACTTTAGATTCTATTAAAATAAAAAAAAGCATTAGTAACGATTACTAATGCTTTTTTTTATTTCTGGTTAACGGATTAAATTCTTATTTCGAATTCAAATCAATTTCATAATTAAACGAAGTTGCTTTTGCATAAACCAAATATTGTTCTAAAGGTTTTGGCCCGCAACCCCAGGAACCAACGCCTAAGGTTTTATGCGAAACACACAAAACAGTTCCTTTACTTTTAGGTAAATCTATTTTGTATTCTACATTTTCCATTTCTTCATCGCTGTAGGGCAGCGCAGCAACCTGCAGTAAATCATCGCCCTGTTTAACAGTTAAACCTAAACCATTTTGAGATTTTACATTTGCCCATCGTACATCTTCATGATTTCCGGCTTCCATAGGTTTTTCATAAGGCGTTAATTGTTCGTTTACAGAACTGTAATAATGACCAACATCAAAACCACTTTTTCTATCAGGATAATTTTCCATTGGCCCGCGTCCTAAATAATCAAATTGGTTTAAATCTTTATCTAAAAACATACGAACACCAATTCGGCCTAAAATTAAATTGGGATCATTAAAACTCACATCATTCGTGATTTTAATAGAACCGTTTCCGCTAATGGTATAAAAAACGTTGTGTATTACTCTAAAGTTTTGTTTGCCCGTTCCGGTTAAAGTCGCTTTAATTTCAAAACTGCCGCTTGATATTTTTTGCGTTTTTATGTTGCTTGCTGTCCATTTAATGTTTTGTAAACCATATTTGTCCCAATTTTCATAAGCCCACATATCATCTTTTCTGTGCGGTGCGCGCCATAAATGCAAAAGCGGTCCTCCGTTTTCCTGTAAAAGATTTTTACCGTTTTTTTCAATTTTAGAAAACGTCCCTTTGTTTTTATCAAATTCAATTTTAAAATTACTTCCAATAAGCTGAATAAAGTTTTTACTGTTTTTTACAGATAAATCTGCTTCTACAATATGTTGTAAAATTGGCGGAATATTTACCGGAAGTTCAAATTGCTGTGAAGCTACTTCGTAACCTTTATTTGCCCATAATTCATCTTCTGCAAGAGCAAATGAAATGCGTAAAAAATATTCTGAACCAGGTTTATACAAAATATCTAAAGGGATTTTGATCTCTTTTTCTTCACCAGGATTGATAGAACCGGTTTTTAGATCCCCTGAAGCTCTTAAATTGCCGTCTTGCGTTAATTCCCATTTGGCAGTAAGACTGTTTAAGTTCTTGGTTTCGTAACGGTTTTTAATCGTGAAAAGTCCATTTTTACTGTCTTTATCTACAATCGAAATCCATTGATATGCATGTTTTAATTCCGGATAATGTGGTTTTATTGATCTATCTGAAAAAACAACACCTTTATGAATAAAATACTGATCGTTTGGATATTCGCCAAAACCACCACCAAAAGCCGTTATAGGATGTTTAGGATCACGATTATTATAAATTCCCTGATCCTGCCATTCCCAGATAGCACCGCCAAGTAAAGCCGGATATTTATCAAATAAATCATTGTAGATATCTACAGAACCCATCGAATTAAACATCGCATGCGCATATTCGCATAAATAAAATGGTTTGTTTAAAGAGGCATCATTAGCATGTTTTTCTAAATTAAAAACATCCGTATACATCTGGCTGTCAATATCTGCCGGATTATTCAACGCAATGCCAAAACCTTCATAATGAGTAGGTCTGGTTGGATCAATTTCCTTAATTGTTTTTAGAGCCGTTCTAAAGTTTACACCGCCCGTTCCGTTTTCGTTCCCCAAAGACCAGATCAATACCGAAGGATGATTTTTAAAATTTTCTGTATTCGCCACATTTCGATCAACAATTGCCGCTTTCATTCGCGGTTCATCATTAAATTCATTCATCGCTCCGTGGCATTCAACATTGGCTTCGGCAACTAAATAAAGACCATATTGATCACATAATTCATACCATCGCGGATCATTAGAGTAATGACTCGTTCTGACATGATTACAATTGGCTTGTTTGATTAAAAGAATATCTTTTATCATTTGTTCTTCGGTAACGGCATGCCCGTCGTCTGGCCAGTTTTCATGGCGATTAACACCTTTCAGTTTTATCGCAGTGCCATTTACAGTAAACAATCGGCCTTTAATTTCAATTTTTCTAAAACCTGTTTTTGATGATAAGGTTTCGATTGTATTTTTTCCTTCTTTTAAATTGATGACGGTTGTGTAAAGAGAAGGCGTTTCTGCAGTCCATTTTTTAGGATTACTGACATGAAAAGCCACGTCAACCGTAATTTCCTGACCGGGTTTCAAAGCCGGAATATTTTTCTTCCCAGCAGCTTTACTCACAGGATTATCTCCATCATAAAGAACAGCTTCAATAAAGCGGGGTTTTGTTGCTGTATTTCCATAGTTTTTAATTTTTGTTGTGACCAAAACATCGGCATCTTTATAATTTTTATCCAGATTTGTTTTAATGAAATAATCTCGAATATGTTGCTGCGGCGTACTCCAAAGCGTTACATTTCTAAAAATACCGCTTAATCGCCACATATCCTGATCTTCTAAATAACTTCCGGTTGTAAAACGATATACTTCGACAGCAAGCGTATTTTTTCCGGCAACAAGATATTTCGTTAAGTCAAATTCTGCGGCATTACGGCTGTTTATGCTGTAGCCGACTTTTTTTCCGTTTACCCAAATAAAGAAACCCGCATCAACACCGTCAAAAGTGATTAAAATGCGCCTTCCTTTCCAGTTTTCGGGAACGGTAAAATCACGGCGGTAACTTCCCACAGGATTTCTTTCGTGAAACGCCGTAAATTTTTCAGGCGGAGTACTCATAACTTTTGGAAAGTCTTTCTGGAAAATATAATTGTAATTGCTGTAATAAGGCGTTCCGTAACCTTCAATCTGCCAGTTCGAAGGCACTTTTATTTCCTTCCAACTAGATACATCGTAATCTGTTTTGTAAAAGTTTACCGGACGTTTTTGCGGCCAGTCGACCCAGTTGAATTTCCACATTCCATTTAAACTTTTACTAAAAGTAGAAGCGTGTCGGTTAGCTGTAAGCGCTTCTTTAAGTGAAGCATAAGGCATTAAGGTTGCATGAGCAGCTTCTTTATTTATGCCAATGTTTTCCGGGTCTTCAATTTCTTTTGGAACTTTGGCAGTATCCTGAGCAGAAAAATTTTGTTCTAATTTTTGAAACGCAAAAATTGAATTTTGGTTCAGGATCAGAATTAAAAATAATAAAATTTTGGAAGCTTGATTTTTTAATAATGGTGGCATCATAAATTTAAAATTTCGGTCATTAGTTATCATTATGCTGTTTATTAATTTAAAGTAATAGTTTCTTTTAATCGAATGTCTTTTGATGAAGCACCAATTAAAATTTCAAACTCTCCCGCATCATAACCAAAATCTTTTAGCGCTGTTTTGTAATACGAAAAAGCACTTTCGTCCAGCGTTATTTTGAATTCTTTGGTTTCGCCTTTTTTCAGAAACATTTTGCTAAATCCTTTTAATTCTTTCACAGGTCTTTCGACTGGAGAAATGATATCGCGAACATATAATTGTGCCGCTTCTGCGCCATCTGCATTCCCTGTGTTTTTTACCTTAAAAGTAACATTAGCAGATATTTTACCCTCGTTTTGCTGTATGGAAACTTTAAGATCGCTGTATTGAAAACTCGTGTAAGATAATCCAAAACCAAAAGCAAACTGCGGTTCAATATTATTTTTATCATAATGTCTGTAACCTACAAATAAACCTTCTTTGTATTGCACTCTTTTATCATTATCGGTATCATAATAATTGTTGTAAGTAGCATTGTCTTTCCAGTTTTTTTCGAAACTTACCGGAAGTTTTCCACTCGGATTTACTTTTCCCAATAGAATATCCGCCAATGCTGCACCGCCTTCCTGCCCGGCATAAAAAGTATGAACAAGGCCTTTAATATTTGGAAGCCAGTTTTGCATATACACATTTCCTCCGGCATTTAAAACCACAATAGTATTAGGATTTGCTTTTGTAACCACTTTTATCAATTCTTCCTGAGCTTCCGGAAGTTCAAAAGGTCTTTCATCTCCTTCATGCTCAATCTGCTGATTAAAACCAACGCAGAGAATAGCAATATCGGCTTCGGAAGCTAGTTTTATAGCTTCGTTGAAATTTTCTTCTTTTGGTTCAAACCAGGCAAACGTTATGGAAGCGTCTCCGTTATTTTCATAATATTCAAGTCTTACTTTGTATTCTGTATCAGCATTTAAAGTAAGTTCAGCATTTTTTTCAATAGGGCCGTGATCGCTCCAGTAATCCAGCACAATTTTGTCGTTGATAAACAGTCTGTAGCCATCATCGCCTCGAACAGCAAATTTATAAACAGCAGTTTTTGTTGGTTTGATAACGCCTGTCCATCTTACAGAAAAATTATCCTGACCCATTCCGATAACATTTGGAGTCTGAACCCACGAAAAATCAACAATTTTATCCTTTCTAACTTCCAATGGAATTCCCGATAACTCTTTATTATTGAAATATTCTGCTTTCAAACCAACAGTTTGAGAACCCGGTTCTAAATAAAAAACAGATTGTTCAGACAAGGCATTCAAACTCGGAATCCCCATTGCATACGTTACAGTGCTGTTTTTTGCAGCAGTTTTAAATCCGTTATAATATGAGCTAAAATGAAAAGGTTCTGTTTGAGAACTTCCGCCGCCTGCATTAAATGAATTGGCATTTGGTCCGATAAAAGCAATTTTTTTAGTTTTTGCCAAATTGATAGGGAGAATGTTATTCTCATTTTTTAGAAGAACAATTCCTTCCTGAGCTATTTTTAAAGCAACTTTGGCACTTTTAGGATCATCTTTCGGAATACTTTCATCAGTTTGTTTTTGGTCAAAAAAACCGTAGCTGAAACAAACTTTTAAAATTCGTGAAACCTTATCATTTAAAGTTGTTTCCTGAATTTCACCATTTTTTAAAGCGGGCAAAAGTAATGTTGGAAGCATATGTTCATCGCCCGGCATTTCGAGATCTGTTCCGTTTTTAAATGCAGCGATTCCGTCATGAACGCCGCCCCAGTCAGACATTAAAATGCCGTCGAATTTCCAGTCTTTTTTTAGAATATCTAAATTCAAATGGGCATTTTGCGAAGTATGTTCGCCGTTTAGCAAATTATAACTGTTCATAACTGCGCCGACTTTTGCTTTTTGAACCGCGGCTTTAAAAGCAGGTAGATAGATTTCCTGAAGGGTTCGTTCATCAATATCCGAAGAAACAAAATTTCGATCGTATTCCTGATTGTTAGCGGCAAAATGTTTTACAGTTGCCACCACACGCTGACTTTGAACTCCTTTTATATAATTAACGGCTAACGCTGCTGAGAGAAACGGATCTTCTCCCAAATATTCAAAGTTACGTCCCGTCATTGGCGCGCGTGCAATATTTACGCCAGGCCCTAAAAGAAAATTGATACCTCTGGAACGTGAATCCCTTCCTAATGCAACGCCCAGATCGTAAACCAAACTGGTATTCCATGTGGCAGCATTCATTACGCTGGCAGGGTAGGCAGTGCTTTTTCCGTAGGATTTAGTTCCTACAGGGCCGTCACTCATTTTAAATTGTGGAATTCCTAACCGTTTGATTTCTTTGGTATACATCCAGTTGGTACCGTTTATGTAATTTACTTTTTCCTCCAGCGTCATGCGGCCGAGTAAATCTTTGACCCGCTCTTCAACGGGCGCTTTGGGGTCTTTGTAGACTTGTGCATTCAAGGCAAATGTTGTGGTTAACAAGCCTATGATAATTGTTTTTTTCATGTGGTTTATTTTGCGGTAGTAGTTTTAAGTTTTGTTGAACAGCAATTTTTTGGTTTTGAAAAATTAGACATTTAATAATTCAATAAAAATACTAAAACGTTTTAGTATTTGAAAATATTTTTTTTACATTTGATAAAAAATTATGTAATTTTTTTTAGTTACTATAGTTTTTTGTGAGTTTTTATATGGATGATACTAACAAATACTTATTATGAATAAAATACTATTATGGTCTGTTACCGCCGCATTGGCCGGTTTTTTATTTGGTTTTGATACCGTTGTGATTTCTGGTGCAGATACTAAACTACAGGAATTATGGCATACATCAGATGTTTTTCATGGTTCTGTTGTTATGGCAATGGCACTTTGGGGAACGGTTGTGGGAGCTATTTTTGGCGGTATTCCAACTAATAAATTAGGACGTAAAAAAACGCTGATCTGGATTGGTATTTTATTCCTCGTTTCGGCAATAGGTTCTTCGTTAGCAAATGATCCGTGGACTTTTGCTTTCTTTAGATTTTTAGGCGGATTAGGAATTGGCGCATCAACTATTGCGGCTCCGGCTTATGTTTCTGAAATTGCTCCGGCAAAAGACAGAGGACGTTTGGTTTCGCTCTATCAGTTTAATATTGTCTTGGGAATTTTAATGGCGTTTTTATCTAATTATTTACTGCGTGATGCGGGCGAAAATGCCTGGAGATGGATGATTGGAATAATGGCTTTTCCGGCATTTTTTTATACGATTGTTGTATTTACAATTCCCGAAAGTCCGAGATGGCTGCTTTCAAAATCCAGAATTTCGGATGCTAAAACAGTTTTGGAAAAAATAGATCCTAACGCCAAAATTGAAGATTTACTGCACGAAATGCATTTGGGAAACGATAATGAAAACAACAAAGGCGAAACTATATTTTTAAAGAAATACCGATTTCCGCTGCTATTAGCATTTCTAATTGCTGTATTCAATCAATTTTCGGGGATTAACGCTTTTTTGTATTATGCTCCAAGAATTTTTGCAGAAGCAGGATTGGGCGAAAGTGCCGCTTTAATGAGCAGCGTAGGCATCGGAATAACGAATTTGGTATTTACCCTTTTCGGTGTTTTTTTAATTGATGTTTTAGGAAGAAAAATTTTGATGTACATAGGATCAATCGGCTATATAATTTCCTTAGGGTTGGTTGCAGCGGCATTTTTCTTTAAGTGGGAAGGTCTGCAGGTTCCAATTTTTCTGTTTTTATTTATAGCTTCACACGCTATAGGACAAGGTGCGGTAATTTGGGTTTTTATTTCAGAAATTTTTCCAAACCATTTAAGAGCCAGCGGTCAGGCATTTGGTTCCTCCACGCATTGGGTTTTGGCTGCTATTATTCCGTCGATGATTCCGTTTTTATTCTCTACAATTGGAGCAGCCGCCGTGTTTTTGATTTTCGCCATTATGATGGTATTTCAGTTGTTTTTTGTCATTTTCATGATGCCGGAAACCAAAGGAAAAACGCTGGAAGAACTTCAGGAAACAATTCTAAAATAATGGTTAATTGTTAATGGTTAGTTGTTAATTATGGAAAAACAACTAACCATTAACAATTAACCATTAACAATTAATTTTCATTTGCGTTAATAAATTCCGATGGCGACATCGAGAAGCTTTTTTGGAAATTTCTGCTGAAGCTTGACTGCGAATTGTAGCCTACAATTTCCGCAATTTCATACACTTTGTATTTTCCTGAAAGCAGTAATTCTGCAGCTTTTTTCAAACGGGCGTTATTAATCAACTCGTTTGGACTTAGGTTCGAAATGTCTTTGATTTTTCGATATAAAGTCGAGCGGCTCATATGCAGAATATCGGCAAGAGATTCAACACTTAAATTCGTGTCAGCCATATTTTGATCGATAATATCATCCAGTTTTTTAATGAATTCTTCGTCGATGGTATTATGAGCAATAGATTTTAAATGTGACAGCGGAGAACTCGCATAATACTCCATAACGTGGCGTCTGTTTGATAGTAAATTATCAATTTGTGCCAGAATAAAATCCATTGAAAATGGTTTCGGAATATAAGCATCAGCTCCGGATTCCAGACCTTTAATACGTGTTTGGATCGCACTTAAAGCAGTCAGTAAAATTACCGGAATATGACTGGTTTCGATATTAGATTTAATACGGCTGCACAATTCAATTCCGTCCATTACAGGCATTGTAATATCGCTTATGACAATATGAATTGTTTGATTGTGAATAATCTTTAAAGCTTCTTCACCGTTTGCAGCTTTATAAATTTTATATTCTTTACTCAATTCTTTACTCATAAAATTGAGCAGTTCCAGATTATCTTCCACAATAAGGATTTGGGTTTTTACGTTTTTAGCCGTAATCTCATTTTCAAATTCTTCATTATTATCTTTTACCGTATCAGCGGAATCTTTATACAAATGAAATTCGCTTTGCTGACGCAGCGGCAGTCGCAAAACAAACGTATTCATCGAATCGTCTACAAACTGCAGTTTTAAAGTTCCGTTATGCAGTTCCGTTAAAGAGTGGGCAAGAGACAATCCAATTCCGGTTCCGGTTTGTGTTTCAGAACCTAGAATTCTAAAGAAAGGTTCGAAAATTTTACTTTTAAGACTTTTCGGAATTAAATTTCCATCGTTCTTAACGATAAATTCCAGTGAATCTTCATCTCGGAACAAAGTAATAATCACTTCTTTTTTAGCATATTTAATGGCATTGCTAATTAAATTGGTCAGGATTTTTCGAATGGCTTCTTCATCAACAAAAGCGTAGATGTTTTTTTCGCCCAATTCTAATTCCAGATGAATATTTCTTTCTTCAATTAAAGGTGTAAACTGCGAATGTAATTGTCTCACTAATAATGAAATATTTGTTTCCACAAAAGTTAATCCCAAACCTTCCATTTCTGTTTTTCTAAAGTCCAGAAGTTCATTAACCAAATTCAATAAACGGGAAGTATTTTTCTCCATTATGGATAAATTCGGTATAATTTCCGGAGACTCGTACGTTCTTTTTAGTAAGCTTTCTAACGGACTTTTAATCAGCGTTAAAGGCGTTCGTATTTCATGCGCTACATTCGTAAAGAATTCAATCTTAGCATGATAAATTTCTTTCTCTTTCTCGTTATTCAGATTGGCAATTTTCTGGTTATTTTCCTTGATATTCATATGATGATATCTACGCAAAAGCCAGTAAAGACATCCCGCAATAATTAAAAAATAAAAGAAAAAAGCATAACCGCTTGCCCAAAATGGCGGTAAAATAGTAATTTCTACCACAGCTTCTTTACTCCAGATTCCGCCAGCGCTTAACGATTTTACCCTGAATTTATAGCTACCGGAAGGAAGTTCCGTAAAAAACACTTTATTGTTTTTATTCAGATAAACCCAGTCATCGCTGATGCCGTCCAGTTTATACCAGTATTGTGTAAGTTCGGGTGCAGTATAACTTAACGAAGCAAAATCGATATTAAAATTAGATTGATAATTTTTTAAGGTAATTTTTTTGATATACGAAACAGATTCATCAAGCGGAGAATCTTTATCATTTACAATTACATCCTGATTATTAATTTGAAGTCCCGTGATGAAAATAGGAGGATTGTATTTGTAAGTGCTGAAATTTTTAGGATTAAAACTAATCATCCCGTTCAGGTTCCCAAAATACATATCGCCATTTGAATCCCTGAAAGCAGAGCTGTAATTAAACTGATCGCTCAATAAACCGTTTGCTGTCGTGAAGATTTTAACCGCTTTTGTTTTATAATTAAATTTGACTAAACCTTTTGAAGTGGTAATGCATAAATTCTGATTTTCATCTTGTAAAATAGAATAGATCACATTGCTCGAAAAACCATCTTTAGTCGTAAATTTTTTGAATGCTTTCGTTTTAAAATCAAATAAATTCAAACCATTTTCGGTTGCAATCCAAAGGTTGTTTTGCTTGTCCTGAAAAATCGAAGTAATAAAGTCATTGCTGATACTTTTATCCTCTTTAAAATCGTGTCTGTAAACTGCTTTTTCTTTCGTTTTTGGGTTATAATAAAACAATCCGTCGCGGTAAGATCCTGCCCATAAATTCCCGTCTTTGTCGTTAAACATACAGTTAAAATGTGTGCTTTCTGAAAAATAATCACAGATTTTAAAACTGTCATTTTTCTCATCATACAAATAAATTCCAACAGATGTTACTACGTATAATTTCTTATCGGGAGTTTCGTAAAACGTAACAATAAAATCACTTTTAAAACTGCTTGTCGTATGGTCATAATGTTTGATAACCCTTCCGGTTGCAGCGTCCATAACGTCCAGTCCGTGTTCAAAAGTTCCAATCCAGATTTTATTACCTCTGGGTAAAACGCCGTGTATATTATAAAACGAAAGTCCTGATTTTGTTCCGTCGGGTTTAAAATTTACAAATTTCTTAGTCTGCAAATTAAACTTGTTGATTCCGGCATCTTCCGTACCAATCCAGAGATTCCCTTGATCGTCTTTGTGAATTTCCCTAACGGCACTTCCAACAATGGCATTTTCACTTTTTCGCGGGAAATATTTCTTAAACTGATCGTATTGTTTTTGATGATAATTGACACCGCCAAAATAAGTCCCAATCCAGACACCGTTTTCTTTATCAATCGTAATACAATACGCCGCATTGTCTGAAATGGCGTAAGGATCACTCGGACTTTTGCGTAGATTTCGGGTTGTTTTATCTTTTAAATTATAAATATAAACACCGGATTCGCTGGCAATCCACAATTCATTTTTATTTCTTTTAAACTGACGGACAAAAACCGGTTTTTCGACATCATTGATAAAAGGTGCAGTTTTTCCCGTTGCGACATCATATTTGTAAATACCGTGATCACGCGTTCCAATTAAAATGGAGTTGGCATCTAAAGCATAAATTACAGAGATTGAAAAAGTACTGTTGGGCATTTGCACCTTAATCTTATCAAAACTCTGAGTCGCTTCAGAATATCGGTATAAATCATCGTAAGAAGAAACCCAGATCACACCATTTTTATCACAGGTTATCGAAGTGGCATAAAAGGAATTTCTGCCGTCGAACATTCTGGTTTCTTTCGTGTCAACATTATATTTTATTAATGTTCCAATAGAAATAAACCATAAATTATTCTTTAAATCATTATCAATATCATTAATACGGTTGTTGATCGCTTCATTTATAAAGGTAAATTTCTCCAGTTTTTTATCATAAGAATACAATCCTTTATCAGTTCCTACCCAGATATAATTTTTGAATTCATGCAGCGACTGAATGTAATTTATTCCTAAGGAAGTTTTAGGATCGGCGCCGCTTCGGAAGGTTTTAAAATGATAACCGTCAAAACGGTTCAAACCATCTTTGGTACCAAACCACAAAAATCCGTCTTTGTCCTGAATAGAAGCCAAAACGGTATTGTTAGACATTCCGTTTTCGACCTTATAATGTTTAAAATAATATTCCTGACTAAAAATGGTAGTAGACAAAAAGAAAAAGTAAGTTAATGTCCCAAGTTTTAAAAAACGCTGCATGTATATGTCTTTATTAATTTTTTATAAAAATAGTTTCCCCTTTTGTGTCACAAGCATTCATTTTGATTTTTATCTCGCTTTTGCCTTGTTTTTAAAGGGTATTTGAACCATTTGAACACAATTGTGAAACAAAATGAGATAAAAATAAAGTGAGCTGTGTGCTACTTTGGTCAAAAATTAAATTGATATTTTTTTAATATATAAATTATGGAATTGTTGAAAAATAAGCAAAATATTTTGAAAGGACTCAAAATAAACAGCAATAGAGCGATTGCAATATTACTTATATTTTTAATAATACAAATGAAATTCTTAAAAGTTATTTTTTAAAATCATATCAAATAATCTAACCTAAAAACCAAAAACAAAAACGACCAGCAATGGATCAAAAAAACACCAAAAGTTATTTATGAAAAGAAAAAAATCCATACTAAAACAAACACTGTTGTTAATGTTGTTTGGTATCGCAGGCAATATTGCATCGGCGCAGCAAACCTTTTCGAATCCTATTCTGGATTATGGACCAGATCCTTACAGTACGTATCATGATGGCTATTATTACTACACGCACACCATGCAGGATCGTTTGGTGCTTTTAAAATCTAAAAATCTGGCGGATTTAAAAAATGCCGAAAAGAAAACCATTTGGATTGCGCCTAAAAACACCGATTATTCTGCTGAAATCTGGGCGCCGGAATTTCATTTCATCAACAACAAATGGTACGTGTATTTTGCTGCTGACAACGGTTCTAACAATACACACCGAATGTATGTTTTAGAAAATGATTCGAAAAATCCGATGGAAGGAGAATGGGTTTTTAAAGGAAAAATTGCAGCCGAAACAGATAAATGGGCTATTGACGGAAATGTGTTTACGTATAAAAAACAGCTGTACATGATTTGGTCTGGCTGGGAGGGAGATACCAACGGACAGCAGAATATTTATATTGCCAAAATGAAAAACCCGACCCAAATTGACGGAGACAGAGTACGAATTTCAAGTCCGTCAAATCCTTGGGAATTATTTGGTGCATTGCATGACGATGTAAATCCGCCGCAGGTAAACGTAAACGAAGGCCCTCAATTTTTATCTCATAAAAATAAAGTTTTTATCGTTTTTTCTGCAAGCGGATGTTGGACAGACAATTATAGTTTAGGACTTTTAACCTTTACAGGAAAAGATAATTTACTGGATGCTTCGGCATGGGTAAAATCGGATAAGCCTATTTTAGGTCAATCCGATAAAAATAAGGTTTATGCACCGGGACATAATTCGTTTTTTAAATCGCCAAACGGCAAAGAAGACTGGATTTTATACCATGCTAATTCTAATCCGGGAGAAGGCTGCGGCGAAAAAAGATCACCAAGAATGCAGCAGATCAAATGGGATAAAAGCGGAAATCCGGTAATTGGAGATCCAATGTCAGAAGAAGCTGTATTGGCTATTCCGGCTATGTAAGAGCGCTAAATTTAATACAAAATAAAACTGCCTTTTGGCTTGTCATTTTTCGACGGGACAAAAGGCAGTTCATAGCTTATAATTGAAAAACACAAAATTTGTCAATATTTTTATAAATATACTAAAACGTTTTAGTATATTCGCATATGTTGATTCATAACCGTTTATAACATTTAACTTACTAACATGAATTTAAAACCTATCTTATTTTCCTTTTTTATTGCAGCAGGAATAACCACAACAACTGCTCAGGAAATTTCAGTATTAAAATCTTCATTAGTCGGGAACAGAATTGCAGAATTTATTCCTAAAGGATTTGATAAAAACAAAACGCCATCGTTAATTCTTGCTTCTGAACCAAAAGCAAAAGGAAAGCTTCCATCAGACTGGTCGCTGGTTCCTGAATTTACTTTCAAAAATGAAAAAGCAAGTGCCGTTCTTAATCTTAAAGGCGATGTAAGTCTTTATGGCGGAGGAGAAGTTACAGGCCCGTTGTTGCGCAACGGACAATCGATAAAATTATGGAATACTGATACCGGAGCTTACAGCGTTGAAGGCGGAAAAAGATTGTATCAAACACATCCGTGGGTTATGGGAGTTCGTGCAGATGGTTCTGCTTTCGGAATTATCTTTGACAGTACATGGAAAGCGGAATTAATTACAAACTCAAATCAGATTATTTATAATTCTGAAGGCGCTTTATTCAGAGTTTATATTATTGATAGAAAATCACCTCAGGAAGTTATAAAAGGGCTTTCAGAATTAACGGGAACTATAAAATTACCGCCTCGCTGGGCATTAGGATATCACCAATGTCGATTTTCTTATGACAGCGAAAAACGTGTTATGGAAATCGCCGATACTTTTAGAGAAAAGAAAATTCCGTGCGACGTAATCTGGATGGATATTGATTATATGCAGGGTTACAGAGTTTTTACTTTTGACAGTATTCGATTCAAAAATCCTAAAGTTTTAAATGATAATTTGCATAAAAAAGGCTTCCGTGCTGTTTATATGATCGATCCTGGGGTAAAAGTAGATAAAGATTATGCTGTTTATAATTCGGGAACACAAAGTGATGTTTGGGTGAAGCAAAACAACGGAGAAGAATATCACGGTAAAGTATGGCCGGGAGATTGTGCTTTTCCTGATTTTACAAGTCCGAAAACAAGAAATTGGTGGGGCGGACTTTACAAAGATTTCTTAGCAACAGGAATTGACGGCGTTTGGAACGATATGAACGAACCTGCCGTAAATGATAATGACTTCCCAGAAGACAAACGTTTGGGAACAATGCCATATGACACACCGCATAAAGGAGGCGGAAATTTACCACAAGGTTCTCATTTGTTGTATCACAATGCTTACGGCCGTTTAATGGTAGAAGCATCTTATAACGGAATTTTAAAAGCAAATCCATCAAAGCGTCCTTTCCTGCTTACAAGATCTAATTTATTGGGAGGACAGCGTTATGCAGCAACCTGGACAGGAGATAACTATGCGGGCTGGGATCATTTAAAATTATCGGTTCCAATGTCCCTTACTTTGGGATTATCAGGACAGCCGTTTAACGGACCGGATATTGGAGGTTTCCTTGGCAATACAGATGGCGATTTATGGGCAAACTGGCTTGGTTTTGGAGCTTTTATGCCTTTTGCACGCGGACATGCCTGCGCTGGAACAAACGATAAAGAACCTTGGGCTTATGGTGCAGAAATTGAAAAAACATCACGTATTGCTTTAGAAAGACGTTACCGTTTATTGCCGTATTTGTACACTCTTTTTTATGAATCTTCACAAACAGGATTACCTGTTATGGCTCCGGTATTTTTTGCAGATTCTCAGGATTCACGTTTGAGAGCCGAAGAACAGGCCTTTTTATTAGGTGAAAATCTTTTGGTAGTTCCGGCTTTCGCCAAAGACCCGATACTCCCTTCAGGAATTTGGGAAAAATTAAGTTTAGTTGAAGGAGATAAACAAGATAAATATCAGGCTAAATTGAGTATAAAAGGCGGAAGTATTATTCCGGCAGGAAAAATTATTCAAAACGCTGGAGAAAATTCATTCGATCCGTTGAGCCTTTTCGTATGTCTTGATAAAGATGGGAAAGCAAATGGAGATTTGTATCTTGATGAAGGAGACGGTTTTGGGTTTGAAAAACAAGATTACGCTTTGTTAACTTTTAGTGCTCAAAGAAAGGACAATTCTGTTGTGGTTAAGGTTTCTGATCAAATTGGGAAAAGAAATAGCAGCAAGGATGTAAAAAATATCATTGTAAATGTACTACTTGACGGTAAAACGTACACAGGAAATGGAACTCTTAAAGATGGAATTACGATTACTTTAAAGTAGATTTCATTAGAATAAAAAAGCAAATAGAATAATAAGATTTTAGATTATGAAAAACATTCTGGTAAAGCTCTGCATTATAACTGTTCTTTCATTCCTCAGTAATACAACTTTTGGGCAGTCGACAAAAAAGTGGTCTGATTATGTAAATCCGAATATAGGAACAGCACACAGCCGCTGGTTTTTTTATACTCCGGGCGCAATGCCGTTTGGACTTGCAAAACTGGGACCTTCTACAAATGGACATCTTGGAAATGTACAAGGTTGGGAAGCTACAGGTTATGATGACAGAGATACTTCTATCGAAGGTTTTGCTTGTCTGCACGAATTTCAGGTTGGCGGTATTGTGCTTGCACCGTCTGTTGGTAAACTTCAGACAATACCGGGAAGCCTTGAAAACCCTGATGAAGGTTACAGATCGAGATTTGACCGAAAAGATGAATATGCAACATCAGGATATTATTCAGTTTTGTTGAAAGATTATAAAATTAAAGCCGAATTGACAGCAACAAAACGTGTAGGTTTTCAGCGATATACCTTTCCAAAATCTTCACAATCGAATATAATTTTTGATATTGGAAACAGACAAGGCGAAAGCGGTGCTGTTAAAGAATCAAAAGTTACGATTACTGAAGACGGAAGAATTGAAGGTTATGTAATTACCATACCAGAATATGTGAAAAAATATCAGGCTGGAGCCGAGGTGTCGATGTATTTCTCGGCAGTTTTAGATAAAAAGCCAACTGGTTTTGGGACATTCAATAAGCAGGGAATTCAGGCCAATATAAAAGAAATTGCCGGAGAAGGCGCGGGAGTTTACCTCACTTTTGACACTAAAGAAAATGAAATGATTACCGTAAAAATAGGTTTATCGTATACATCTGCAGCTAATGCCAGACTTAATCTTGAAACGGAAGCCAAGAGTTTAAATTTCGCAGCAGCGAAAAAACAAAGTCTTGCAACTTGGAATGATTATTTAGGAAGGATAGCTGTAGAAGGTAAAAACGAAAATGATAAAATTAAATTCTACACAGGATTATACCACGCTTTATTAGGACGCGGACTGGGAAGCGATGTCAACGGCGCGTATCCGATGAACAATGGTAAAATAGGTCAGATTCCTTTGGATGCAAAAGGAAAACCGCAGCACAATTATTATAATACCGATGCTATTTGGGGAGGATTCTGGAATTTAACGCAATTATGGGCACTTGCATATCCTGAATATTATGCAGACTGGGTTCAGGGACAAATTCTGGTATACAAAGATGCGGGCTGGCTTGGTGATGGAATCGCGAATAGTAAATATGTATCTGGCGTAGGCACAAACTTTACCGGACTTGCAATAGCCTCGGCTTATAATTCTGGCATTCGTAATTTTGATGTAGAAAAAGGATATGAAACCGCTCTAAAAAATGAATTAGAATGGAAAGGCAGAATTGAAGGCGCAGGAAAAATGGATGTGAAACAGTTTGTAGAACTGGGGTATTCGCCGTATTTGGATAATATGGATTATCAAACGAATACCCAAGGTTCAGGATTTTCGGCTTCGCATACTTTAGAATATTCTTATAGTGCTTATGCGGTAGCGCAATTTGCTAAAGCTTTGGGCAAAACGCAGGACTATGAAAAACTTATAAAATTAGCCGACGGATGGAAACTAATTTACGATAAGGAAACAACATTTATCAGGCCTAAATATGCAAACGGAGAATTTATAAAAGATTTTGATCCGTCGCAGCCGTGGAGAGGTTTTCAGGAAGGAAATGCGTGGCAGTATACTTTTTATGTTCCGCATAATGTTCCGGAATTGGTTTCTGTTTTAGGAAAAGATATTTTCAACGAACGTTTGAATACTATTTTTACAAAATCTCAAAAAAATGTTTTTGGAGGAGGAACTACAATCGACGCATTTGCTGGATTATCTGGTTTTTACAATCATGGAAATCAACCTAATCTGCATATTTCATGGCTTTTTAATTTCTCCGGAAAACCTTATCTCACACAAAAATGGGTTCACGCCATTTGCGATGAATTTTACGGAACCGAAGGAATTCATGGTTACGGCTACGGTCAGGACGAAGATCAGGGACAATTGGGAGCGTGGTACGTTATGTCATCGATTGGATTATTTGATGTGAAAGGATTAACTGATATTAACCCGTCATTTCAAATTGGAAGTCCTTTGTTTGATAAAATCACCATTAAGAAATTAGGAAAAACGCGCAATACTAATTTTGTTATTGACGTGAAAAATAATTCTAAAACGAATATTTATTTACAAGAAGTAAAACTGAATAATACTGACTTAAAGCAGCTTTCAATTGACTTAGAATCCATTAAAAAAGGAGGAACTTTAAATATGAAAGTAGATTCAAATCCGGCAGATACGTGGTCTAATTAATTGTTAAACTTCGTAAATTGCTGTAACTAACCTTAAACCAAACCAAATGTTATGAAACAAGTATTATATTTTCTGCTGCTTATTTCGTGCACAAAAACAATCGCACAAGAAACAGTTTCAAATCAGAAAAAAAACAATAATCCCATATTTAAAGGCTGGTATGCAGATCCTGAAGGAATTATTTTTGATAAAACCTATTGGGTTTATCCGACATTTTCTGCCCGTTATGAAGATCAGGTTTTTATGGATGCTTTTTCATCAAAAGATTTAACCAATTGGACAAAACATCCCAGAATTATAGATACTTCGGCAGTTAAATGGGCAAAAAAAGCAATGTGGGCGCCATCGATTATTAAAAATAAAAACAAATACTTTTTGTTTTTTGGCGCAAATGATATTCAGAGCGATAATGAAATTGGCGGAATTGGTGTTGCCGTTGCCTCAAAACCAGAAGGCCCTTTTAAAGATTATTTAGGAAAACCGCTCGTTGATAAATTTTATAATGGTGCGCAACCAATTGATCAGTTTGTATTTAGGGATAAAGACGGACAGCATTATTTAATTTATGGCGGATGGAGACATTGTAATATTGCCAAACTAAAACCTGATTTTACCGGTTTTATTCCTTTTGAAGATAAAACGGTTTTTAAAGAAATTACGCCCGAGAATTATGTTGAAGGCCCTTTCATGTTTATCAGAAATAATAAATATTACTTTATGTGGTCAGAAGGTGGCTGGACAGGTCCCGATTATTGCGTAGCCTACGCCATCGCCGATTCGCCAATGGGACCGTTTAAAAGAATTGGAAAAATCCTGGAACAAGATTTTAAAATTGCCAATGGCGCGGGGCATAATTCCGTTATTAAAAAAACAGATTCTGACCAGTATTTTATAGTTTACCACCGAAGACCACTCACAGAAACCGATGGAAACTCCAGAGAAACCTGCATTGAAGAAATGCATTTTGATGAAAATGGTTTTATTAAACCCGTTGTTATCACCAACGAAGGCGTAAAAGCTAATGTGATTAAATAATTTTTAGTGATAGTTGTAGAACGTAAAAATAACGCAGTGATGCGTTATTTTTTTGCTTTGAAAGTTTTGAGTTATGATTTGTGTTAGTCTTTATTCCTTAATAATACTTATTCTGAAATCATTCTGCGTCTCAAATATCACATTCACAAATTATAGTTTTTAGCTGTAATTACTTACTTATAATTTACAACTCACAAACCCAAAATTACCAATTCACAATTTACATTTTATAATTAACAATCCATTTCGTCTCACATTTCTAAATTTCAGTGTTTTCAAGGTCTCGTGAATCATTTGAACACAATTATGACACGAAATGGGATTAAAATAATGTTACCAATGCGCTAATTTGGTCAAAAATTAAAATGAAATTTTTAAGAGATAAATTGAAGTATCAATAAAAAAGTATATGATATTTTATCATCTATTAAAAAATAAGAGGGTATAATCTATTATTTGTATTTACAAGATTAATCTTATTTTTTTTAAAGGGCACTTCAAAAAATCTTTAGAATGAATTTTTAATTCGATAAAACTAACTTTTAACCAACCAAAAAAATTAACCAAATGGAAATTAAAACGACTTGGAAAATGTCATCCAATCTTTTAAGCTTTTTTACCCCGGGTAAAATAAAGTTTAGGAGTGCCGGATTGATTTTTTTATTGTTCCTGGCGCTCTTTGCAGAGACCAGTTATGCACAAAATGGTAATTCTCAAAACCCCGTAAAAATTACCGGAAAAGTAATTGATTCAAAAGGATTAGCATTACCCAGTGCTACCGTGATTGAAAAAGGTACTAAGAATGCAGTCACGGCAGACTTTGACGGAACTTTTACCATTACAGTATCTTCTCCGCAAGCGATACTTGTATTTAGATTTATTGGAATGAAAGAGGTCGAAAAACCTTTAAATAATGGCAAAACAATAACCGTAACCATGGTAGACGAAACCAGCGACCTTCAGGCCGTTGTAGTTGTAGGTTACGGTACACAGAAAAAAGCCTCGGTTGTAGGAGCGATTGGAACTATAAAGCCTTCGTTATTGCAAGTAGGAACGGCACGTACATTAGGAAACAACCTTGCAGGTCAGATTACGGGAATTATGGCCGTACAGCGTTCTGGTGAACCGGGCTATGATCAATCTGATATTAAGATTCGTGGAATCTCTACATTTAAAGGAGGAACTAATCCGCTTGTATTGGTAGACGGAATCGAAAGAAACCTTAACGATCTTGATCCTTCAGAAATAGAATCTTTCTCTGTTTTAAAAGATGCGGCCGCAAGTGCTGTATACGGAGTGAGAGGAGCAAACGGAGTTATTTTGATTAATACCAAAAGAGGTTTTGTTGGTGCGCCAAGAATTCAGGTAAGAACAGAATATTCGATTCAGGAACCTACAAAATTACCGGAGTTCATTAAAGCAGGCCCTTATATGCGACTTTTAAATGAATTGGCGGTAGAGCAGGGAAAACCGCTTTTATTTTCTGAAGACCGTATTTCAAAAACAGAAAACAAATACGATCCGGATTTATATCCAGATGTAAATTGGGTTGATGCCATAACTAAAGATTATGCTTTTACATCAAGATCAAATTTAAATGTTGCCGGAGGATCAGAAATTTTAAGATATGCCTTAACCGCTTCTTATTACAGCGAAAAAGGAATCCTTGCCGCAGATCCAAAACAAACCTACGATTCTGAAACAAACTTAAACCGAGCAAACGTTCGTACCAATGTCGATGTTAACGTATCTAAAACAACTTTATTAAGAGTAAATATTGGAGGATTTTTGCAAAACCTTCAAAAAGGAAACAGCAGTACAGATGCTTTATTCAACACAGCATTTGAAACAACACCGTTTGTTCATCCTGCTATTTACTCAGACGGGACTATTCCGAGAGTTTTTGCACGTGAAAATCCATGGGCGATGAGTACGCAGCAAGGATATTACAGACAAGGCGGAAGTAAGATTGAAAGTCTGGTATCGTTAGAGCAGGATTTCAAAGATATTATTACACCGGGTTTAAAAGCAAAATTTACTTATTCGTTTGACTCTTATTCAGAAAACAGAATCACACGTGGTAAATCACCGGATTATTATAATGTAGCAACTCAAAGAGACCTTGACGGAAGTTTAATTCATGGAACGGTTCAGGCTTATGGACAGGAATATCTTGGTTATGAAAGATCGGCGGAGTTTGGTAACAGACGTGTTTATCTGGAAGCGAATACAACGTATAACCGCACTTTCGGGAAACATGATTTAAGCGGACTTTTATTGTACAATCAGGATAGTTATAATGATGGAACAGCGCCACAAGCTTTTAAACATCAGGGATTAGCGGGAAGAACTTCGTATACTTTTGATAGAAAATATATTGGGGAATTTAACTTTGGTTACAACGGATCAGAAAATTTCGCAAAAGGAAACCGATACGGATTTTTCCCTTCTGTAGCCTTGGGATGGATTGCATCTGAAGAAAAATTTATGGAACCTGTTAAAGATATTTTTAATAAAATCAAACTTCGTGGTTCTTATGGATTAGTTGGAAATGACAACATTGGAGCCAACAGAAGGTTTGCTTACTTAACTACAATCAGCGATAATAACAATTCTGATTACTGGTTTGGTACAGGACAGGGAGTAAAATTTGAAGGAATTGAAGAAGGTCAGATTGGAGTAAACGATTTGACTTGGGAGAAAGTGGCAAAAGCTGATATTGGTATCGAGTTAGGAATACTGAATATGATGGACTTAACCGTAGATATATTTCAGGAGAAAAGAAAAGACATTTTTGTAGAAAGAAATACGGTTCCTACTCAGGCAGGATTTATCAATGCGCCGTGGGCCAATTTTGGAAAAATGGAAAATAAAGGAATCGAGATAGGTCTTAATATCAATAAACAGGTAACTCCGGATTTCTTTATGAGCTGGCGTGCGAACTTCACTTTTGTTGAAAACAAAGTAACAGAAAGAGACGAAGCCGAAGCCGTAAAAGGGACTTACCGTTCTGGAACAGGAATTCAAAACAATACTTTATACGGTTATACTGCAACAGGATTATATACGAACGAAGATTTTACATCGCCGGGAGTTTTAGCGCCGGGACTGCCAATTCCAACTTTTGGTACAGCGTTACGTCCGGGTGATATTAAATATGAAGACAGAAACGGTGACGGAATCATCAGCGGTTTAGACGAAGGTTTTATTGGCGGAACAACAGATCCTCAGATTGTGTACGGTTTTGGAAACAATTTAAAATACAAACAATTCGATTTTAGCTTTTTCTTTCAGGGTGTAGCCAAATCGGAGCGCATCATTGGCGGAGCGAACTTTATTCCGGGAAGCGGAACAGGAACTTTAGGAAATATTTATTCTAATTACAACGATCGCTGGACAGAAGAAAATCCAAGTCAGGATGTGTTTTGGCCAAGATTAAGTTATGGCCCTAACGTAAACAATTCAGTTGCCTCAACATGGTGGAAAAAAGACATGAGTTTTGGACGTTTAAAAACGATGGAAGTTGGATATACATTAGATAAAAAACTAATTGAAAGATTCTATCTGCAAGGATTAAGAATTTACATCAGCGGAAATAATTTATGGTACGCTTCTAATTTTAAACTATGGGATCCGGAATTGGATACAGGAAATGGTTTAAAATATCCATCAACAAAATCAGTCCTTTTTGGATTATCAATCGGACTATAATTTAAAAAGAAATTAAAATGAAAAATATATACATTAGATCGATTTTCCTTTTTCTAGGATTATTATTATCGTCATCCTGTTCTGATTATCTGGACAAAGAAAGCGATACCGAACTTACTTTGGATGGTGTTTTTGAGAGTAAAACAAAAACAGAAAATTGGCTGGCAGGCTGTTATTCCAGAATTCCGGACCCTACCTGGGGATATGCACGAAGCTTAGGATGGGAAATTTTAGGAGATGATATGACCCCGTCAGAAAGATGGCGTCAGTACGACTGGCAGGTAATTCCTTTTATTTTAGGTGACTGGTCAGTAGGTTCACAATGGAGCCCTGGATATTGGAACAATCTTCCGCAAAGAATTAGAGAATGTAATCTGCTAATACAAAACATAAAACCATTACCGGAACAAAATTTAAATGAAGATGAAGTTCGTTTAATGATTGCTGAATGCCGCTTTTTAAAAGCGTATTATTATTCTTTATTGATCAATACGTATGGCCCAATTCCTTTTAGCCCGGATGAAATTACGCCTGTAAATTATAACCTTTCAGACTTACAAGTTGGACAAACTCCGTATGATGACATTGTAGCGTGGATTAATAAAGAACTGAAAGAGGTTGAAACAATTTTGCCCGCAAATTATTCAGACGGAAGAAAGTTTGGACGTGCTACATCAATTATGTGTAAAGCCGTAAGAGCCAGAATGCTGCTTTTTGCCGCAAGTCCGCTTGTTAATGGAAATTCAGAATATGCAAACCATGTTACAAAAGATGGAAAAGCATTATTCAACTCTACTTATGATGCCAACAAATGGAAAATTGCCGCAGATGCCAGTAAAGATTTAATTCTAAGTGCAGAAGCTGCAGGACATAAATTATACACAGAAACAAACGCTGCAGGAAAAATTGACCCGTTTTTATCTTGTCAAAACTTACATCTTGTTGAAGCAAGTAAAGGAAATGGAGAAGTACTTTTTGCCCGTGTAAATGTAGAATCTAAAGAATATGACAGACATACCGCACCGGGCGGAGCAGGTGGAGCCGGAGGTTATGGTGTAACTCAGTCTTTAGTTGATGCCTTTTTTACCGCAAATGGTTTACCAATAACAGATTCTAATTCGGGATATGTTGAAAATGGTTTCTCTTCTCAGGATGGATATTGGCCAAATGGAATAACCAAATTTAATGAAGTAAAAAGTCCGGGACTTGTAACGCTTGCAGGGACTTACAACATGTATTGTAATCGTGAACCAAGATTTTATCTGGCTGTAAATTTTGATGGTGCATGGTATACAGACGGTGATAATGCCGGAAAAGACAAAGGTAGAAAACTGGAATTTTTTAACGGTAAAAAAGACAATAACAATACTCATGATGCCCCACAAAATGGATATTTAGCCAGAAAAAGAACAGATCCAACAAGAAATCCTACTATTGGTTATTTTGCCCCTCGTCACGGAATTTTATACCGCTTAGGCGAAGCTTATTTAAATTATGCAGAAGCCCTTAACGAGTCTGATCCCGGAAATCCAGAAATCCTGCTTTATCTAAATAAAATTAGAACAAGAGCCGGAGTAAGAACGTATACAACAGGCGGAACAGATGTTGACAATATTCATGTAAACAGCGATCAGGAAAGTATTAGAAAAATTATCAGAATGGAACGCAGAGTAGAGCTTTGTACAGAAGGAATTCGCTACGATGATTTAAGAAGATGGAAACTGGCAGAAACAGTGTTGAATGGGCAATTCTACGGAATGAACTTTAACGGTAAAAATGCTGATGAATTCTATAAAAGAACGGCGTATCAAACGAGAGTATACAGAAAATCTTTCTATTGGTTCCCGATATACTTAGCAGAGATAGAAAAGAACCCTAATTTAATTCAGGCTCCTTTCTGGGACAAATAACTAAAAATCAAAACAAATGAAAAATATAAAAAATATTATCTCATTTATAATAATGAGTTTGGTTTTTGTCTCCTGTGAAGACAGCGGACTTGAAAATCAGGATTGGCTTAAGCAGCCTAATTTTGCCAATCCTTTGACTATGACACTTTCGAGCAAAGAAATTGTATTAACTAAAGAGAATGAAGCGGCAAACGCCATAACATTTACATGGACACAAGGAAATGACAGAGGAGCCGGAACCAGCCTGACGTATTTTTTCAGAATGGATATTGCAGGAAATAATTTTGGCGAAGGCGCAGCACCCGGAACAAGTACAACAATTACCGAAGAAATTCCAGCAGGCGTTTTTACCAAATCGTATACCGTAGGGCAGTTAAATGGTTTATTGCTCAAAAACTTTAAACGTCCGGGAGGTGTTGTTACCAATCTTGAAGTGCAGATTATTGCGAGAGTCGATAATTCAGCACAATATCAGCTGCCGGAAGTATCTACCTCAAGTTTTGCCGTAACCAGTTACAGCCCGGGGCCATTACCATTGTTTATGGTTGGAGATGCCATAAGCGGCGGCTGGGATTACAGTGCAGGTAAAATTTTACCGGAAAAAACAGAAAGAACCATTTACAATTTCATCGGAGATTTTTCAGTAGGTTCATTCAAAGTGATTGAAAAACCGGGCAGCGAATTACCATCTTATGATCCTATTGCCGGAAACAAAATTGTGTATAACGAAACCGAACCAAGAAACAATGATAATGTCTTTAAAGTAACTCAGGCAGGCCGTCATTCTTTCTATCTGGATATTGATCAGGGAACTTATGCTTTTGGATATGTGCCTTATGAAAATGTTTATATGGTTGGAAACGCCATAACCGGTATAGGCTGGGATATTGGAAAAGCAAAACCAATGAATTGGGATCCTAAAAACCCTGAAGTATTTACCTATAAAGGGCAATTTGATGCCGGAGAATTTAAACTTGCTTTAGACTTAGGCAACTGGGGCGGCAGATTTTTAATGCCTCCTGCAAACGGAACTGTGATAAAAGGAGAAGCATCGGATAATCCAACTGTAATGTTAATGCCAAATGGATCACCGGATAATAAATGGATTATTGAAAGCGCAGGACAATATGAGCTTACTATAAATCCGGCAAAAATGACTATTCTATTGAAAAAACTGTAATAAATTAAGTAGTTAAGTGGAAGAAGACAAAACTTTTCAGTCCCGGTTGGACTGGAGAGTTTTGAATTCTTTTTTTAACTTTTTTCAAGAACTAAATAAGGCATGCTTTATAGATTTCCGTTAAAAGGAAAACGAAAAAGTTAGTAGTAATTCTTATAAAAAAACAAGTTATGATACAATTTAAAATAAATAGTTTCTGTCTTATGGATTCCGTAAGACTGCGTTTTACATTATTTTTAATGTTTATAAGTTTAGCCAATACCGTTCAGGCACAAACAAGCGGCAATCCCTTGTTTACAGGAGCCGATCCCGAAATTCATTACTTCAACAATAAATATTACATCTATACCACAGCCATTTACGGCACACAATTTCACGCCTATTCCTCAACTGATTTGACCAACTGGCATGACGAAGGACTTATTTTCGATCTCTTTCCCGATAGTCCGTGGGCACAATACAACGGCTGGGCTCCGGCAGTAGTTTTTCGCAATAACAAATATTATTTCTATTATACTGCCGAAACCAAAATTGGTCTTGCAGTAGGAAATACTCCGATAGGGCCTTTTACAGATATTGGCGCACCGCTTATTGCCACAGATCCATACACCGATGATATTATCGATGCCAATGTTTTTGTTGATGATGACGGACAGGCTTATATTTATTACGGAGGATCAGGCAAAAGCCGAATGGTCGTTCGTAAATTAAATGCAGACATGGTTTCATTAGCCACAGGCCCAACCGATATAACACCTCAAAATTATACCGAAGGTCCTTATATGGTAAAACGAAAAGGAATTTATTATATGATGTATTCCAATGGATCCTGGTTTAATGATACTTACAATGTGCAGTATTCCACTTCAAATACACCAATGGGACCCTGGACTTATAGAGGAAAAGTATTAAGTTCTAATGTAGAAGATAAAGGCCCGGGTCATCATGGTGTAATCAAAATAGGAAACTGTGATGAATACTACATGGTTTACCATCGTTACGAAAATGGCACATCGGGAGATCGAAAAATTGCGATTGACAGAATGTATTTCAATTCTAATGATTTGATTGAACCCGTAAACATGACCAATTATGGTGTGGCACCAAGAATACCGGATCAATCATGTCCAACACAAAGTATCGTTTCGGGAGGAATTTATAAATTAACCCACAAAGGGACTAATCAATGTCTGGATGTTGTTAATAACAGCAGTCAGTCGGGAGCAAACGTGCAGCAAAGTACAGACAATGGTAATGATGCACAACGCTGGGTGATAACACTCGAAGCAGACGGATTTTATAAATTAACCCACAAAGGAACAAATCAGTGTCTGGATGTTGCTAATAACAGCAATTTACAAGGCGCAAACGTACAGCAATGGCTGGACAGCAACAATAATGCACAGCGCTGGAAAATTGAAATAATGTCTGATGGTTATGCAAAGTTAACCCACAAAGGAACCAATCAATGTTTAGATGTCGATAACAACAGCAGCCAGTCTGGCGCGAATGTACAGCAATGGACAGATAACCTGAACGCGAATAATGATGCCCAAAGATGGAAATTAGATTTAATTGAAGTGCCAATTGTTTCCGGCGGAGTTTACAGGCTGATTCATAAAGGAACGAACCAAAGCCTCGATGTGAGCGATGGCAGTACACAACAAGGAGCAAATGTGCAGCAATACACCAGTAATGAAACCGATGCACAGCGTTGGGTAATTACAAAAGAATCAGATGGTTTTTATAAATTAACGCATCGAGGTACAAATCAGGTTTTAGATGTAGATAACAACAGCAGTCAGCCCGGGGCCAATGTACAGCAATGGTCAGATTTGGGAACCGATGCACAGCGTTGGAAAATAGAATTAATGAGTGACGGTTATTTTAAACTGACCCATAAAAACACGAATTTATGTCTGGACGTAGTAAATAACCTTGCAGAACCGGGAACAAACGTACATCAGTGGACCGATAATAACAACGATGCACAACGCTGGAAACTGCAATTACTAAAATTCACCCCAACTTTAGGAACTGCCAAAATTTCGAAGCCTTTACCAAATGCTGCAGAAACTTTAAATGTATATCCAAATCCGGTAAAAAATACGCTCTTTTTTACTTCAGAAATGGCAGGAATAAAAGTTCAGGTTTATTCAGAAACCGGAAGTCAGGTTTCGCAGCAAATAGTAAAAGAAAATAGTATCGATGTTTCGGGCTTGGCAACAGGAATTTATTTTGCTGTTTTTGAAAAAGACGGAACAAAAGTTACAAAACGATTTATTAAAAAATAAACGGAGAATGAAAAGTAAATACTTCAAATAAGATCATTAAAATCATTATTTTAACGAAACGATTTGAAGTATTTATTTAAGATTAATTTTAAAATAAAATATGAAAACAAAACAATTTTTAGTTACAATTATTTGTCTTGCTTCCGCAGCTTTATCCGCTCAGGAATACAAACCCGAAGCCAATCCTAAAGCAATGGTAGTTTCAGGCAATGCCAGATTTACAGTACTTTCGCCGCGTGTAATACGTATGGAATGGAGTTCAGACGGAAAATTTACAGACAATGCTTCGCTGACCTTTGTAAACCGAAATCTTCCCGTGCCGTCGTTTACCAAAAAAGAAAGTAATGGTGTACTACAAATTGTAACCGATGTCGTAAAACTTAAATACAAAACAGGTTCAGGCAATTTTAACGACAAAAATTTAAGTGTAGATTTTATAGTAAACGGTAAACCTGTTTCATGGAAACCCGGTTTAGCAAACACTAAAAATCTGTTAGGAACAACCCGAACGCTGGATGGAGTTGACGGGCCGGCTAAGGAACTGGAAAAAGGTATAATTTCTCGTGATGGATGGTATTTAATAGACGACAGCGAACGCCCGCTTTTTGATAATTCAGAGTGGCCGTGGGTTATGGCGCGTCCGGGAGATAAACCACAGGATTTATACCTTTTTGCCTATGATTCTGATTATAAAGCGGCCTTAAAAGACTTCACTGATATTGCCGGAAAAATAGCCATGCCGCCAAGATTTGCCTTTGGTGCATGGTGGTCACGATACAGAGAATATTCTGATACTGAATTTCGTGATCTTGTTGGTGAATTTAAAATGCATGACGTTCCGCTTGATGTATTTGTAATCGATATGGACTGGCACGTAAAATCGTTACCTGAATTTTTCAAAAACGGACAAAGACAAAGAGATCAGGCCGGAGAAGATTCGGGATGGACTGGTTTTACATGGAATAAAAACTTGTTTCCTTCTCCTGAAAAATTCTTAAAATGGACAAATGAACAGCATCTTAAAACCTGTTTAAACCTACATCCGGCTTCAGGAATTCAGCCTTTTGAAGAAGTATATCCGGAAATGGCAAAAGCAATGGGAATTGATCCTTCTACCAAAAAATACGTGCCTTTTGATATTACCGATAAAAAATTTGCTACCAATTACATGAATTTGGTATTACATCCTATTGAAAAAGCGGGTGTTGATTTTTGGTGGTTAGACTGGCAGCAATGGGGAAGTACCAATATTCCCGGAGTTAATCCAACTATTTACTTAAATTATGTGCATTACAGCGACATGGAACGCCAAAACAAAGTGCGTCCGCTTATTTTTCATCGCTGGGGCGGACTTGGAAACCACAGATATCAAATAGGATTCTCTGGCGACACACACGTATCTTGGGAATCATTAAATTATCAGCCTTATTTTACTGCTACAGCTGCCAACGTTGGATTTGGATATTGGAGCCATGATATTGGCGGACACCAAGGCGACGCAGGAACTGCAGAACTGTATACAAGATGGATTCAGTGGGGCGTTTTTAGTCCGATATTCAGAACACATGCAACCGCTGCACCACAGCACGAAAGACGTATTTGGGCTTATCCGCTAGATAATTTCCTTATTATGAGAGAAGCGTATCAAATGAGATATTCTCTGGTTCCGTATTTATATAATGAAGCACGCAATACGTACGAAACAGGAGTTTCTACCGTGCACCCGATGTATTATGATTATCCAAAGGAAGAAACCGCTTATGCTACACCAAACGAATATATGTTTGGGCGTGATATGATTGTACATCCTATAACAAAACCTATCGAAAAAGGAAGTGTTTTCCTAACGCATGAAACATGGCTGCCAGAAGGTAAATGGTATGAATTGAGCACAGGAAATATTATAAAAGGAGGTAAAAAAGTTGCAATGCCTTTTACTTTAGGAGATACTCCGGTTTTTGTAAAAGAAGGCGCTATTATTCCGATGCAGTCAAAAGTGGAAAGAACAGATGAAAAACCTCTAAATCCTTTAATTCTTGCTTTCTATCCGGGTAAAAAAGGAAATTTAAAACTGTATGAAGACGAAGGCAATAACAACAACTTCAAGAAAAATGCTTTTACGTATACGCCAATAACTTCAGAACAAACTGGAAATAAAACCAATATTGTGATCGCGCCTGTAGAAGGTTCATTTCCCGGAATGCTGACTTCAAGAAGTTATGAACTGCGTTTTCCATGTTCATTTCCTCCAACAGCGGTATCAGTAAACGGACAAAATATTCCGTACAGCGAAGAACCTAAAGCAGGAACCTGGTCATATGTAGGAGACGATTTTGAAACCCGTATTTATGTACCCGAATCTTCAACGAATACAAAAATTTCTGTTGAGGTACAATTTCCAGATTATGATCAGCAGCTTCTTTCGGGGAAAAAAGGACAAATTAAATACATGAAAAATTTCGAAACATTTCGTTTGTTAAACAATTGGAATGATGGATTATACAGTCCATTCGAAATAATGTCACTTTCTCAATTTGGTCAAAATATTGAATATAATATTGCCGATATTAAAAAAGAAATTGATGGATTTAACACCCGCTGGAATAGTGCTTTATTGACTATTCAATCTATTAGTGAAACCAATAAAGTCTACAAACCTTATTACGAATTACTGAAAATCTACGGAAAAATTGCCGAAAGACCAGAATTTAAAAACAACGAAACAGAGTTAGAATCGGATACAAAAGCAAAAGTGGAGTTTATTCAAAAAGGAACTGATAAAATTTATTATACTACAGACGGTTCTGTTCCAACACGTAATTCACAGCTTTACACAAAAGCATTTGAAGTTAATGTTCCGGCGCGTGTAAATGCAATTGCAGTTCCGGTGGGCGAAGGTTCAGCGAGTTCTGTTATTTCGAAGATATTTTACAATAAAAAAACAGGTTTAAATTATAATTTATACAAAGGAAAATGGAGCAAAATACCTGATTTTAGTAAACTTACTCCAGTTGATAAAGGTTATGCCCCAGATTTTGATTTAAACAAAATTAACCATGACGACAACAATTATGGCTTGGTATATAATGGATTTATAAACGTTGCGGAAGATGGAAAATATACTTTTTATGTTTCGTCTGATGATGGAAGTAAATTCTATATCAATGATCAATTGCTTATTGATAATGATGGACTGCATGGTTTTGACGAAAAAAAATCGGAAATAATCTTAAAAAAAGGATTAGTTCCAATTCGATTAGAATATTTTCAGGAAAGTTATGGCGCAGGATTATCAGTTGACTTTTCATCAGACAAAATCGCTAAAACCAGTCTTTTTCCTTCTATTTAAAGAGAATTTTTTAGAAGTAAAAAAGACATAATACTATTAAAAAAGGATGAGCAAAATGTTCATCCTTTTTTACTATTTTTACTAAGGTTGGAAATCCAAAATCCAATCTTTACCCAATATTTAAGAATTTACTAACTGAAAAGACTGAAAATAAAATTCAGTTTATCAATAAAATAAACCACATGAAAAAAGTTATAGCAGCAGTTTTGATTTTATCTTTCACACAAATGATCCAGGCTCAAAAAGGTTTTAAACCTCTTTTTGACGGAAAAACCACCAATGGCTGGCATACTTACGGAAAAACTTCGGCTCTGGCCGGATGGAATGTTGAAGATGGATTATTGCATTTTAATCCCGATGCGGCAAAAGACGGACAAGGAGGAGATTTAGTAACCAATGCTGAATTTGAAAATTTTCATTTAAAATTAGAATGGAAAATATCACCAAACGGAAACAGCGGAATTATTTTTTATGTGAACGAAGATTCTCAAAAATACCCAAACACATTTAGTACAGGTTTAGAAATGCAGGTTCTGGATAACGACGGACATCCTGACGGAAAAATCACAAAACACCGCGCGGGAAATTTATACGATTTAATTGAAAGTAAATCAGAACCGGTAAAACCAGTGGGAGAATGGAATAAAGCCGAAGTTATCAGCAACAAAGGAAAATTAACCCTTATTTTAAACGGCGTTGTCGTAGTAGAAACAACACTTTGGGATGAGAACTTTAAAAAATTAATAGCAGGAAGTAAATTTGCCGACTGGGCAGGATTTGGAACATTCAAAAAAGGAAAAATAGCGTTGCAGGATCATGGAAACAATGTATGGTACCGCAATATTGAAATAAAACAATTATAAATAAACAGGAACAAAATGAAGAAAACGTTTTTTTTACTTTTTAGTTTAATCTTAATTACAAGCTGTCAAAAAGAGAGCAGTAAACCTGCAATTGTTAATCCTCCTTTAAAAGTTAAAAAAGAAGCTCCAAAAAAAGATGTATTAGAATATGGTATTGATGAAAATGACAAGGAAATTTATAATGCATCATCAGTGGATTCCCGGCCAGAATATCCGGAAGGCATGGATAGGTTTAATATTTTCCTGACGAAGACTTATGTTATGCCGAAAAAAGCAGTTGAAGAAGAAGCGATGGGCGGTATTTTTACAGTTATTTTAATAGAGAAAGATGGAACATTATCAAATATAGAAATTCTTCGCGATTTTGGTTATGGATCAGGCAAAGAAATGCTAAGGGTTATGAAATTATGTCCTAAATGGACGCCTGCAATAAAAAATGGAAAACGAGTAAGATGTTTGTACAGCTTTCCTTTTTATACTAAGTAGGTAAATTTTTTATAAGCAAAATTGCCTATTAACTGCGGTGTTTTAAAAAACAGCCAAAATTTCTCAAAGCAATAATAACAGGAATAATGCCTTTACCGTTTTCGGTAAGGCTGTATTCCACTTTTGGCGGTACTACAGGATAATGCCCGTGTGATAGGTGCAAAAGGTATAATTACCTGCGGATATAACAATACTACAAAACCAAACATAGCCTTTGTAGAAATCAAAAGAGGTTTAGACTGGAATTATGAGTTAGAAAAGATCGAAGTTGATTATGGAAGCGGTTTTCGTTTTGAAGCAGAAGCTTTTGCAAATCACATTAAAAACTATAATAAAAAGGAACAGGTTTCAATGATGAATGAATCTGTAGATAACATATCAACTATTTTGGATATTCTGAATATCATTAAAAAATAATAATTCTTTTATCTAAAAAAAACTGCTAAACCATTCGTTTAGCAGTTTTTATATTAATTATTACAGTGTAACTATAAATTTAATATGTCAACATTTACAACACCTGATTGTTCATCTTCTGCGGTAACAGTATACCATTTGAAACCTATCAAACCTCCTAAATTAAACCGTATAATATCACCCTCTTCTGCTGGAAGAACCCAACTGTTTTGAGGAGGAGGAAACACGAACCCACTGGCGCCTGTTGTTTGATTCCTAGGAATATACGTTAGTGAGGGAATAACAATAACACCTTGTGTCAATTTAAATTCGATGGGTTTTGTATAAAATTTGTTTGTAGTATTATCATGTTTTTGCTTGGGTGTCGCAGCATTAAATCCTGGACTAATGCATAATGATAATAATAGTATGGTAGTGATAATAATATTTTTTTTCATAGTTCTTAAAATTAATGGTTAATAATGGTTTGATTTATATAAAATTGATTTTCTAATTCTATAAATACTCCTTTCTGAGTATGAATTTTATTTGCAGTAATCTTTTGGTAGTGTAGATAATTGTCTAATAGTGAAATATATAGACGGCTTGTAGAAGAGCTTAAAGGTAAATAAAATATTACAATAACGATTAAAAAGAATAAGTTTTATTTGATTTTCAGATTATTACAGTCAATTTTACTGTAATACAAGATAAAGTCATTTATATACTTTCACACTAAAAACCGCTGCCATAGCGGTTTTTTTGTTTTACATCATTTTGATTTTACTTCTTATTAATTATCCGTTTGTCAAAATGTTGATTTGTCTCTTAAATAAAGCATGTTTAAATAAAACGAAATATTCAAGAATGCAGCGAAATGATCTTGTGCTTTTATTTCGACCTCTCATGGATAAAAATCCCGCACTCATGCCTTTTTTTTAATTTGAACTATGGCCTCACACTAATTTTATTACAGAAATGAGATAAGATACATGCGCTAATGTGCCTTAGAATCACTTTCCTAAACGAGACGTAACTAACCTGAAAAGGAACAAAATACATAACAAAATGGAAAATTTAAACGGTTTACAACAGCAAAAATGCCCTTATCAGGCTCAACAAGCAGCTGGTGCGGTAACAGCAGCACCAGCGGTAATTCCAGACATTACAACTCCGCTTGTATCAACAACAAATCAGCCGCCGGTTGTGGGCACTAATAATCTTGGTCTTATAAATAGTTTTATTGGCACCTGGAATAGTCCCACGGGCGCAAATGCCACAGGTTACAATGTTATGCCTTTGCCGCAAACAGATGCTCCAAGTGGTTATATCACTAAAAACTTTCCTTATTTCGAAGAAATCTCATTTTCGGCTATAGCCGGCGGGGCACCAAATAGAGAAGGACAATATACACAGGCAAGCAGCGTGTTGTTTTATGAACAAAGAGTCTACATTGCCAACAATGCCGATCCAAACGGAGCACAGCCCATTCAAAATACTTTAATTCATGCTGAGAACGGAACCTGGCTTTATCACGTAATACAAAACCAAGTTGAGGGCCCTTATGGTCCTGGTTTTGTTCCGGATTCAAATCCAATTCCTGTACAAAATCCGGCAACTCAGTACAACAAACAAATTTCAGTACCTCATGGTGTTTCGGTTTTAATGACGGGAGGACCAGTTGCTTCGGGAACAGGAAATCCGGTTTTTCCAACTGCAGACAGAACTAAATTACCATTTACAGACCCTACTATAATTGATCCGTCAACCTATTTGACACAGCAATTAAAGACATTGAACAGTCAGGGAATTACGGTTGACAGCTACTCAAGTATTACGGTAAGTACAAATAATGAAGGAGGTGCAGTAAGCAATATAAACTTTGAAACTTCTTTTGGAAAAGTGCTTTCAATGACCACCACTTGGTATGTTGAAAATTTAAGTAACGGAACTACTCAGTTACAATACATTCAAAATATTGTTTTACAATTTTTAATTAATGGTATGCCAACTCAGTTTTTGCATATCGATGCTAATACCCTGCAGCTGGTAGAAACGTTTGTTCCGGTTAATGCAAACCAGTCATGGCAAAACACCGGAATTGCCGTACAGCCAGGTAATACGATAACAGTAAGTTACGAATCTGGTCTATGGACAGCAGATCCGCAAACCAATAATGGTAATCTGTATGACGCAAATGGATGTCCGGGTATTATTGTAACACAATCAGGATATCCTATTCAAAATGTAAATATGGGTTCCCTTATAGGACAAGTTGGAAATAATGCTCCATTTTTTATTGGAAATGGGCCTGTTACAACTCCTGCAGGTCAAAGCGGACCATTGAAGTTATGCATCAACGATGATTTAAATGCTGAATACGGAGCCGGATTAGCTGATAATATTGGCAGTCTGCAAGTGCGTATCAAAATTTAAAAGACTAATATAAATCTCTTCAGTTTTATTGCTGAAGAGATTTATTACTGAAAACAAAAATACTCCTAATTCTAATAACCAAAAAATGAAACCTACCAAAGAATTTACGGTCGCAGATTATCTGCTAACCCGACTCAAACAATTAAATGTCACCGAGGTTTTTCAAATTCCGGGAGATTATGTAAAGCATTTTACACAGGCTCTGGAATACTTTGACGGAATTGAAACCATTGGAACTTCAAACGAACTAGACGCTTCTTACGCGGCAGATGCTTACGCACGTACCAGAGGTTTAGCTGCCGTATCTTTACAATACGGAGTAAGTACTTTTAGCGCATTAAATGCTATTGCAGGAGCTTATGTAGAACGCAGTCCAGTTGTTGTAATTAGTGCAACACCGGGAGCCGATGCACGAAAAATTGGAAGTATGTATAACGTACTTTACCATCACTCTACAGGCAATGTTAATGCAGATCAGGAAGTTTATGAAAGAGTAACTGTTGCTGCCGAGACACTAAGCACTTCTGCAGGAGCTCCTGAAAAAATTGATAAATTACTTATCGCAGCACTTACACACCAACGTCCTGTGTATATAGCGTGTTATAAAGAGGTGTGGGGCGAACCTTGCCCAAAACCTTCCAGTAAAAAACTAGAACCTGAAATAATAAAAAGTGAACCGGCAGCACTTGAAAATGCTGTTTCTCAGGCATGGTCACAAATTAGTCAGTCAAAAAATCCTTTGATTTTTGCCGGAGTAGAGCTTTTGCGACATAAACTAACAAAGCAATTAGAAGAACTTATTAAAGCAAGCGGAATGTTGTACACTACAACTTCACTTGGAAAAACGGTTCTCGATGAAAAAGGCGATAAATTTATCGGTACCTATTCTGATCAGGCTTCAATACCCGAAGTTATTAAGATAGTCGAAGCTTCAGACTGCATTTTATCGTTAGGAACTATTATTACCGATGATTATTTATGGCTGGTAGAAAATAAATTTTCGGATATGATTCAGGTAACTACTCAGGAAACGAGAGTTGGTTATTTTACCTATTCAGGAGTAACTTTAAAAGACTTTATCGAAGCCTTAACAGAACGATTTAAAAGAGCGTCAGGATATCCTTTAAAAGTAATAGCTCCGGCTCAGCCAAGATTCCCGCAACCATGGCGATCGAACTCAGATCCTAAATATGATTTAACTCCGGAAGTAATAACCTTTAACCGCTTTTTTGAACATGCTACATCTTTTCTAAAAAAAGAAAAAATGCTGGACGATATTGTAATGACTTTTGGTGTAAGTTCATCAATGTACGTGGCTACCAATATTTACGGATTATCTCAAAACGCTTATATTTCTTCGGCTGCCTGGCAGTGTATTGGTTTTGAAACAGGTGCAGCTTCAGGAGCTCAGTTGGGAAGCGGTAAACAAGCCTGGACTGTAGCCGGCGACGGTGGTTTTATGATGATTGCACAATCACTTTCGACACTTGTAAAATACAACATCAACTCTGTAATCTTCGTGATGAGCAATGGTGTATATGCAATTGAGCAGGTGTATGTCGACATGGACTCCTTTAAAGCAGGACCGGATCATAAGTTTGATGCATTTGATATTCTTCCAAAATGGGATTATCAGGCACTTGCCAAAGCATTTGGAGCAAACAGCTACCGTGCTGAAACTGTTTCAGAGTTAGACGAAGTACTTCTAAAACTTAAGAAAAAAACAAATCTTCCAACTCTGGTAGAAATTGTAATTCCTCAAAAAGATCTGGCACAGCAAATGGCAAGACTGGGAAATGAATAAAACCACTATCTATAACTACTAAAAAATCTAAAAACATACTATCATGAGCAAAAAAACATACTCTATTTTTGGAGCAGGTGCAGCCGGACTCTATACGGCGTGGAGATTACTTGATGGAAAATCTAAACTCGCCAAAAACGAAAAAATGCTCGTTAAGGGCGATGTATTAGAACTTTACGACTGGGGAAAATATGATTTTTCTAAAAAAAATCCGGGAACGAGAGAACCAGGTGCACGTGTTTGTACATGGCATTATAAAGATGACAAAGACAATTCGTACCTTGAATTAGGAGGTATGAGATATTTATATTGGGATGGAACTCCTGAAGGACCCGGACATCGTTTAGTAACTAAAACCATTGAAGAACTGGATTTAAAGAAAGATTCAGTTCCGTTTAATGAGTCAGCAGACCCATTGATGTCTTTGCGTTCAAAAAACATGTATATCTCAGATATCAATTCGAATCAGCCAGCTCCGTATTTCGCAAACAATTACGCTCAGGATGCTCCGCCAGATGATGGTTTTACAACCATACAATCTGTAGCGATCACACAAACATCTGGGCCAACTACCCGTAGAGAATGGTGTAAATTTTATGAAGAAGGAAGAATCAATATTGATATGCCTGATAGTTCAATCTACCAAAAAGGAGATTTACTAAAAGAAATTGGATATTGGAACCTGGGTTATGACATGCTTGACCAAGAAGGATTTAGCTACTTATCTGATGGAAATGGTTATAGTTCAAACGTAGTAAACAGTAATAGTGCACAGTCATTTAATGTGAATGATGAGTTTCTTCCGGGAACAGAATACAAAACTTTAATAAAAGGATATTCCAGCTTATTTGATTCTTTATTTGAAGAAGTTGAAAAACTGGCAAAACAAAAAGGGATTACTCTAAATTATTATCCAAACATTCGACTGCGCTCTATTGTACACACTAAATCTGGAGTGAATTTTACAACTGCAACACGCAAAGATCCAGATGCACTTGCAGAAAGAAAAAAATGTGATGCCGCATTTCTTGCTATGCCAAGAGCAGCAATTGACTTAGTAGCGCAGGCAAGCAGATACAGTGATGAAGAAGCAACCGATGTGTTAAATCATGAAAAAGTACAGTTGTATTTAGAGTCTGTATTAATGGAACCTTCATACAAAATAGGGATGTTTTTCGATACACCTTGGTGGAGAGTAACCGAGGCCGGAAGCCCAACTTATCCTGCTAAACTAACGAGTTATTTCCTAACACAAGAAGGAATTGAGAAATTAAAAAAAGAGGGTTTTCCTTCTAACTATCTTAAAAAAATAGAATCGGCTAAAAATCCGGCTATCATTGTTAATTCGTTTAACGATAAGGTAAGCTTTATAACTGCTGTAGAAAATGCAATCGAAGAACGTTTAACTTTTAAACAAGAAAAACAAATTTCGACTGTAGCCGAATTAGATACTATTGGCCCAAGTATTACCGATATGCCTATTCGACAAGTTGTTTATTTTGGTGATAATGCCAGAGACGGAAAAGGAAAAAAAGTATACGGTATTTTGGCCAGTTATGATGATATTCAATATTCAACATTCTGGAAACCTTTAGAACTTGGACCAAATGCTACGCGCGAAATTCCTGAATCCAGAGACTGTCAGCCGCTTGAAGGGCCTAGAGAAGCCACTCCTGTAATGGTGAAAATGCTTCGTTCACAATTAGCATCATTGCATTTTGGGCCGCAGGCTGATTATTCGTATGTGCCTGAGCCTTTAGAAACAAAATATATGGACTGGTCGCTTCCTCCTTTTAATGCAGGATATCATGCCTATAAATCGCATTATAATTTAGGTGATGTGCAAAGAAAAATTAGAAAACCATCTCAGCTCGTTCCAAATACAGACTGCGAAATTTTTATTGTAGGAGAGACCTATTCAAACGATCAGGCTTGGGTAGAAGGTGCATTTTGTACTGCTGAATCTGTGCTGAATGATTTCTTTGGAATCGAACCTATTATTGACGAAAAATACTATCCATTTATCAGTCCGGAATAATCTACTTTAACCAAAAATAAATGAAAACCAAAAAACTATTTAACTTTTCTACTTCGGTAACAAAAGACAATATCAAAGATGTAATGCAGCAGGCAATTGCACTGGAGCTTGCTACAATTCCAACGTATTTATCGACCTATTATTCGATAAACAGAGCACAGGATCAGGATAAACTGTATGCTAAACTTCATGCGCAGCTTTCAAAATCCGGCGTGCGTACTGCTGCCGAAATCGACGAACTGGCGCAAGAACTGAAACTCGATATATTAGTTTATTCGAATAAATCGGCTGCCTTAATTATGAGCGTTGTTATTGAAGAAATGCTGCATCTGGCACTTTCATGCAATGTGAAACAAGCAGTTTGTCAAACGGCACCTGATTTAATGGGAATTGGAAAAATTTTAACATTTCCAACACAATTAGACGGACATATTCCTGAATTTCAAATTGATGCAGCAAAATTGTCATTGAAGCAATTGACTACATTTTTACAAATTGAAAGCCCTGAACCGTTTAAAGATCCTTATGCAAATGCACAATTATTGGATACTGTTGAATATCAAACGATTGGGCTTTTATATGAAATGATTATCAAATGTATAAAAGAGGATTTTCCGGGACCTTATGAGCAAAGACCACAATTGCTTCCTCCGGATAATCCGGATCGTCCGAGACCGTATTATTCTCAAAATTCAATGAATACGGTACATTATGACAGAGATCACAATCCTCAATTTGCCAATACAGATGATAGTGAAGGACTTGTTGGCGTACACGACGCTTACTCGGCAATTGAAGCTATACATCGCATCATTGAACAGGGAGAAGGAAAAAGTAAATACAAGCAGCATACTTTAATTTGGGGCGAAAATAAAATGCCGGTACCAATGGATATTGTTGATGGCAAAGTAGTTTTTTGGGAAGGTGATTATGATGATTCCGGGAAAGAACCTGCTCATTTTGCCAAATTTCTTGAAGCCTACACACTTGGCGGGCATTATCAGCAAAAGTTCCGTAACATTCAGGGATTAGATGATTTCTTCAGCTATTTTGTATATGATACTGATGCTAATCCTAAAACAGCCGATTATATAGCTTCGGGTAATCAGGCACTGGCATTATGTTCACAATTAGGTAATGCAGTTTTTGCTTATATTCTTTTAATGATTGAAGCCTGTTATCATAAAGACGAAAGTACACAATATGATTTATTCATTTTTGGTATTCATAAATCAATGATCTGGCTTTTGAGCGGTGTTGGTAACCAAATTAACCAATACACTTATACTAAAGGCAATCAGGCTTATAAAGGCGCGCTAACATTTGAACCATTTTCGTTTGAGCAAAGTTTCTTAAGACCAAAAGCACAAATCATGAGTTTGGTTGATCAATTGGCGAAAGCCGATCCTGTTAATTGGGGTTGGGCAATTAAAAGCGAAAACTATTTCCCGTCTTTACCAGACGTAGGATTGGATTACAGCATTGAAGCCGATATTCCTAAAGTACCAAGTACACCTTATAGACATAATCATTAATATAAAAATATACAACATGTCAGAATTAGTAACAAAAGAACTTCATGTATGCATGGGGCTTAATTCATGCAAAAATGCGGGATATTCAGGAAATAATGATTGTGCAGGTCAAGGCGATTGCTCAACAGCAGTTGGTCATCCCTGCCACACCTTAAACGCTTGTAAAGGGCAGGGAGGCTGCGGGATTTTTGGTACAACAGAAGAACTCTGCCATCCCGGCGAAAATGATTGTCGCTACCAAGGCAGCTGCGGTGTGCCTATTTTGGCTTCCCGTTTTATGGCACAAGGCCCTAATAAAGGACTTAGTGTTTGGCAATTGGCCAGAATACGCTTTGAAGAAAAAAGAAAAGAAAGTGGAAAATCCTTTGGCGAAGCTCCCCAGCAATATGGACCAAGCGATGAATACGTAAACTCAATTCGCGGAACTTCAGGCGTAGATTATTCTTCTTGCGGACAAAGCGGTTCAAGATCTTGTTCCTATATCAACAACCCTGCTGAAAGAAAAGCTGCGGCAGCGGAAAGAGTTTTGAAAATGGAAGAAGAAAGCGCTAAAAAACTACCGGAAAGTCTTTCAAATTGTCAACCCAAAAATAATGGACACTAGACTTGGATTACCCAATTTAGGATTGGGATTAGGACTCAGAAGCCAGCATTTTGAACATATTCTGGAGAAAAACCCTGCCGTAGACTGGTTTGAGGTAATTTCTGAGAATTTCATGGATTCACATGGACGTCCGAGATATATTTTACAACAAATAGCAGAAAAATATCCCGTGGTAATGCACGGGGTATCGCTTTCTATAGGAAGCACTGATCCCTTAAATTTTGATTATCTGAAAAGTTTAAAACAACTTGCAAGTGAAGTCAAGCCAGCCTGGATTAGCGATCATTTGTGCTGGACGGGAGTTTTAACCACCAATTCGCACGATTTGTTACCGCTTCCGCTAAATGAAGATTCATTAAAACACGTTTGCAACCGAATCAGACAAGTTCAGGATTATTTAGAACGACCGCTGATTGTCGAAAACCCAAGTACCTACGCAGCCTTCAATAATTCGACACTTCCGGAATGGGAATTTTTGCGAATCATGACCGAAGAAACCGGCTGTGGATTACTCTTGGATGTAAACAATGTATATGTTTCTTCTTTTAATAATGATTTTGATCCTGTAGAATACATCAACGGAATTCCGCATGATAAAATAGTTCAAATGCATTTGGCAGGTCATCAAAATTGCGGTAATTATATTATTGATACACACGATAGAGAAGTAAACAGTCAGGTTTGGAAATTGTTTCAACAAGCTTATCAATTGGCCAATCAGGCATCAATTTTACTAGAATGGGATGGGAATATTCCGGCTTTTGATGTATATCATTCTGAATTACTGAAATCAAAGCAATATATGGATGCAGCGTTTGTTGGAGTTGAAAAAGAAATTTTTTCTATTGATAAAGAACAAGTTTCAAATCCATTGAATTTATTCGCTGTAGACAAATTTTTATAAACTCCAAAAATGCAGAAAACGGTAAAAATACCATTAAAAGACTTTCAGCAATGGATGCAGCAGCTTTTGCTCGATCCTTATAAGCAAACAGGAGTAAACCCTGATGATTTGCTTTCGAATGCAGAAAATGCAGCTTCAATTGAAGATGTAATTTGCCATTCGGAAAAACTTACAGCTCAGGAACATTTAGCTATTTACCAGCGAAGTTATATTGCGCGATTGCGAAATTGTATGTCACAGCAGTTTAGTGCTTTAGAATATGCTTTAGGCGAAGCTATTTTTTGCGCTTTCGCCGATGATTATCTGGCTTCAAAACCTTCTTATAATTACAATTTATCTTTTTTGGGAGCTCATTTTGCAGAATATCTGGAAAATAACAGACCCGACGCTGATGAAGATACCAAAGAAGATTGGATTGATTTTATGATTGAACTCGCCAGATTTGAATACGCCATTGGTGTTCTTTTTGATGAAAAAGCAGACGAAAATTACCAATTATCCACAATCGAAACACCAGAAAATGAATTAAAATTGGTACCTGTATTTGCATTATTTAAGTTCCAGTTTCCTGTTCGAAAGTATTATTCTGAATTCAAAAATGAAAAGAACCCTGATTTACCTCTTCAAAACGAAAGTTATTGCGTGGTTTTACGACACAAATTCAAATTGTCAATTTACGATTTGCACAAAGAACAATATGAGTTTTTATGTTTTTTGAAAGAGCATAAAGATATTGCTGCGGCAAAAGAATTGTTTAAAAATCAATATAAAGAAAATGATGTTCAGTTTGAACAAGTTTGGAACAGTTGGAAGGAGCGTTGGATTGGCGCTAATTTTTTTAAGGTTTAATAGAATAAACGAAATATAGTTATACCTCAAAACCTTCATTATTAAAAGCAACAGCAATCCTACCACTTTTTACAAATTCGATCAATTCAAATTTCTTTAATTCTAAAGCCAGATTCTTGATTTCATTTTCATGTCCCGTTGCTTCAAAAACCGTAAAATCTTTTTCGATAGTTATAAATTGAGTATTATATTTTCTAAGTAAATAATTCATTTCTTCGTTCATGATGCTCGAAGTTTTTATTTTAAATAATGCTATTTGTTTCCATACGATCTCATCATTTGTGCTGTAATAACACTTAAAAACCTCGATGATTTTTTCGATTTGAAGTGCTATGTTTCTAACTACTTCAAAAGTATCATTGATTACGAGCGTACATCGGTACATTTTGTCGATTTCGCAAGTAGAAATATTCAGGCTTTCCAAACTGATTTTTCTGCGGGAAAGTATAACGGTTATTTTATTCAGTAATCCCATTTGATCTTCTGTGTAGGCGGTTAAAGTATATTCTTGTTTCATTTAAAAGTTTAATATTATTTATAATAGATGTTTTTAGAAATAAAAAAAGCCTTTCTCGTTTGACAGAGAAAGGCTTTTATTATGCAATAGAATCCTGCCTCGTCACGGTTGACGAATAATGATAATTGCGTTAATAATTTGTACTGAATTTTTCATGTATATTTTAAATAAAAAAACCTCCCAAATAGGGAGGTTTTAAATTGTATCTGTGTACTTATTTATATAACATCCCTGATCATTATCGAATGATAATAATGCTGTTAATAATAGAGATGTTAATTAAGTTTTTCATTTTCTGTTCTGGATGAGCAACAAATGTATTGATTTTTATAAGATTACAAAAAGTTTTTTTCAGTTTAATAATCGGTTTTGAATGAAGTAAAAAATGATTTTTTAACACATAGAAACATAGGTTTTATGTGTGCAAAAGAATATAAAAAGAAACATGTTTCTAACACATAGTCCCGATAGCTATCGGGATGTGTTAATGCAAGTGAAACGCCTTTGACGACATTGAAAAACTATGTTCTATGTGTTTAAATTAAATATGTTCAAAGAGGCATTCTTTTAATAATCCAGCCACAATTTCAATAATGAAGCTTTTGTTCTGCTTACAATTACAGCCTCATCTTTGCTGTGTTTTATTTTAAGCTGTAATTTTCCGTTAAAATAATTATTCACTTTTTCAATTGAATTGATATGAATAATATACTGCCTGTTTGCCCTGAAAAAGCTTTTTGGGTTTAATTCCTGTTCCAGTGTTTCCAGCGTATGCGGTACAACAACTTCTTCACCATTAAACAAATAAGCATAATTAATATTCAGGTTAGAATAAAAACAAGCAATATCCTCTACATCAATTTTTCTGTAACCGTCTCTGTAAGGAATAAGAAAGCGATTTCTGTATTCTTTGGGCTGCATATAAGCAAGCAATTCTTCAATCTGTGAACTAGGATTGACAGGCTGTTGTAAAGAATTTTCTAATTTTAGTATAGCAGCTTCCAATTCGTTTTTCTCAATTGGTTTAAGCAGATAATCCACGCTATTGTATTTAAAAGCTTTAATGGCATATTCATCATAAGCCGTTGTAAATATAATAGGGCAGGTGAGATTGGTAAGATTAAAAATTTCAAAACTGAGACCGTCTGCTAATTGTATGTCCATAAGGATAAGATCTGGCGATGGATTTTCAGACAGCCATGAAACCGTATTTTTAACGCTCGACAAAACACCCACAATTTCTGCATCGGGCTTAATTTTGATTATCAAACGTTTAATTCTTTCCGAATTCGGTTTTTCATCCTCAAGGATCAATATTTTTTTTATAGTATTCATTTGATCAGTGGCACTTTTATGGTAAAAGTCTCTTTATTTTCTTCTATAGAAACTTTTCGATCACTTAATAAAGCATAACGATTTACAATGTTTTTCAATCCAATTCCGGTAGAATAAGCTTTTTTAATGAGCGGTAAAATCGTATTCGATATCACTAATTCATCATTATCATTAGAATATATCTTAACAAGCAATGGGTTTTCTTCTTCGGTACGATTATGTTTCAAAGCATTTTCAATGAAAAGTTGCAGCGTAATAGGCGGAATCTGCATACTTAATTTCGATTTGTCAATGTCAATTTGAAAAGTACAGCTATCGCCCATACGGTTCTGAATCAGAAAAAGATAAGCATCAAGAAAATCCAGTTCTTCCTGTAACGTAACCAATTTCTTTTTGGAATTAACCAGCAAATAACGGTACACTTTAGCAAAATTTTCGGTGAAGTCATATCCTAACTGCTGATCTTTGAGTATTAACTCCGAAAGTACACTAAGATTATTAAAAACAAAATGCGGATCCAGCTGTAATTTGAGTGCCTGTAGTTCTATTTCGGCTGCTATTTGTTTACTTTCGGCTGCTTTTACTTTATATTCTGCTGCTTTTAAAGTGGCATTCTTCCAATTTTTCAATAAAAAATCACCTGTATTCAGGGCACTTACCATTAAAGCCCATAATACAATTGAAATAATAGTATAAACTGCTTCTCTAACGCCTACATCAACAGGTTTTACTACAATTAAATATTCTCCGTAGATATAATAAATGGTGCTTAAAAAAATAGTGACAAACAATGCCCCAAAGGTTTGACATACAATTTGAATAATCAATCGTGTTATAGGTCGAACCATCCATGAGATTTTCTTATTTAAAATCCTGTCAATAAAAAGGCTGGTAACCAATATTGTGATACAAAAAAGGATATTAGTTGATATATCTATCAGCATTAAATGAGCTGGCAGGTTAAAATATTCTTTCCAATAAGCAAATGGAAATATGATAAAAAGGGTAGAGTATGAGCCTAAAAATAAAAACGTAATTAAGAGCAGACTCTTTAAGTAGCTCTTTTTTACAGGATCAGTTATTTCGTCGGTGTGGTTCACAAAATTTGTTTTTACAGGAAATCAAAAGTTGGTTAGATTCCTTTTTGAGAGTGCAAATAAAAGGATTTTAAAATAAAACAGCTGTACTTTTTATTTATTAATCATCTGTAAATGTACTGTATATAAAGGGTTTCGCAAAACAGAAACAATCCCATTTCAGTTCAATATCCCAAATTGTCGATTCACCGCACAGATTTGCCGCTTCACTTTAAAAATTCCCTGAAAGAGATTTACCAACAATATTTTTGCGCCATAATTATAACAATTAATATCACAAAAATGAAAAAAACAATGGTAATGACAAAGGAAGATTTCAGTATTGCAAAATCAAATTCTCAATTGCAAAATTATAAGCGTAATGCATTAATTCTTTTTTTTATGGTACTGTTTACTTCTGCGGTTTCGGCACAAAAATCAAAAATATTAGATACCTTTTTTAAATACGGAATTGACTCCAGTATTCTTAATCCCGAAAAAATAAAAAAGCCTGACAACTTTGCTTTCGATTTTAAACAAACCATTATAACGAGCGCGAAGGAAACGGAAACAATCGCCAAATTTGATCCTTCGAATGCAGGAACAGAACCATGGACTGTTGTTTCTATTGATGGAAAATCACCATCGAAATCAGAGGTAAATTCTTTTAGAAAAAATCAAAGAAAAGCTTCAGAAGCAGCTCCAACTCCAACAGATGATACCACTTATAAAATTGAAAAGGAAACGCCAGATCAATTGGTGATTAGTTATAAAGTCGATCCAGGCTCTCTTACCAAAGAAAATGCTTTTGTAAAAGACTGCCGATTTTATATGACAATCAATCTTAAAACTAAAAAATTGGAGCAAGTACAAACGCTAAACGAAAAGCCTGTAAAAGTGAACATTCTTACTGCTGATAAATTTGATATTGTCTTAAAATACAAGTGGAACGATCAGGCAAAACAATTTGTTCCTGTAAATGAAAACCTTACTATGGAAGCTAAATTTATAGGGCAGGCAACCAACATACAAACAATTACGGAATACTCCAATTACGTAAAAAAATAGTATTACGAAATTCAAATTTAAAAAATTAAAAAATGAAGAAAATTATTGCAGCCGCAGCCTTATTCATGTCTGTATTTAGTTATAGTCAGGTTTATCTTGGTGTTAAAGGCGGGGTAAATATGAATAAATTAGATGGTAAAAATTTTGACAGTGATTTTGAGCTGGGTTATCAGTTGGGTGGTTTTGTATATTACAATTTTACTGATTTTATAGGCGTTCAGGGAGAAGTATTATTCAATCAAACCAATACCAAAATTACAGATAGTTATAAAGACATTTTTAAAGATGCTTTCAAAAAAGACAAAATACTTAATTATTTAAGTGTGCCGGTTTTACTACGTTTAAACAGTGAAGGATTAATCACTTTTACGGCTGGGCCTCAGTTCAGTTTTTTGGCCAGTGGTAATCAAAGCGTTTTGGATAATAGTAAAAAGCTTTTCAAAAAAACCGATTTTGCCGTTGTTGCCGGAGCCGAAATCAATATAAGACCCATTACGATTTATGGAAGATATATCTGGGGATTTTCTGATGTGAGTAACTTTGGAGAAAAAGCTAACAGCCAGCAAATTCAGGCAGGATTATCTGTTCGTTTGTTTTAAAATGATGAACTCATGGAAAATCATAAAAGGACTTCTGGTTACATTGGTAATACTGATTATCTCCTTATTTTTTCTAATTAGCACAGCGATCACTTATATCCTGAAAGCGAGAATAGAACTAAATGAAAAAATAGACAGCAGTTTAGGTGTTAAAAAAGATGATTTGGTTCGCTAGCAATAGCGAACCTTTTTTGTTTTCTGCATCTATAATAATTATCCATCATAAAGTAAAAATTGTCCATTTCATATTACAATCTAATAGTTGAACTTTACAGTTAATTACAGGAAAGATTAAAAACAATTTAAATTTTCTATTATGAATTACGGACAATTAGCTTTTACAGATACTATTAAAAAAATGCAGGAAGAAGCCGGAAGCAGAAGTGCTTATGATCGCATGGAAAAAATGTCGGTTGTAGACGGATTGACAGAAAACGAAATTAACTTTATAAGTGACAGAGATAGTTTTTATATGGCCAGTTTTGGAGAAAATGAATATCCATACATTCAGCACCGAGGCGGCCCAGCAGGATTTATTAAAGTGATCGATAATAAAACAATTGGAATTGTTGACTTTTCAGGCAACCGACAATATATTTCTACGGGTAATATTTCTAAAAATGAAAAAGTAGCTCTAATTATGATTTCGTATCCGCAAAGAGCCCGATTAAAACTTTATGCAAAAGCGAAAATTGTTAATTTAGAAGAGAATAAGGAACTGTATGATCTTTTAAAACCAGAAGATTATAAGTTTCGTCCGGAGCGCATGATGGTTTTTGAAATTCAGGCTTACGACTGGAATTGTCCGCAGCATATTACGCCACGTTATTCAACTGAAGAAATTGAACAGGCCTTATTGCCGCAGAAAAAATATATTTCTGATTTGGAAAATAGGGTAAAAGAGCTTGAATTAGAGTTATCCAAAAAATAATTAGAGAAAAACTGTTATTCTTTTTGAAGAAGTCGAATTAAGTTCATTGTCTAACTTTTCGAACTTCTTTTTAGAGCATATCCCTTTCATTTTGAATAGCCTATCTTATCATTTTGATAGCTATTTAAAAATAAGAGGGTTATGCTTTTTTTGTAGTTTATTGATAGTTAGTATTTTGCTTTTGTCTAAAATGCTCTGGCATGTCATTTGTTTCTGTTAGAGAAATTTAAATAAATCAATATCAATTAAAACTAATATGAAAGCAGATAAAACAAGAAGTAAGGAGATTACGAAACAATATGTATCAAAAAAATCTTTGCAGAATAAAGATAGATTTATAAATTTAATGGTGTTTGCCATCGTTTTCTTTATTGCTGTTTTATTAATCTCTAAAATAGTTTAGGTTTATAGTAACAGAATTTATTTTAAAGATTATGAAAATTATAAATCCTATAATTGACCCTAAAATAAACTTAGCTAAGAAAAATTTCTTTTCGAATTCATTTAAAAATAAAATAGAAACATCAGCAGTTAAAGAAGCTAAGGAATTAGTTGATTTTACTATTGAAAAAAACAAAGCTGCTCATACTTTTTGGATCAAAAAATTTTTAAAAAACTGTTATAATTTGTTGATGAAAAGTGATACAGGAAAAATCTACAGAAACAATTGAAAAGATAAAAAGGATATTTACACGAGATGAATTTCCTGCTAAAACTTAAAAGCATATTATGTGTTCGTTACGATAAATCTTAGCAAATGATAACAGTTTCGATATAAAGAGTATAGTTTCACTCAATAATGATGCGTATATTTGAGATTATAAATTATAACAATGCTATCTATGAAAAAAATAGGATTTTTATCGTTTGGGCATTGGGCCAATCATCCATCATATAAAGCACGTACAGCAAGCGATACACTTCTTCAATCAATTGATTTAGCCGTTGCTGCAGAAGAAATAGGCATAGACGGAGCTTATTTCAGAGTACATCATTTCGCGCAGCAGCTTGCGTCTCCTTTTCCTTTGCTTTCGGCCATTGGTGCCAAAACAAGCAAAATAGAAATTGGGACAGGCGTTATCGATATGCGATATGAAAACCCTTTGTATATGGTTGAAGATGCCGGTGCCGCAGACATAATTTCAGAAGGACGTTTACAATTAGGAATCAGCAGGGGATCGCCGGAACAAGTTATTGACGGCTGGCGCTCTTTTGGTTATGAACCTTTAGAAGGAGAAACAGACGCTGATATGGGACGTAAAAAAGCGTTGGAATTTTTAGAGAGATTAGACGGTGTAGGATTTGCAGAGCCAAATCCATATCCGATGTTTCCAAATCCGCCCGGATTATTGCGTTTAGAACCACATTCCGAAGGATTACGCGATCGAATTTGGTGGGGAGCTGCCTCTAATGCTACTGCTGTTTGGGCAGCTGAAAACGGAATGCATCTGCAAAGTTCGACGCTGAAATTTGACGAAAACGGAAAACCTTTCCATATCCAGCAGGCAGAACAAATCAGGATATACAAAGAAGCCTGGAAAAAAGCCGGACATGATCGCGAACCAAGAGTTTCGGTAAGCCGATCTATTTTTGCTCTGATAAACGATCAGGATAAACTTTACTTTGGAAATCAGGGTAAAGCAGCGGATAGTTTTGGTTATATAGAAAGTGATAAACGTGCCATTTTCGGAAAAAGTTATGCCGCCGAACCGGATAAACTTATTGCAGAGCTTGCTCAGGACGAAGCGATTCAGGAAGCAGATACGGTATTGCTAACAATACCCAACACTTTGGGAGTTGATTATAATGTACATATATTATCTTCTATTCTAAAATATATTGCCCCGGAACTGGGCTGGCGTTAATTTTTTTAAAATAAATATAAAAGAGGCTGTCTCAAAAATTGAGACAGCCTCTTTTACTATAATTAATTTGTTTTAGTGACTAAATTGGTCACTTTCTGGTATTCGATTTATCATTCCGTAGGAATGTTTCGTAGGTAGAAAAAAATAAGGATCAGTAATTTTCCGTTCCGTAGGAACGTTTGACAGATCAGATTATTGAAAAACAATGTCAAAATCAAACGTTCCTACGAAACGTAAACCATTATTGCAATATAATTTTTCTACCAATGAGATGTTTCTACAGAACAAAGAAACATGTAAAATAACAAAAAGGATGTTTTGTCATCTATTTAAGAAATAATGTAATTTATAAAGGATTAAATCTATGTTAAAGCTTTACCTGCATTTCATTATTAGTTTGTAATTTGTATAACTGTTTAATTATTAAAAGATTGATTATGGAAACGCAAATTATTGAACTGGAAAAAAAATATTGGCAGGGAATGGAAAATCACGATTACGAAACGGTAAAACAGCTTACCTATTTTCCTTGTATAATTGCCGGCAAAAATGGTGTACAAAGTGTCGATGAAGCCAAATTTAAAAAGATGTTTGAATCAGGCGATGGTGATAAAATAAAAGTATTAAGTATTTCTGATGTCGAAGCAAAGTCGATTGAAAATACTGCAATAATAGGATACGTAATAGAATTAGGAATACAAGATGCTAAAGAAAAAGCTCCTGTAAAATGTGCCTGTACTTCGACCTGGATCAAACAAAATAATAATTGGGTTTGTGCTTTGCATACTGAAGCTGAGTTGTCTCAGTAATGATTATAAAAATAATTTAAATGCATTATAAAAACTCTAAATCATTGATTTGGAGTTTTTTTTATGGTAAGCGTTGATATCCTAATAATTAATTTCGCATTGAAAAATTAATATTCTATTTAAAATATAATATATACTTTTATTAGCTCATTTAAATTGACTAATACACTAAACTATTATGAATAACCAAAACCAAAAAAATGAAATAAACCGACGCAGATTTTTACAAAGCACTGCAGCTGCAGGAATTTACCTGGGTCTATTTGGAATGCCCAATCTATTCGGTAATGAAATAATGGATAATAATGCTAAAGAAATTACAAATGTTAAGCTGAACAATAGCGTAAAAATGCCGATCCTTGGATTTGGAACTTACGGATTAAGAGGTGAAGTATGCCAACAATCTGTAGCAGATGCTTTATCAGTAGGTTACCGCCTTATTGACACTGCAAAAATATATGGAAATGAAGAAGCAGTAGGCAAAGGAATAAAACAAAGCGGTATTAACAGAAAGGAACTTTTTGTTACCTCAAAACTATGGGTTGATGATGCCGGTTATGAAAATGCAAAAAAAGGTTTTGAAGAAACACTGACTAAATTGGGACTTGATTATCTTGATCTGTATCTTATACACCGTCCGAGAGGTGATGTAAAAGGATCCTGGAAAGCAATGGAAGAACTTTACAAAGCTGGAAAAATCAGGGCTATAGGAATAAGTAACTTCGATTCAAACCAATTGGCTGATCTTTTGTCTTATGCTCAGGTAAAACCAGTTATAAACCAGATTGAGACACATGCTTATTTTCAGCAGGGAGATGCGTATAATTTGTTGAAAAAACATAATATCCAGATGGAGGCATGGGCGCCTTTTGCAGAAGGCCGCAATGGACTTTTTACAAACGAAGTATTCACTCAAATTGCGAAAAAATACAATAAGACTGTTGCTCAGGTAAATTTGAGATGGCATTATCAACGCGGTATTGTTGCCATTCCAAGATCTTCTCAAAAAACACACATTGTAGAAAATCTTGGGATTTTTGATTTCAAACTAGATTCTGGAGATATGAAAGCGATTGAAAAGCTGGACTTAAATAAAACCCAGTTTCCAGAATGGAGTTAAGTAATGATATAGTAACTGTATTGCTCTGATCATATATTAAAAAAGCCTCTTTAATTAGAGGCTTTTTTTTATGTTTTTTGAGCATTATGTATACCAGAAAATAAGAGTTATTGTAAAAACTGGTCTATTAACAAGTTAGCAATCCTAACTAATTTTGTACTATAACTTAATGAATAATTATTTCACCAATGTCAAAATTTCATCTCAATATTCAGAAATTAGTTCAAGGGGAATTTAAAATAAAAAAGGTAAATATAGCATTTGTATTTCAAGTAAACTGCCCGGGGTGTTTTATATATGGTATTCCTATTATAAATAATCTTTACAGATTATTTAGCAGTAATGTTGGCTTTATTGGTGTAGCAACTGCTTTTGAAGACTTTGAATACAATAACGAAGCAAACTTAAAACTTTTATTAGATAACGGTAAATTAGTTGGAGAAACCAAAAAATATTTTAAATCAAATTATGGACTTTCTAACTATTCAGAAATTCCAAAATTTCCTGTAGCTTTTGACAGTATTATATCTTCTGAAGAGTTAATAAACTCAGATAAGATTGAAGCAATTTGTAATGCTATTCCAAATTTTTCAAATTTTTCAGAAAAAGAAAAAGAAATATTACTGATGAAAATAAAGTCATATTACTCTGAGATACCTTTAATAGCAGAAACCTTCACAATTAATCAATTACAAGGAACTCCTTCTTTTATTATTTTTGATGACAACTATAATATTTTAGGACATCATTTCGGTCATATAAATGAAGAAACACTAAAAACCAGATTAGAACATTTCTTGTCTTAATTCATTTTTTTAGAATTATTTTTCCCTCTTTCTCAGAAATTCTCATGAACTGAAAAAGCTGCCTAAACTGTAACAAATGCTTTGGCAATATTATGACACTCTTAAAAAATATCTCTTCCAGATACAAAATTGACAGTTTCCTATAATTAGCTTATCACACAGTCAGAAAGGTAAGACAGACTTACCAGAAAAATAGTTTATAATATTAAAACATCTGGAAAATAAAGTTTATCTGATCTTTTTTTAAAATAACATGTCTGAATCTGAGTAATTATTCAAACCAAAAACTAAATCAATTTATGTTTGATTTCTTTGTATTTTGAACGACCCACAGGCAATAATTCCCCATTTTTAAGTAACATATTATATTTTCCTCCAGGTTCTACAATCAGTTTATCTGCTTCCTGCCAGCAAAGAATATAGGATTTATGAATTCGTTCGAATTCAACCGGGAGGAGTTTTTCTAATGATTCCAGAGATTTATCATGCAGTTCAACACGGCCGTTTAGTAAATGTAATTCGGTATAAATTCCTGCGCCTTTTATGTATCTTATATCTTTAATAGTGATGAGTTTAATTGTTTTTGCTTTTTTTACGGCTAAAAACTGAATATCCTGACTATTTGTTTTTTCCGGTGTTGTAAAACGTGTAAAGGCCTGAGCAAGTCTGTTTGCATCAAATGGTTTAGGAACAAAATCCAAAACACCATAATTAAAAGCCATAATCGCTTTATCTGTATAAGCGGAAATAATAATAGTTTGAAAAGATTTTGCGACAACGGTCTGAAGTACTTCAAATCCGTCCTCGCCATTCAAATTCAAATCGAGAAGCAGTAAATCAATGGACTGTTTTTCGATTGTGTTTAGTCCGTTTTCAACAGAATCGCTAAGCAGAATCTGAACCTCTTTATCAAAAAAATCACGGGTCATTCTTTCGATTCGTTTAGCAATTCGGGCTTCGTCTTCAATAATTAGAATTTTCATTTTTTATCAAAAATTTTAATTGTTGTACACCATCCTTCTTCTACAGCAAAAGAATCAAATTCCCAATTACTGCCATAACTTTCATTTAATCGGGCTTTGATGTATTTAAAACCTGTTCCGTTGCTGTTTTCTTTTTTTCTGTTTCGGTTTTTTGCCACGGTTAACAAGGTATATTGTTTGTATTGCTTTTCTCTGGTAAAACTTAAACAAAAAGTAATACAGCCTTGTTTTGGAGGTAAACTGTGTGTAATTCCGTTTTCTATAATAGTATGAATAACAGCAGGCGGAATTTCTTCATTGGCATCAATATTTTTTTCTTCCCAATTATAACATACTTCTTTTCGAAAAGACATTATTTCTAAATGTTTTCGGCATAATTCGATTTCCTGCTGAATAGGAATCAAGGTATCCTCTGCAATAGCATTCATAATATCAAATTCATCTGCCAGTGCCCGAATAAATACAACGCCCTGCTGCGGAGATTCTTCGATCCAGTCTATCAATGAAGTCAGTGTGTTACGCAGAAAGTGTGGCTGAATATTTTTCTTAACCAGTTCTAGCTGTAATCTCGATGAAAGCAATAGCGAAGCATTATGAGCTTCTTCGAGCGCTTTTGCCCGGATAGTATGCAGATAAAGCATTGACAGGACAATAATCGTAAAGGCTATAAACAACCCAAAATCATAAAACATATATTTATTTACAATTACACTTGCCAGTAAACCCATCACGACTATTAAGCCGCCTTTAATTTTTCTAAATGCCGCATCGATGGCAATAATTAAAGATAAAGCACACATGGCATAACTAAAATAGATAGCCGTATAATCGTAATGACCATAGTAAACAATATAAATTGTGAGAAGGGTTAAAACCAAAAGAAATAAAAACAACCGCTTTCTTTTAAACCCAAACTGCAGCATAAAATACCATGGAACGAGTATAGAAATTATAAATGTCAGTAAACCGACAATCTGCAATCGGGTATAAAAGTGGGTATACGGAATATCGATATAAAATTTCACGTATTCTATAATAAGCAAACAGAAAAAGAGCAGACAGATTATTCCAAAAAGTAAAACCGTTGCTTCTTTACGTGTACTGTTTATGTAGAGAAAAAAATAATAAATAAAAGCAATTAGAAAAGCCCCTGCCATAAGGTTCATAAAAGACATGACAACAAGCGGAGCACGATGAAGTCTTAAAAAGCTCTCCAGTTTTAAGCCGATGCTGCGATTTGCCTCCCGAATTTTAGATTGTGTTCCAATTACCGTAACAATGTGTTTACCTGTATTAGCCAATTTTTCGGGTATTTGATAATAAGTCAGTTCAGTTCCCGGAATTTCAGGCTGTCCTGATTTTGCAATTTTACCGTTGCTTCCCACAAAAACACCATCCCAATAAACATCAAAAGAACCAAAAGCAGTTACCTGTAAACCTAAAGGAGTAGATTTATTTTCACGTTTAAGGATTTCGATTTCTATTGGAACTTTAAAAACAGAGTTGTCGGATTTGCCCAAATAATCATGAGGACGATTTTCATCATCAACATAATACGTTACATCCGATTTCACGTACTCTGTATATTGTTTACAGGATGAAAACATTAGCAGTAATAAAACTATAAAAAAGGGCGGTCGATACATGAGATAAAGATAAAATAAATATCGAATACCTAAATGCATTTCAAAAGCTCTTGGAGCCGTTTGCATGTTTTAAAAGGTAAGATTTTATTTTATAAAGTAATCTTGTATCATCAAAACCAATAAATATGAAAACCTTAATAGCCAGTATTTTAATTTTATTTATTCCAATGTTTAGCCTGGCGCAGAAAGCAGCTGTTTCGGGCAAAGTTCAGGACAATATAACTAAAGAAGCAATTCCGTATGTGACAGTTTCCATACAAGATAATACCTCAAAAACAGTAGCAGTTGGCGTAACAGACGACCAAGGTATGTTTAATCTCGAAGAACTGCCAAGCGGTAAAATGACCATTTCTTTTAGTTATATCGGATATCAAAATTATATTCAAACATTCGAAATCATTTCGGGGAAACCAAAAACAGAATTGGGAACTATTTTTTTAAATGCCGATGCTGTACAATTAAATGCAGTTGAAGTTACAGGACAAAAATCCAGCGTGAGTTTAAAACTGGATAAAAAAGTTTTTGAAGTAGGTAAAGATGTGCTTTCGCAGAATGGCTCTGCTCACGATGTTTTAAACGGAGTTCCTTCGGTAACTGTTAGTCCAACGGGAGGAATAAGTCTTCGTGGCAATAGCAGTGTTTTGGTGTTAATTAACGGACGCCAGTCTGGTTTAACGCAAAGCAATTCACTCGACCAAATTGCAGCCGACCAAATTGAACGCATTGAGGTAATAACAAATCCTTCGTCCCGATATGACGCTTCGGGGTCGGCAGGAATTATTAATATTATATTAAAGAAAAACAAAAAAAGCGGTTTCAGCGGTCAGGTTCGATTAGTTGCCGGATCACCAAATGACAGCCGACTTAATCCAAGCATCAATTTTAAATCGGATAAAATTAATATTTTTTCCAATTTTGGTATACGTTCTTCGGATTACGTTGGATTATATACTACAAATCAGTCGACTATGAATAACGGTTCTCCAAATTACCTTAACCATGTGCAAAATGAGGATCGCCACGACGACGGAAAATTGATGTATCTGGGTGCTGATTATTATATTGATGAACATCGCACTATTACTGCAGCTTTTTTAAAAAATGCCACGACAGATGATGATAAAACCCGTTTATTGTATGATTACAGCAATGCAAACCATGTACAAGACAGTCTTTTAACAAGACAAGGAAAATCATTAGAAAAAAGAGATTACAACCAATTCGAGTTTAATTATACCCAAACTTTTAAAAAACCTTCAAAAAAATGGACTATCGATGTTCAGTACGATTGGTGGAACAGTGATAAAAAGTGGGATCTTTCAACACAGCGTATTTATCCGGAAACGCAGGCTTATCCCGGTATTAGAACCAACTCAATAGGAAGCAGTAAAGATTTGCTTGTGCAGACTGACTTTGTCCAGCCAATTGATTCTGTTTCTGTATTTGAAATGGGTGTTAAAACAGAGATTCGTAAAGTTTCCAGTCAGTTTTTGGCAGAGCAGCAACAGGGGAATATTTGGTCGATTTATCAAAATATTGACAATGATCTGGATTATACCGAAACCATTTCAAGTGCTTATGCGCAATACAGTAATAAATTCAGGAGCTTTAATTATATGTTGGGATTGCGAACGGAATTCACCAAAATTTCTATTACAGATATTAAAAACACCTACAACGACGATAAAAAATACAACAGATTATTTCCAACCGTTAATTTAAGTTACAAGTTTGAGGGATCTACTTTGCAGTTAAATTACAGCAAACGAATTAACCGTCCGCCGTTATATGCTTTGTACCCTTTTAACGAGCTGACCGATTTGAATGCGCAATATGTTGGTAATCCAGATCTAAATCCTTCTTATTCTGATGTGTTTGAACTGGGTTTTCTTAAAGCGTGGAAAAAGCTTACGCTTAATCCTTCCGTTTATTATCAATGGGAGAGTGGTTATATTCAGGATTTTACGTATCGTGAAAATGATATATTTTTTACAACGCCTATTAATATTCAGCATGAAATACGAAGCGGTATAGAACTTTCGACCTTATATAATCCGCTAAAATGGCTTCAGGTCAATTTAGAAATGAATTTTTATAACTTTACTCAAAAAGGAAGTTATCAGGACGAAAACCTTGATTATAACGGACAAACTTTTACAGGACGTTTAAGTACTCAGATTAAACTTCCATCAAAATTCAGTTTTCAGGGTCGTTATAACTTTCGCGGCGCGCAGCAAAATGCGCAGACAAAAAACGATGCATTGCAATCGCTTGATTTTGGTTTAAGCAAAATTTTTTTAAAAGATAAAGCTACCATTGTATTTGATGTTTCAAATGCTTTTGACTTACGCCAAAATAAAAGCACAACAACGGGTACAGATTATTATATTACCGAAAACAGTATTCCAAATGCAGCCCGCTACAGACTTAGTTTTGTGTATCGTTTTAATTTAACAGATCCAAAAGCAATCAGGCAGGCGAGTAGTGCGAATCGTAATTAATACGGCTGTTGTTTATTTATTATATGCTTACATTTGCGTTTCTATTAAAAATCAAGATTGAAACTTTTAGCACATGATTAAAGAACCCGTCTACAAAATTTGTTCAGAAGATGATATACCGCAGATTTTGGAAGTATATAAGCAGTCCTATAAAGAACATTATCTCTATTTATGGACTGATAATGGTGAAAATTATATGAACGCCAGCTTTACAAAAGAAAAAATAATTTCAGAAATGAATGTGCCCCAAACTCAGTTCTATCTTATTTACGATCAGGAATTAGCTATAGGCGTATTAAAAATTAATAATAATAAATCTGCAGACGGAAAAAAAGATACTAATGCTTTAGAAATCGAGCGGTTGTATTTTCTAAAAGAAGCTGCAGGGAAAGGCTTAGGAAAAGCTACTCTTAAAATGGTTTTACAACTTGCAGCTCATGAAAATAAAAAGACGATTTGGCTCAAAGCAATGAAATGTTCAGATGCATTAAAGTTTTATGAAAAGCAAAATTTTAAAGTGACAGCCGAAATGGATTTGACGTATCCTTTTATCAAAGACGAATTAAAAGGTATGGTTGTAATGGAGAAAGAGGTCAAATAATTTTTGAATTTAAAGTTTTTTTAATTTGTGATTCAGCAGAAACTATGGCTGTATCATTTCTATTTTTTATTAGAGAAGTGACTTAATCTCTTAATATCATATTATGAATAATATATTTTCTGAAAACAGCCAAATTGGAGTTGTATCTACATTCTCAGATCTTGTACATACCAATTTCAAGGGAGAAATGAATGCGTTATGCTGGCACAGAAATTTAGATGGCGATTTTAACGAAATTGTAGCCAAGTTATCTTTAAAAGAAAATATAACCGAAGTTTCTCCCGAAGATTTAATCGCTCTCCAACTTTCAGAAAAGGGAAATACAGCAAGGGAAATAATTTTAAATGATTTGCAATTATTAACTGATTTTGGCGCTTCGCCTTCTCTTAATTTACTGAAATGTTATGAACGTGATGATGAATTTGATTTCATTTCGACCGATGTGTATTCGTTTCATGTTGATCGTTCGCCCATTGCAACAGATACTTTTTTATGCACCTATCACGGCGCGGCAAGCGATATTGTTGCTAATTCGCAGGCAGAACAAAAAATCCTGATTCCAGAAATACGACAAAAGCTAAAAGAGCTGCACGATGGACCAGCGGAAGAATTCGAAGACTTTTTAAAAGAAAATTATTTTGATTTGCATTATCAGCTACATGAAGATGCAAAACCTATTAATTTAGGATTAGGACATCTTTGGCGACTGGCTGTCGACCATCCAAAACAAGAAGTGCTGCCTTGTATTCATAGAGCGCCAATAGAAAATGACGGAGAATATCGGTTGTTGTTGATTTGTTGAGGGAATTGTTGCTTATAAATATTTTTTATTATAAAAATCACTCAGAAGAGTGGCTTAATTAAACCAAACAAATTCAGTTGCTTTGACAGAAACCGCTTTTTCTAATTTAACTTTTAAATTTTTACAAACTGACTGCATATCTACTAGTCCTTGTTTTGAGGACTTTGATTGATGCCATAAAGTCGTATTAGGTAAATGGTAAATTTTTTCATTGCCTGCGTTTTTCCAAGACTCTTTATAACCTAAAGCTATCAAAGCATCTTTTACTTCTTTGTTTTTGTCGCTGACATCATATGATATTAAAATTAATCCAACTGTTGTTCCCATATAAAATTATTTAAAGTTAGTTTCAAAAATATAACTATTAAGTGTTTGATAATTATGGTTTACCGTAATTGAAATGTTTTTTTTATGAAAATATTCCCGATTGCTCGGATATATACAACGATAGCGCGGAAATTTTTTCCGTGCCCGTTCCTAATATTAATAAAACTGGATTTTCTATTTTTTTTAATCTTTTAAGATATACTTTGCGGGCACGGATTACAAATCCGCGCGATCGGGTTTACAAATCCGCGTGATCGGGGTTGTTGTTGATTTGTTGAGTAGATCGTTGAAATAATAATTTACTGTAAGGATATTAATTTTTTTTACTTTAAGTAGCGTAATATGTGCTCTTAAAAGCATGATTCAAATATTATACGGAAACATTTGCTTCAACTTTAACTTCTGATGGTATCCTCACAGGTGAACTATAATTATTATCTTTAAGCCATTCATAATATAAATCTAGTTCTGAGTCGCCACAGTTAATTACATAATCAATACCAAATATAACAAGTATAAAATACATTATTTTGGATTCAAGATATAAGAATTCCATTTCGTGAAGTATCTCGTAAGGCTCTGGATGATGAATATGATCTATGAATCGATCTTCTTCATTGTAAATTCTTCTCTGGCTGTATATCCAAAATTTTCCAGTTCCATATCTTGCATAATTTCTTAAAGGATCAAGTTCTTCTTTGTTTATTATTTCGTCAATCCAAACATCATTTTTTACATAACTTACTAATAGTTCTAGTGCACATTTGGCTAAAAAACGAGACATTATTAGATCATTTTGTTCTGGTTCGTTATTCATTGGGATAATGAAGCTACCTGAGCCTTTGGACAAGACTTTTTCTGCTATTTCTTCATTTTCAAATATTATAAATGTGTTGTTCTTATCATGACCAATCTGAATTTTACCCATTGTAGGATTAAAAACCATGGCTTCACCTAATGGAATTTTATTTTTCTTGCTTTCTATAAAATTCCTGTTTCGAACATTTTTAAAGTATGGTTTTTCAAGCAATGGTTTTTCAATTTTTTTTGCGAAATACTGATTACACTTGTCACATACAATTCCTATAGGCAGAACATGTTCTTTATTTCCTAGGCTTTCTGGAATAATATGTTCAACACTCTTTGAATCACTAGAACTATTTTTACAAAAAAGACAAATCATACTTAAAATAAATCCAATGAATACTGTGTTTCAATTTTTGGATGAAATGTTCCAATAATCATAAACGGGTTTTTTGAAGTGTAGTGGTGGACGGCTGTAGTACCTAAGAAGAAGTACAAATCTTTAGTTTTAGCAAAATCTTCAAAGTATCTATTTTTAACATCTTGAATTGCTTTGCTTTCATCTCCTTCATGTTTTGCTAAGCAGTTCCAGAACAGCTGACCTGTCTCCCAGTCCTCAATCATCAAGCGACTTTGTTTTCCTGCATCATCTTCGAATATAAATGAGAATTTATAAGGCAGTTTTCGAACAACTTCAAAAGGGTCTTCAGGATGTTCAAACAAGTTTGTCTGATCACGGTTTGCTTTTAACTGCAGGATCTTTTTTTTATCCCAGTCACGCTCAACTTCCACAGCTATAAAATCTATGATTTTGGTTGGTTTAAAAACTGCTAAAGAAGTGCATATATCTTTGTTGTGGGCATTTTTAATTAATTTGGTCAGATTTGTGTACACATTTTTTAAAGCAATTTTTTTTCTTTCTGCCCAGTAATTTTTGGTGTCAAGCTTTCCAACTATTTTTATTTCGCTTTCATGCGAATATGGTCTGAAGCTTTCTGGTCTGAAATCACTTGTATTTTTGACCAAATCAATTTCAATCCAGTCATATTTACTGTACTGTTCGTTGTATGATTTTTTTCGAAAGGGAATCGGATATATTCTAATCAAAGAGCCGTCTTCAAGAAAGCCAGCAGTACAAACCAATTCATCGTACTTGCCAGAAATTGTAGGATAAGTTTTTACTGCAATGAGAACTCTTGTTTTAGCCATCTACAAATGTTTTATTTTGTAGTCAAATATAGGAAATTTCTCAATTGATTCAGCTAATGGTTTTCTATGACATTGACAAACATCAGCTTCAAAGCACGTTAAAGCTATTCGGTTATATTTTTTTAGTAATTCTATAATTTTTAGCTGGTACGAATCAGTTTCGGTTAAAGTAGTTTTTTTGTATCTCTCAAAAAGTTCATCATAATCTTTTTGAGTATTTAGTTCCTGTCTCTGGTCTGAATTAATTCCTACTTCAGGTATATGCAGATAATTAATTCCTAAACTTTCACAATATTTACTCAATAACGTTTTGCTGAAACCAAACTTCATACTTAATGGATTTTTTCTAACATCCACAAGTAATTTTACATCATTAAGTACGAGTTTATTTAAATAATGTTCAAGAGAGATGCCTTCATATCCTATAGTAAAAAGTATAGTTTCGTTACTTTGTTTTTTTTGAGAATTAATTTTATTAATCTGCTCTTTATTCAAAATACTTTCAGCGATAAGACTTTTAGTAGCATAATATGGATAGTTGATATAGGTATGTTTTATAAGTGTATCATTACTCATCTTTCCATATAATTTAACAACTTCGTCTAATTTCCTTTTATCATCTACTTTTAATAATTTAATAAAATCAACTAGACTGTTTTTAATATATAAATTTTCATTTTCGTCCAAAATTCCTTTCTTTAACATTGTATTCAAATCAGCTTTAGCTGAATATGAATAACAACCATATTTATAAGGGATAAAATCGTATTCAGATTTTGATTGTTTTTGGCTAAATAAAAACAGCAGTTTTTGGATGCGAATTTTTTCAAGTTCACCTCCAAGCATCTGTATTAAAGCTAAAATTATTTTTCTTCTGTAAAACATTCTGCAAATGTAAATAAATGAAACCCTAGCATGGGCAAATAATAATTAAAAATTTTAAAAATGTATGGAAAAGAATAATTTTGTGAATTGCGAAGATGAATTTAATATTTTTGATAGACTTTATTCTAAGACAATATAATATTAAGTATTGCCTAAATGGCTAAAAAACTTTAATTATGAAATGGATTTTTCAAAAGAACGGAGAAATAAATCATTATAAAGAAAAAATTCATTTTGGAACCCAGCCAGTAAGAGTTTTGCATCATATGATTGTATTTATTTTTCAAAATACCCATGTTGATTTTGAAAAAGAACTGACAAAAACAATTGCAGAAAACGGTATTTCAAAAAAGATTAATATAATATATGGCGAACAAAGAATAAAAAAAACACCATATATTAAATTTGAAGACAGAGCAATTTATATAGAAGAGTCCTTTTTATCTTATTTATGGTGTATATGTCATGCGTTATATACTATTTATCTTCAAAAGATAGATTTTCCAAAACATAATTTGACACATGGTAGGGAAGTTTATAAGATTGATGATATTATAACAGAAAATGCATATGAATTGTTCAGATATGCAAAATTTTTGATTGTTGATTTTGAAGAATGGGATAAAGAGAACCTTCCAAATCCAGAAAAATATTTAGCAGAGATCAGAGATTATGTAGAACAGCCCAACTGTTTTTACACAGAGGCCAATAAATTTATTTTATGTCATGAATATGTTCATGCTGTAAGACATATTGATGATATATTGGAAAATAATTATGAAAATTCTCATTTCATCGAGTTTGAAAAAGAAGCTGATTTTGAAGCGATTGAAATGATAAAAAAAGGAATATTTCCAAGTAAGATTAATGAACTTCCAATTCAGATTGGAATAACACTGGGGCTTTTGTCAATGTTCTTCTTTAAAGCAACAACAACAGGAACCAAACACCCCAACACGGAAGACAGGCTTGTTTCAGCATTGACACAACTAAATCTAAATGAAGATTCTGAATGTTGGGGTCTTGCTCTGTTAGGCTTGGAGTTTTGGGCTGAGCAGTTCGGTCTAAATTTGAAATGGAATAAAGAGCTTAAAGAAAAAAAAGCATTTGAGGATTTCGTCGAACAAATCAAACATAACACATAACTCTAATATCAGAAGAGTTGTTCAATTACTGAACTCTCAAAATCTTAATCAAATATACAAAATGATTCTGATAATTAGTTCCAATCAGAGTTCAGTCTTTAAATTTTGAAATATAACGGTTTGAATTTTAAAAGCAGAGGTAACATAATTAATGTAAACAAAAAAGAGACTTTCGAAAGTCTCTTTTTTGTTTTAATATATCTTCTAAAATAATTATTTACCAATCAATTTCTCAAGCCTCGCCATCATTTCATCTCTCTCTTTCAACATACGCTCGTATAACGCAATTTTTTCATCATATAATTGAACAATTTTGTCAACAGGATTGAAAGAAGGTTGGTAACTAAATCCAGAAGCGACAGCATTATCTTTAAAATCTTGGAATGAATAAGTATTTGCAATAACATTTACTGCTTGTTCTTCATCAAAATTCTGAAAAGCTTCAACAGGAATTTTTAAAATTGCAGAGATTTGTTTCAGCAGTTTTTCTTCAATTACATCTTTCTGCTCCAGTAAAGAAATTTTCTTTTGGTTCCAGTCTTCGCCCAAATCATAAGCTAATCCTTCCTGCTTTATGTTAAGCATTTCTCTGAAACGTTTTACGTTTCTTCCCTGATGTATTTTCTGTTCCATAATGAATATCAATTTTCTAAAGACTCAAAGATAAAGCCATTTTGCTTAAAAATCCTGAGTTTCAAAGATAAAAAAATATCCCATAATACATCTATTTTGTCAGATATTATACCATTTCTATTCTATTTTACGTCAATTTTTGGTATAATCCTAATGTGATATGAAATACAGCAATGCAATTGGGTTGTATTGAATATACAATAAGTAATATAGGTGCATTTCGAATTGATTATGCTTTTTAAAGAATAGAATTTCGCTTGATAATTTTAAATCTCATTATTATGAAAATGAATAAAATATCCTACGATACAGGATTTTGGGCAGGGTTTGAGGCAGGAAATCCATTTAAGGCAATTGAAGCCTTTTTTGACTTTGCAGTTCTTGATTATTATAAACAAAATTTAAGTGAGGCGGTAATTTACAGCTATAAAAGAAAAGTGCACAAAAAGGAAAATCCCAGCGATGTTTTTGTTTTGTATACAGCCTTCAGCTTTTTTATCAAGGTGTGTTACTGTCTGCAAAAGAAAAGTAAAAAATGGAAAATTACAGCGTCTTTGGGTAGTGAAAAGGTTTATCATTTTTCATCCCTAACAAAGGAAGAATACAATAATCCTTTTATTGTATTTCAAAAAGCATTTGATGAAAAAACGCTTGAAGAATTTGAATTATTTCTATTTCAAACCCTCGAGCATTCCTTGTCTCCAGATATTGGAGATCCGGAATCTGACATAACAACGCCTTATATTCATTTAATCAAAATGCTCGATGCAGCAGAAATTATAAGAGAAAGGGGCGTTGAAAAAATCAGGAAAAAGGATAAGATTGATTTTGTAACGGAATAAATAAAACATAGCGATCACTGAATAAATTTCTTTTTTTAAAGGCTTATTAATCTCCTGTAACATCATCTTTGCAATTTTTTTCTACTGGGAATTGTATAACTTCTTGCTGAAATTTAATACTTCATAGTCCGTTGTCATTTGTAACTTTATTATCAAGTTAAAATGTTGATAATCAAAAAAACATAAATTATGGCAGAAATTAAAATTGAGAAAAAAAAGCCAGTATGGCCATGGATTGTAGCTGTTCTGTTAATCTCAGCAATTATATATTATATCTTTTTGAGAGATAACGAGGTACAAAGTGAAAACAACGTACAAATCGAAAACACTACAAGTACAGATAACACGACAAACTAAAATGCATTTGTTGTAAAGAGGTAAGGGCTGACATAAGTGAAAAAGTTTCCTGCAGCGAGACTTACCATAAAAAAATAAATTATAATATTAAAAAAGAAAGTATGGAAAATAAAGAAAGAAATTTATACAGACTCGACGAACTTTCTGATTACAAAATTGCTTCTAACTATTCTGATGTTAGAGGTTGGAAAATAGTAGATTCTGATAACCGAACTATAGGCAAAATAGATAATCTTTGGGTTAATAAAGATATGCAGCGCGTTGTTTATCTGGATGTTAATTTAGATAAAGGATTAATAGACGACAGCCGCAATGAGGTGCATGATGCTATAGCAAACGAGAATGGAAGAGAGTTTATATATAAAGACGGAGACAGCCATATTATTATACCAATTGGATCTGTAAGTATAAATAAAGACACTAAAATTGTCATGGCTAACAGTATAGGATATGATACTTTTAGAAGCACAAGCAGATACAACAGACAACATAATTTTGACAGGGATTATGAAAGAAATGTGTTAAAGTCCTATTATCCTAAAAATGAGTCCGGTTTTGACAGTGATGATGATAATTTTTACAATCAAAGAGAATTTGAAAATCACTAATATTTATATTCCCTTGGGATTTTAATACAACGAATTCGAAACCTTATTAAAAAATCAATTAAAAAGATCAAATATTTAAAATGTTTGATCTTTTTTGATATTAAGAAAACCTCAATATTTATTTTCTCTTATGCTTGATAATAAGAAAGATAGAAAAAGTTTATTTACTTAAAAATGGATTTTAATGTGTTTTCTAATTCTATAAACAGTTTAAAAAACTGCAATTTTCCCTGTTTGAATTGCGCCCGAACTTGTAATTATTTTATAGATATAAATTCCCGAAGCCGTATTTTTAAGATTAATGTTATTGATTTTAGAAATTAGGGGAGAAGTAAATGTATTTTGTCCGCTCATGTTGTATAAATAAAAAACAGCATTTTCGTCTTTTTTGGCTTCGACAAATAATTCTTCATTTTTGCCTAATAAAGTAGGATGGATAAAAAACAAATCATCGCCTAAATAATTGGCATCAAGAATTGAAGAACTTATTATAGTATCGTTTTCTAAAATTATATTTATTTTATATCGATTACTGCCTTTTATGGGCGTGCTGTCGATAAAAGAAAATGTTTTTGAATCGATGTTATTTATGGTGTTAATGACCTCTTCGGTATTGTTAGTTATTTTTACCAGCTCAATTCTTTTAATATTGTACAAACTAAAAAGACTGGCATCAATCTTTACTTTATCCTCCTGATAAATTTCTGCGAAAGCGAGCTCAAAATAACAATTTGAGTTTTGGGCATACTGTAAAGTTGACTCACTTTTTATTCCTTCGCTATTGTCAAATACCGGAGTAACAGTGTAAATTTTTCCATCTGTATAGGTATAATTGGCGTTTGTTGTTTGTTCTTTAAATTCTAAATAATCTCCCGTGAGCTGATAAATATTAAAAGAAGCAACATTGGCAGGTTTTTCCCAATAAATTTCTGTTGTGCCATCACAAACTAAACTGGTACTGATATTTAAATCATAAGAAATAATAAAACTGTCCGAGATATAATCAGTAGTACCAATGGTCATTTTTAATTTTGCTTTCGAAAATTTTTGTTCAGAAGGAGTATGGAGAAATTGTTCAGAATCCAGATTAATACCTTTTGCGATAATTTCCCAAGTCTGTCCATTATCGTAACTAATAGACAATTCTCCCGAAGTACCAGAAAAAGAAGCATCCCATTTAAAAGGTGAAATAGTTTTACCATCATAAGGGAAATTATCATTTGCAATGGGGTAATTCCATTCAAATTGATTTTTCAACTCATATTCATAAGCAATGCTGTATTGCTGAGAAGTATTTGAAACATATGAACCCTTGATATTTATTGTATAAGATCCTGATATGGGGTTTTCAATAGTAACTTGTTCTATAGTATTAAGTTTGTCTTTTCCTCTAATAGCTTGCTGTTCTGGAATATCAGGATTAAGAATCCAGGGTAAAAAAGCAGTATTGTCAGCAGCGATAACTTCCAGGTCTAAATCGTTAACCAAACTTATATTACTGTTGATTTCGGCAGGCAGATCATTCCAGACTAATGTGATTTTTAAGTTTTTTGCATTTTCCGGAATATTAATAGTGTGTGAATTCGTCTGACCAGATGTCAAACTGCCGGATATAATTCTATTTTCGCTGATGGTTTTTAGGCATTTATCCGTATTAATATTTCCATAACCATAAGTGAAATCAGGTCCTGGAATACCTAAATCTTTGGCACTATTAATTAAAATTGCTTTTGTCATGGCATTATTCAGCGACACATTATTGATGTTTTTATAATGTTCTTTCATCAGCGTAATAATTCCTGTAGCCAATGCTGTAGAATTTGAAGTTCCCTGTGTACTAAACGCGACTAATTCTGGTTTTATTCGGCCGTCATAAGCCGGGCCTTTTGAAGAAAAAGACATAATTACTTCGTTTTGGTCAATACAGCCCAATACAATACTATTTTTAGATTGCTTAAAATTACCGGTTATAGATTTATAACCCTGAAGACCGGTATTTCCAGATGAAAAGCAATGGGTCAAATCTGAATTTGAAAATAATTGAGCGTCATAAGCATTAGCAAGCGAACCATAAAAATTTTCAATTTCTGTACCGTAGGAATGATTTTGAGTGGCGGCTCCTTGTAAAGTGGCTATTTCATCAGGATAAATATTTAAAAAATCTGATGATAATATCTTAGCCTTTTGCGCAACGCCTTTTCCTAATACAGAACTATTTCCTAATCCGCAGACTATAGTGGCCATAGCCGTTGCATGGCTCGATACAATATTAGATTGTGTGGTGGAAATAATGTGCTTATTTAAAAGATCAATATCATTTACATTAAAAAAATCATCTTTTATTACAGCAGTTTGATTTTCACCCTTTAAAAGAGGAAAATCAGCATGGGCTTTATTTATATAATTGATACTAAAGTTTTGATCTATTATTTTAGATTCAGCTTTTGGCAGCAGCGATTCTTGCGAAATAGACGATACACTGTTCAGAGCTATCACTTCATTCCTGATTTTTTGGGAATCACTTTTTATCCTTACAAGATGATTATCGAGTATTTCGATTCCAGAAATGTTGATTGATTTCAAATCTGTAATTAACGCTTTGAGAGAATCTGTTGCTATTATATACGGTTTGTTTTCATTATGATTTGAAAAATTGGAAGGTAGTTTCCATAAATTGTTAACCGGGAAAATTTTTTGTGAAGATTTTTGAAGCCCTCTACTTTGATTTTCAACAATGCAAAAAGTATTGTCTAGTTTTTTCACAATCTTGTAGTTGTTGTGATGTGCGTTTTCTAAAGACGTTAAGTAATATTTTTCAAATTTTCTTTCGATTTCCTTTTTTATGTATTGTTTCCATTTATCAGAGCTTTGTGAGAGACTGATTGTCGTTATCATAAGAATAAAAAAAGTAATTTTTGTCTTCATTTAGATAAAGCAAAGATGAAATTTATACATAATGATTTCTATTTGAAATAATTATTTGTCGTGGATAAATCAAAGTTATTAAAATATTTGTAAAAAAAATATGATTTTTTATTTCCTGCATAATCTTCAAAATCGGCAGGAATTATATTCTCTTTTAGAGCCGGTTTTATATTTTAAATGATGTTCAAAAACTATAAAATCATTTTTTAACACATTCAAAACAAAATAAAATTTTAAAATAATTTTTTATGCTTAACAAGCTGATTTGTGTTTTATTACTGATTTTACTGGGCTTGGATTAATATGAGATAATTTTTGTTAAAAACATTTATTAAATTATTATAACAAAAAGTGTTAAATTTGTTAAATAATTATTTTATAAGTATTTTAAGATTAAAATTTATATAAATTTGATAATAAATATTACAATATTTTGTAAAAGAGCCCCCTATTTATCAACTTATTTAACAAACTAAAGAACTTATTATGAAAAAAATTAAATCAATTTTAGCTCTGTCATTCATAGCGCTAACACTGTTTTCTTGTAACAAAGATGAAGCAGTACAATCAAATCAGGAATCTCTTAAAGTAACACCAGAGGTGTTAAATAAACTTAGATCACTGTCATTAAATACCTCAGATGTTCAGGTGATTAAGAATACTAATTTAGATGGTAATGTTGAGGATGCTTTCCTTATAGAAGGAGATATTATCGTGACACAAGATCAATTAAATAAAATGGATCTTCATGGTGGTATTACTACAGAACAATACCGTACTACTAATTTAGTATCTGCTCCAAGAACTATTAGAGTTGTTGGATTATCAGGAACTGGTACGACAGCCCTAACCACAAATATGCGCAACGGATTGCAGGCTGCAATAAACAGATACAATAATTTAGGATTGTCTATTAACTTTACACTAACCTTTAGTTCAAGTACTTCTGGAGCAAATATTGTTGTCCGGAGACAAACTGGGTCTGCCGGTGGAGTAGCAGGTTTCCCATCTGGAGGAAATCCATATAATTCAGTTACATTATATTCCGGATTAGATTCTTATTCAACAAATGTAAATGCACACGTAGCAGCACATGAAATAGGACACTGTATAGGTTTACGCCATACAGACTGGTTCAGCCGTCAAAGCTGCGGGCAAAATTCAAATGAAGGAACAGCTGGTGTTGGAGCAATCCAAATTCCGGGAACACCTTCAGGATATGATGCAACATCTTACATGAGAGCATGTTTTAGTTCAAACGAGACAGGAGCTTTCAATGCTAATGATGTTACAGCTCTGAATTATTTATACTAGAAGTTGAATTAGAGTTCTCTTACAAAATATAATAGGCTGCTTCATAATTTTATGAAGCGGCCTTTTTTTATTTGAAGTATTTTTTTTTAAGATGATTAAATAACTCGAAAAAACATAAAAAAAATCCCATTTCGTTAGAAATGGGATTTTAAAGTTTTACAGCAGGTTATAAAGAATTAACTTAAAAATTTATTTATCAGTAACGCTGTACTCTCGGGTTTTTCTTCATGTACAAAATGACCGGAATTTTCTATTTCTTCTATGCTAAAATCTTCAAGATAAACAGAAAAGAAAAAGCTAAGCATTTTTGCACCTTCATGACTTCCAATTCCCATAGCAGGGATGGATACTTTTTTGTATTTTTTTATATCCTCAATGTCTTGTGTAAAGGCTTGGTACCAGCCATTAGAGCTTCTAATTGCATTTTTATTGTTATAAGCCTCTGCATAGACTTTTCTGTCAAAGTCATTAATTGCTTCCGGATCGACCAAAAGATGGTTAAAAATGTAATTTTGTAATACATCATAACGTCCTTCCAGTAATTCTTCGGGCAGTTGTTTGACCTGGTTAAATGCCAGCCACCACGGAAACACCGGATTTCCTATTGGCATCATGGGCAGTTTGTATATGTTTTCATCTGGATGTGGAGTATCTAAAATGATAAGTTTATCTGTACTTTCAGGAAAGTTAGCGGCATAACTAAAAGCAACTGCAGCTCCAATATCATGACCTGTTATATTTATTTTTTGATGTCCCAAATGAGTAATCAATTCATGTATATCCTTAGCCATATTTTTTTTTGTATAGCCTTCTAAAGGTTTTTCTGATGATCCCATTCCTCGCAAATCTATTACGATTAGACTGTGTTTTTCTGCTAAAATGGGCATAATTTTATGATAACTCCACCAGGTTTCCGGCCATCCCGGAATAAGGACTAATGGACTCCCGTGTCCTCCGGTTACATAATGTATATTGACTCCGTTTACGGTAGTATAATTATTTTTAAAACCGGGCAATTGTTGTATTAAAGATTCGTCGCTGTATAGATTCATTTTTTATTTATTTGCTATGTTTGAAAAACTATCGGTTATTACTCTCATTCATGTAAACCAATACCTCCTTTGAAAGAAATCCAGGCAAATTTTTTGACATCGTTAAGTGATGTATTTCCTGATTGCACAGAAAGAACTGCTGTTTCAATTATTCCTCCAAATAAATTGTATATCCATCCAATAGTTAGTTCAGTATTGATATAACCACCAGACTGCAGATTTTCTATAAGCTTAAACCATTGCAGTTTAATGTTATTGTATTCAGATTCATTGTTATTTTTAATTTCAGAATAATCAGTATGCTGATATAATTTTTTCAAAAAGCAATATTGATTTCCTACTTCAATTGCAGCATACAGCATATATTCAATTTGAGTAATAGGATCCTGACTGGACTTATATGCATTAGTCATTTTTTCGTTGCATACAGTCAGCATATTCTCCTTGCAATGTTCAATTAAACTCAGTCTATCGCTAAAATAACGATGAATAGTACGTCTTGTAATTCCTGCTTCTGCTGCTATCTGTTCTATAGAAGCGGTTTCATTTTTATTAAGAATTGATATTGCAGATTCTATTATTTTGCTCTTAGTGTCCTTCATGTCACAAAGGTATAAAAAAATGTCTCAATAGTGAGACATTTTTTTATATGATGATGATTTTTTAATTAAGCTGCTTCTAACGTTGCTTATTTTTGAATATATAGAAGTAGAAGAGTAAAGAAGGAAATTAGCTGAATCCTGATCGTTTATCTTTAATTTTTTTAATTTATAACTTTTTACTCATTAGATATAAGCCAGCAGTGATGCCAATTCCCGCAAGCATGGCTAAACCTATTTTGGGAGCATTTTTTGACGGTTCATTTCCGTAAACTCTCAGCGGATCTTTAGAAATATTTAAAACATTTCCAGAATCATCTTGCTTATTGGTATTAAGTGCCATTTTAGTTCTAACAGCGGCAGAGGCTGTATTAATTACGGTCTTTGGAAATAATCGATAAAGGTTTGTGATTGCCGCAGCGCGCAAATCAGGAAAAAGGTCTTTTTGCGGTTCTTTGGCAAGCTGTACCATTTTGGCAGCAGTTTCACGCGGATCTGAAGCTATAAAAGGAATTGTCATGTTAAAACCGGAATACTTGGCTGAATGCAGATTTCCGGTAGAATTTTGCAATTGCGGATACAAATTGCAGATATGAATATGCTTATAATTAGAAATTTCACCTTGAAGACATTCCATCATGCCCCTTATTCCATATTTAGATGCCGAATATACGGCACTATATGGGGCAGGCATAAATCCGCCGATAGATACATTATTAATTAAAATACCTTCATTCTGTTTTTTAAAAATTTTAACAGCATTATAAGCTCCGTGCATATATCCAAACAAATTGGTTTTAAGGACCTGCTCATGGATTTCCATTGGTATTTCCTCAAATTTTCCACTAGCCATAACACCGGCGTTGTTCACCCAAATATCGATTTTTCCGTTTATAGACAAAGCTGTGCTGGCGATCTTCTCAACATCCTGAGCAATAGACATGTCTGCAGAAATACCAAAAGCCGGAACATTTAATGAACGGCAATACTGTACCACATCATCAATTCCTTTACTGCCTCTGGCTGCCGCAACAATAGTGCATCCTTCATTTGCAAAAGCTTCAGCTGCGGCTCTGCCCACACCGCTGCTGGCACCGGTTATCACGACAACTTTTCCTTTAAGGCTGTTTTTTTGTATTTGTATATCGTCCATATTGTAATTATTTTAATTAATACTAATGCTGGATTTCTAATTTTCATTAGATATCTAAATTAATACTTTACTACAATGGATCTGTTATACAATTTGTGCTGGGGATTATCCAATTTTCATCTTAAACTATTGCTGTGCATGTCCATAAAAAAACCTCCGAAGTTTAACTTTTAGAAGTAATATCTTTTTGATCATGAAAGTTTAAAATTATAGCAGCTCATAGAATTACAGATGATTTTTCCTTCATTTAATCTATCTGCGTTTCTTTGGCAACCAGACTAAAAAGCGGTTCATATTTTCGCATTTCAAGATCCAGATTTTGGTGCACAGAGACAGGACCAATACTGCCTTGCAGACAGAATAATTTCTGTTCATGAGCCAGCATATACTGCAGCATACGTACTTTCATTTTATTTGTTGGTAAATCTAAGATTTCCTCGATTTCAACCATTATGCCTGTCCTATTATCGATGATAACCGGCTCTGTGCGAATGAGTCTGCTTTGTGGCGGTATCATCTCCAAAACTGATTTTTCAGTAAGGACAAAGTTTTGGTATTCTTCAGGCAGTTCATGAATCAAGATGAGTATTTTTTCATTTCCTTTTCCATCACAGCTGGTAAATTCCTTCACGGTATCAGGCATTTCAGCTTCCTGGGCTGTCCAGCTTTTAGGTATTGGAAGTGTGAGTACAGTTTCTTCTGCTTTGGGATGGCCTTCTATAGTAAATTTTACAGAATGTCCATCAGTAACTTCCTGATGTGGGGCATCATGATAGGCGAAAGAGATAATTCCTTTGTGAACAGCGGCGTCTTGGCTAAACTCTATTTTGTCTTTGATATTCTCAAGAAATTTGTCTGCATATTTTTTCTTTTGTATGGGATTTTTTAGCTGTTCTTTTACAAGTGAGTCGATATGTTTTTCTAAATTGGTGAATTGCGAATCATTAAGTTCCTCCTGCAGAAAATGTTCGATGTTTTTCTCAGCCCTGCCAAATACCGCCTGAGCATTTTTTTCTAAGGATCTGACTTCTTTAGTAAAGCAAGGAAACTGCATGGCGACTTTTTTCAGGGCGGCACTTTGTGCTTTCAAAAAAGCGTATGTCTCAATGGCAAGCTGAACTTTGGGAGAATAATGCTGCTGTTGCTGCGGATGACAAAGGCATGCATTTAAAAAACAGAAAAAGATTAGTATTGTTCTCATGTTTTTGATTAAATATAAATCTTAGATACTGACAAAGCAGTGTGTATAACTAAAAAAGTATTACATAAACGCAAAAATAATTTTTGGAAAAGAACTGGATTTATATAATTTTTCTGTATTGTTGTAAAATTTCCACTTATAGTTTCTGCGTAATAGAAATGCCATATGTTTTTTATTATTATTTTTTTGTAGATTGCTAAACCGCAGCAGATTAAAATACGTAACTATAAATAACTGTATTTTGCAGCAGATTAAAAATGTATTTGAATGTCATATAAAAATATTTTACTCATTGATGATGACCCCGAAGATGCCGAGATATTCGAGGAAGCTGTTAAAGCACTTAATAGAGAAGTAAAGCTGCAATGGGCTGGAAATCCAGAAAGGGCATTTGATGAACTGCAGTCTGCAGAGCAGCTGCCAGATCTTATCTTTTTGGATTACAATATGCCCCGTATCAATGGAGGGGAACTGTTGCAAAAGCTAAAAAGTAGTGAAAGGCTTTCTGTTATTCCTGTAATTTTAATCTCAACTCCTTCTGAGGAGTTTATGAAACTAAAACTTGACCAAAATGAAATCATCAAGTTCTTTAGTAAACCTAACAGTTATTCAGAACTTATTGCCATACTGGATTCAATTTTATAATCACAGCCATTTTTTTCTTTTAAACCAGAAAAAAATCAAAACAGATATTACAATCATCGACAGGATTGTAAGGGGATATCCTAAAGGCGATTCTAATTCAGGCATAAATTTAAAATTCATTCCATAAATTCCCACGATAAAAGTAAGTGGCATAAAAAAGACTGAGAAAACCGTGAGGATTTTCATAACGTCATTAGTCTTACGGGCAGAGAGTGAAAGGTAAATATTGAGCAGGTTGTTGGCATCTTCCTGTACCTGGTCATAAAGCAGGACCAGTTTGGTATGAAGGTCGCGTACGTCACGCTGGGCAGGACGTTCTTCTCCCTCGGCTTTGATGGAGTTTACCACTTCGTTGCTCAGCAGGAGCAGTTTTTTGTAAAGGCCTGCACGATTTTTCAAGTAATAAATATCCTCGATCATATCATCGGGTATATTTTTCTTTAAAAATAGGGTGGATTCATAAGAATCAATATCGGCTGAAAGTTTCATGGCAGGTTCTTCAAATGAACGCAGGGCATCACCCACGATATGTATGGCAATTCCCGAAGCAGATTTATCTTTCCGGCACTCACCACATTCTTCATGATATTTTCAATCAGCGGCTGGGCAGAGCGGTGTATGGTAATGATAAAACTATCAGTAAAAAATACGGCGATTTTACTGCTCAGGCTTTGTATGGTTTGCAGTTTCTGACTCTCGTCGTGCAGGAGCCTAATGATTAAAAAATGGGTATCATTGTGCTCTTCGTATTTAGGAAGGTGATCAGGATCAAGTGAATCGAGCAGGGCGTAAGAATTCAAACTGTATTTACTGCTGACCGATTCGATTTCTTCTTCACTTGGATCGTATATGTCGATCCAGGTTATGTCGGTGCCTTTTATCCGGCAGGTGCTTAGTGCCATTTTCTTGTATATTTATTAAAGCATAGCGGCCGGTGTCAAGCTGGTAAGCCAGTATTCGACAATATTTTTCATCATGATTTTATAGACCGAAAAATCTTCTTCTTTTTTAAAATATCCCTGTGCGTTACAGCTGTAAGCTTTATTTACATTTTCAGGATTTCGGGAAGTCGAAAGGAAAATATAAGGCACGCACTTATGGCTGATCTCCGCAATGGAAGTGATCTGCTCACGGAGTTCAAAGCCGTTGATTTTCGGCATATTAATGTCGGAGATAATAAGGAAGGGGAGAACTGATGGCTTGGATAAATAAGGTATCGCTTCCATTGGGTCTTCTATAAACTTTATTTTGTTGGGATAATCCAGACTTTCAAAAATATCTTTCAAAAAAAGCCTGTCATCTTCATCATCTTCAATTATAATAATTTCACCATTTCTTCTCATGTAGTAAAGTTACATTTTAATTGTTACTCTTTTATCTATTTTTCTTTTTAAAATAAATTAATTGTAAGAAATTCTATCTGCTTGATTCATACGTTTTTTTGGAATCCTGAAAGAAAAGAAACCTTTTGGAAACCAGTTTCCAAAAGGTTTTTTAAAACAAACAAAGAACATTTTCTCTTTATTGTTTTGATTCAATATAGGTTTTAAACCCTATGATATCATCGTGTATGATTTTCTCAAAAAGTGGGTTCACTAGTTTTGCGGCACCCTGACCGGCAATTCCCAGAGGAGCACGATAAGATATTGTTACATCTATTTCAGTAGTATCACCGTTAGCTTTAAACAGCACTTTTCCAAAGTTTTTAACCGATGCACCATCGCTGGACTGCCAGCTTAACAGCTTTTCTTTCTGATCCTTGATGATTTCGGCTTTCCAGTTCAATGACCCAATACCGGCTGGTCCTTTAGCAGTCCATTCTGACTGTGTACTGCTGATAGTCTTCACTGATTCCAGATGGTTCATAAATTTTGGAAGGTTCTCCAGGTTGCGCCAAAAGGCATATACCTCACTGATAGGTTTATTGATAGTCACATTAGTTCTGATGTTAACATTAGAGCCTTTGTCATTTTTTAAATGGTCAACAGCGCTGTAAACAGGGCAGTAGCCGCTTATGCCTCGCGCGAGCATGGCGCCTCCAGATGTAATCTGCGAAATACTTTTCTTTTCCTGGGTCAAGCCTTTGTACAGCAGATAGGATCCTGCCGCTGTCATAAGGATACGTTCTAATGTAGAAACGTTTACGTTACTTTTTGAGTTGACCTTTCTATTGGATATAGTTGAAGTGTGCATAATGTATATTTTTAAAATTTATAGATTTTTATTTGTTAGCAGCCGCGCTTCCTGTTTTTCCGGAATTGTTGTTGAAGCCTTTTTCATAGCGGTTTGGATCTGTTCCGTCCTCATCGCGTTCTTCGCCCCAGTCTCCTGTGTTGATATGCTTACCTGGAGTCTTGTCAGCAGATGTATTTAACTGCTGATGGTACGGACATTTTTGAAGCTCTTCACTGCTGTAATTATGTAAATTTTCCATGACTTTTAAATTTAATATTTTTAATAATCCTAAAGCCTTCTGAATTAAGACCTGAATTTAATCTGCAATAAAATAGTCAGAATTATGATTCAGCAGGCTGTACATATTGCTTAAAACTTTCCAAATCTGATTTTAAAAGATCTTTGTATTTAGTAAGACCTATTCCCACTATGGGTACAGCTAAAGAGCCTATCGCAGCGGCAGCCTGTTTATTTCCTTTTTTTAATAGATAAGATGATAACAGTAAGGTGCCGAGTCCCCCAAGAAGAAGGAATTCTCCGGGAATATCTGCAATTTTATTTTCTATTAATTCTTTGATATCATTCAAATTTTCCTGAGTGAGTAAATTTTCCATAACTATATTTATTTGACGTTCTGTGTTTTATTTAAAATTACAAGCAATACAATCATTCAGCTTACAGAATAAGATGTTTTTGTTTGCATAATTATCAGTAAATCAGTTTTTTTTATTCTATTTGAAACTCTGTTGATTGCAGCTCATACTTTGGAGCCAGCTATTATTTGGAGATTATGGAAATAAAAATTTTTCCACCATTGAGTGCTGGGCCTGCCCATTAAGAAAAGTGCTTAAATGAGCTGAAGATGCGGTCTGATCTGCATGGTTACAATATCACACCTTTTGGGCTGGGAAAGACAAAATAATGTACTCATTGCAATATCATACGCCTCAAGCATCTCTAATTTTTCGATTTTTTCTTCTTGTTCGGCCTTAGTGTCCGGCTGCATATCACTTGTAACGGCTCCCGGCTCAATTAAAGAAACTTTAATGCCCAATGGGTTTAATTCCTTACGAAGCGAAGTGCTAAAACCTCTAATGGCAGATTTTGTTGCTACATAAATGGTGCTTTTTGCTTCTTTGCTTTCTGCGCTCATCGACCCGATATTAATAATATGTCCTGATTTTTGCTGTTTCATCCTTAAGGCCGCTTCCTGTGCAAATGCCAGATATCCTGTAATATTGGTGTCTATGATGTATTTGTACTCATCATAACTTTCCTTGGTTATTCCCGGAGCTGCAAGTGCCGCATTATTGATCAGAATGTCAATACCGCCAAGTTCTGTGTCTGCTATTTTTAAGATTTTCTGTATGTCTTCTTTTTTAGTAACGTCGGCAGGAGTACCGTAAACCTCACTGCCGGGAAATTGTTTTTGAATATCAGCAACGGCATCTTTAAAATCCTTCTCATCTCTGCCAAAAATCAGCACCCTGCCTCCCAGCGATACCAAAACATCGGCGATTGCTTTTCCTATTCCGGTTGTTCCTCCTGTTATTACTATTCTTTTACCTTTAATATTCTGTCCAAAGTAATTTGTCAATTTTTCCATTATATATCTTTTATAAAGTGATTATTATTAGTTATCCTGAAGCTTTAATTCAATATTACCATTGAATTTTAATTGTGCCCCGACCTGAAATTTTATATTCATGTATTTCTGCCTTTTTATGAAAAGCCTTTTGTAGTTCCTTATCCTGAAAAACAGTCATTTTAATGCTGCTCTGGCCCAATTTTAGAATTTTCAAATTGCAGTACATTTCCTTATCGCCGTCAAGGTTTATAGTGATTGATTTTCCTCTCTTACTTTGGCGGGTAATGGGATAGTCAATAAAAATTAAAAAGTCTTCATCGATTTTGATGTATTGTCTCGGTACAACGCCAAATGCCATTCCGGCACCATAGACTTCCTGCCCGACCTGGCCGCTTTTTTCCCAGCCGTTGTACAGGTCTTCTAATGGAATCCATAAGTCACGCTGCAACTCACCAGTTTTTACTTCATCAGAAAGCATTTCTTTCGGAAGTAAAGGCGGGTAATAATAGGCAATCCTATTGACGGCATATTTAACAAATTCAGGAATCAGCGTTTTTACAGCAGGCAGCAGCTCTACATCTTCCGCTTTAATTAAATATTCTGATAAAGCGGCGTATACTTCCAGCTCTTCATATGCAGCAGTATAAGGCGCATCATTGAGAGGAAATATCGAAAAGAAATTGGTGTAATTTTTTCCAAATCCATACCTGCAGTCATACAGCTGTACATTTTTAAAGAGTCCGGCAAGACAGATATAACTCAGATCGAGATACATTTTTTTCTTGGTAATTTTATACAATTCTAGTAGGGCACCGGCAGCAAAGGCAGTATTATTGGCCTGGTATAAAATAGAAACGCCGAGATCTTCCAGTTTTTTTGCCGCTCTTTCAGCTTCGTTTAAATAGCGTTTTTCCTTTGTGAGCTTATAAACTAAAAGCATTAAATGAGCATAGGAGCCCGGGACGTCATTTTCCCCTCCGGCGCCGGGGGCAGTTTCTTTTTTTATAATTTCCAGTGTTTCCATATTATAAAATACAGGCCATTTATAATTAAAATGATGCGCGGTCCTGATTACATAATCAACGGAATCCAATAGAAGTTTCTCTGCTGTTTTATTGCCTTGGAGCGCCAGTCTCGCCAGATTCATCAGCGGGTGATGAAGGTACCAGGAATCCATCACCATTTCTTTTTTCTGTTCTTCAGAACCATCCAGCTGATCAGCAAGGGCAGGAAGCCAGCGGTTTATACATTTTATTTTGGGATCGTAAAAAGCAGGAAGTCCTTTAATCAAATCTTCGCAAACCGGCTGTTTCTCGCCGCTCCATTTTTCATATTCTTTAAAAGGAGTTAGTACAGCAAGCTGAACCATACTTTCAGCGGGAGTTTCATAATCGCATAAGTAAGCATTGAGGTAAGGAATTCCGCTTTTTTGAGTCCATGAACCCTTATTATTAGTTAAGTCGGCAATTACCTTTTTTGCAATATCCGGCCAGTTGTTATATTCAATTGCGGGTTGTTCTAATACCTTATATATTTTTACAAGATTATTTAAAAAGTGTTCACAAATGGCCGTTGGTTTATTTACAACTTCCGTTTCTAATATGACATAGGCGTCTGACAGGATAAAAGCTTTACCTGCAGGCAGAGGCAGTTTATCAGTGGCAGGAAGCTGAAAACCAAGTTCGGGCCATTTTCCCCCGACTGTATTTTTAGATTCAGTTTGGGTAGCCTCACAATATTCCGACAATGAAGTAAGATTTTGGAAATAAAAAAACGATCCTGTTTTAGGCTTTGTTATGCTGGCAAATAATAGTCCGGAGCGGGAACCAAATTGTTCCATATGAATTGTTCCTGCAGTATTTTCGACACTTCCATTTTGTGTCAGCGGAATTATATCACGAGGCCAAAACGGCATCATCAATGGAACAACGGCCGTAAATGACGTGGTGTAGTGTAAAACAGGTGTTACAGTATCCGGAAAATTAATACGGACTTCATAGCTCCCAAGTCTTGAATTTAAAATAATAACAATGCTATCTTGATCATCAAACAAATTTGATACCTCAAAACAGCTGTTCATAGCAAAGGCAGTACGAAAAGCTATTTTTCCACTATTTGGCATTATAACAGCAATCCAGAGCGAATCACCTGTGTTATAAAGCTGGTAAGTAAAAGAACTAATTTTTCTTTCTAAAAGGATCTCACTATTCTCAATATCTGCCTGAGCAGTCGCGCTCCAGGGTGTAACTGTATGCATAATGATATTTTTTAGTTAGTTATATAATAGCGTGTAAGCGAGTAAGAAATAAAACATGAGCCATGCATTTCAATCTTTTAGCAAGCTCACAGTTATTATTAAAGATAAATGCCCACTATCATCGTACCGAAGGAGATAAGCATAAAATAAATGAATAATCCGTATCTGTGTAAAAATGGCTTCATATTAAATTGATTTACAACAAATTTCAGAAGGTTAACTAATTTTTTCTTTACATAATTTATATAACATTTTATAAGATTTTGCCTAAAGCATATTTATATTAGTTTTTTAGAAAAAAGACTTTTTTAATCTAAGCGATGCAAGGTTTGAATACTATAAGAAATTGCTTAAAACCTATAAAGTCTTAAGATATAGGCTGTTGTAATTTTGGCATTTAACCTTAAAAAAAACATTATGAAAACTGCGATAAAAAAAACGACCGCTTCAAAAAGCAAATCAGGCAACACAGGTACTGCTGCCAATAAAACAACAACAGCTAAAGCAACTGCTAAAACAACATCTAAAACCACAGCCAAAGGAACAGTAAAAGCAAAACCTTCTGCTGCTGAAGGACTAAGAGAATTGTTTGTAGACTCATTAAAAGATATCTACTGGGCTGAGAAAGCATTGGTTAAAGCACTTCCAAAAATGGCAAAAAATGCCACATCTCAAAATCTAATTACTGCAATAAACGATCATTTAGCTGTAACAGAGAAACAAGTAGCCAGACTTGAAGAAGTTTTTAAATCTGTAGGTGAAAAAGCAGCAGCTAAAAAGTGTGATGCTATGGAAGGACTTATAAAAGAGGGCGAAAGCATTATCGAGGAAACAGAATCAGGACCGGTAAGAGATGCCGGAATTATTGCCGCATCTCAAAAAATTGAGCACTATGAAATTGCTACTTATGGTACACTGGCGGCTTTTGCAACGACTTTGGGAGAAGATGATGCGGTACTTTTGCTTGAAAAAACACTTGCTGAAGAAAAAGAAGCGGATGTTTTATTAACTGAAGCGGCTTATAATACGATCAATTTTGATGCGAAAGAGGAAGATCAAAAATAATTTCAATCGCAAATCCCAGATTTGATTTGAAATAAAGAGCCTGTACTATTTTTAATAGTACAGGTTTTTTTGTACCGATAAAAATCCAGTCTTATCCTTATAATTATTGGCAGCAGTATTCTTTATTGTTTAGCTGTAGATTCATGTTGTATTTGTAAGAATTAGGAATTATTGTATAAGATTAATCGTTTAATTTACAGTTACTTAGTTTTCTGATAATTTTAAAAAAAACTATTATGAAAGCAGCAGTTATACACGGACCGGGTTCTGTTAAATACGATACGGTAGAAGATCCGAAAATCAATGCACAGGATGATATTATTTTAAAGGTTACTTCTACGGCGATCTGCGGATCAGATCTGCATATTTATTCCGGGGCCATGCCGACTTCTCCAATGGTTCTGGGCCACGAATTTATGGGAATAGTAGAGGAGACAGGAGCAGCAGTTACCCATTTAAAAAGAGGAGACCGGGTAGTGGTTCCTTTTCCAATTGCATGTGGAAACTGTTTTTTCTGCAATCATGATGTTCCGGGAAATTGCGAACATAGTAATCCTGAGCATTATGGACCTGAGGGAGGAATAGTGACTGAAAAAGGAGGAGCGCTTTTTGGCTATACTGATCTTTACGGAGGTTATGATGGGGGACAAGCACAATATGTACGGGTTCCATATGCCAATTATGGACCGCGTGTGGTGCCTGAAAACCTTACGGATGAGCAGGTGCTTTTTCTTACCGATATTTTTCCTACCGGATATACAGGAGTGGACTGGGGTGAAGTAAAAGGAGGAGAGACCGTTGCTATTTTTGGCTCTGGCCCCGTAGGGATCATGGCCGCTAAAAGTGCATGGCTTAGGGGCGCATCGCAGGTGATAATAGTAGATACTCTTCAGTATCGTCTTGATAAAGTAAGGGTTTCTACGGGAGCCACTACTATTTTATGGGATGATCCAAAAGACGTAGTTGAACAGATCAGAGCCCTTACTAAAGGCCGTGGTGCGGATGTGTGTATCGATGCAGTAGGATTTGAACCAGAGAGAAGTCTGACCGATAAAATCAAAGCCACTATCAATTTTGAAAAAGGTTCCATTAAAGTATTAGAAGCTTGTATGAGCGCTGTCAGACGAAGCGGTATTGTTTCTGTTCTGGGTGTTTATCCTGTCAATTATGATAATTTTCCGCTGGGACAGTTTTTTGATAAGGGTATAATTTTAAAAGGCGGACAGGCTCCTGCGCATAAACATATCGATAAACTTTTACAATACGTGATAGAGGGTAAAGTTCAGCTTGATGACATTATTACCCACAGGCTTCCGCTTTCTGAAATTTCACATGCTTATGATATTTTCAATAAGAAGGAAGATGGCTGTGTTAAGGTAGTTCTTGATCCATGGAAATAAGCGGCTATAATATCGCGCATTAATTTTTTTATAATATAATTGAAATATTATTAATGAAAAACCTGCACACTGTGCAGGTTTTTTATTTTAAATAGTACATGTTTTTTATATTATAAATTTCCACATTATTGCTTCATGGATTACCGTAAGTCTCAAGTATTTCTGTCACGATTCGCATCGATGCTGCCTCGCAGAAATCCAAACCTGAATAATCGGGGTTAAGGCCGCCCATATAAGGAACAGCCATCATATAAATATTTTTGTTGTAGGCTCCGTACTGGTCAATAATCTGAAAATTATCATTGACTGCAATTCCGGGAACCTGCATAAAATAGTCGCCCTGCTCGTCTTTTTCAATTATAGGGCTGTTTTTATTAAATGCTGTGAATCCTTCTTCGGATGATTTAAATTTTAATCGTGCCGAGCTGACAGCCTTCTGGGAGAGCAGACCCTGAAAAGGAAAATCATTATACGAGAGATGAGGCTGACCCACGCAGTCAATAAATGTTTTGTAATAAACAGACTGCTGTATATTATCATTATCAGTAAATTTATAAAGTATGCCGCCGTTATTTTGAGGCTCTACAGTGCTTTCGGCTCCTACAGGAACCAGATCCAGTACTCCGGCCTGATGAAGTGCCAAAAGTTCAGAACAAGATTTCTGGGGTACAAAAGCAATTATGATCGAAATAAGCGGCATGAGTACTTTCTGCAGACGCTGCATATCTTCGGCTGATAAATATTTTGCGGGATGATTCACTGCAAAACTAAGTACAGCAAGCATTTCTTTCCAATAAATAGATTCCTGTCTTTTAATGGATTTTTCTGCCTGCTTAAATTCTGCCCTTAACAGCTGAAAAGGGTCCAGCCGTTCACGCAGCTCCATCATTTCAGCCACAAAATCTTCAATTGTAAATCCTTTAATCTGCTGATAAAATTCGGGATCCCTCTCTCTGAAGATTTCTTTAAAATCCTTTTCAAAGAGAAAGTCAAGTGATAAAAAACCATCATTATTTTTTCTGTGCGTATCAATTTCTTCTGCTGTGAGCAGGGAGCTGTTGGAAAGATGGGAGTCTTCAAGGTGAAAACGCACTGCCGGAAGCATCCCGCTTCTGGAATGCATGATAATTTTAAAAGCATCATTTTCGGCCAGCGGCTCAAAAAAGAGGCTGCCATCTGCTGATTCTTCAAAATTACCGTTATGTCTGGCAAGTGTTCTTATAGCGTCAATTGCAGTAAGGGAAGAACCCTTTACAGCAATGGGATGATTAAGCCGTTGTGCCAGTTTTTGAGGAGGGTAAGGAGCATCATAATATCCCGGTATGGTACCTTCATAACGTACAGGCCATTTGTGTCCGGTGCAAATTACTACGTAATCAAATTCCTGGCTTTCACTATGAGCTGCTTCAATATTTACAACTTGTTTTGCTGAATTCCAAATGACATCAGTAACCGTGCTGTTTAAATGAACCTTTGTGACAATACCGGCTTTTGCTCCTGCTTGCTGAAGAAGTTCAAACTGTCCGCTGAGATAATAGCCAAAAAGAAGGCGCGGTACTACTTTATATTCATTAAAGCGCTCCGGATCAATTTTAAATCTTTCCAGTAAATCTGAAGGTGCAGTTTTAATCCATTCTGCCATAGCATTCACAATTACAGGTATTTCATTATCCGACACATTGGTAACATGTTCATCATTGGCGCCTTCAATGCTGTATGGCATTCCCGATCCAAGTTCTGCTTTTCTTTCAAAAATATCAATATCAAAATCATTTCTTCCTGATTCTATTAATCTCTTATAGACAAACAGCCCGCTTGGACCTCCGCCGAGAATGGCAATTCGTTTTTTTATTTTTTCAATATCCATTGGTAATTGTATTTATTGCTGAGAATTTAAGAGACTTCCTTTAGGTTATTGCGCGATGGATTCAATTTATGTATATCTGCATCGAGCTCAATTTCTATTGCTGCTGAGCGGGAACCAGAACTGAATCCATAAATTTTCCAGTTATAACGGTTCCTTGTTCGTCCTCCCACTGTGTTATGACATTTTCTATCAAATCGGGTTCAAAACCGATTACTTTCATTACAGGTCCGCCAAATTCCTGTTTTACATCTTGTCCTTTTTTAAATATTGTGCTCATAATGATAGGTTTAATGCAGAGACAGTCTTAAAAATAACTTTGGCTCTTGCGGTTTTGATTTATATTGTCTGTAAATATTAATAGGGCTTATTAGATTTTATTTTTTCAAAAATCAGCGAAGCGGTTTTGTCTGCTGCCTGCTGCAGGATTTCATGCGGACTGCCGGTGAAAACCTCTCTGTGATTTATGGTTCCCATAGGTGTAATTATAGAGAGAAATATTGTACCGACAGGTTTTTCCTCGTTTTCACTTCCTCCTGGAGTGGTAAGACCTGTCAGGGCAACGGTAATATCGGAATTAAATATAACAGCAGCGCGTTCTGCAAGTGCACTGGTCACTTCTGCTGATTCAGGCGTATAGGTCTCTATAAGATCGTGTGGCACGAGCATGATTTCTTCTTTTACAAATACTTCGTAACACACAATCCCGCCTCTTAAAATTTGTCCTGAGACAGGAGACAAAGAAAATTCAAAACTTAATTTTCCAGCTGATGCGCTTTCTGCAAAGGCAATGTTCCAGCCTTTGGCTGCTATGGCTTCGCTGCATTTGATTATAATTTCAGATGTCATACTTATTTGTCTATATTATTATTCTCCAGCAGGACTAATGTTAAGAAGTGTTTATAAACGGCAGGCAGTCTGTTGTATTGTAAAAATGTTTTCATGCCAGCTCTATTAACTAACCAAATTTCAGAAAACAGTTGTTTTATTTTGTTATATCTTTTGCTCTATTACTTATAAAATTAATTCGTACCAATTATCTATTATCCTGACGGAAAATATTAAGTAATGCTTTGTTATGCCGGAAAATCACGCAAATATGGATATGATAAGTGTAATTTCATCATAGAAATATGATGCTTTATCAATGTAGTAAACTAATGTTGAAATTTTAAAAGAAATTTATCTAAGAAAATGATTCAAAAAAAATTAAGTTTACTGAATAGTTCTCAATAATTTATAAGTAGCAAATGCATGAATTTTAATTGCCAATTTTTTAAGTTTTTTCTACTATGGCAATTTTTTTTTCATCTTGTATAAAAGATCAAGCACAAGATATTGAAAATCTAAAATCTCAATAATTATTCTAATTACAAGAAGATTGACCATGAAAAAACAAACCTATATCATTATCCTATTTTTTTTTATTAGTCTAATTCAAGCACAAAAAAATAGTCAAGATTATTTTACATTAAAGGGTGTTTTAAAAAATAACTACAAAGGTTATTTATACGTTTCTTATGATGATAAAAAAGATAGTTGTTTAGTAAAAAACAATAAATTTTCTTTCAAAGGCAATATACAAGGTAACATGACAAATGTATTTTTCTGGTTGACAGGAAAACCTTGTATAATGAAAAAAGAATTTTTTATCGAAAATAAAAACGTTAAAATCAACTTAGCTTTTTACGAAGAAATCCAAAACAAGGATACGACAGTTTTTTTTCATGCAACTTCAATTGTGGGTACAAAAACAGCTTTAATACAGGCCGATTATGAAAGATTTGCTGCTAGTAATTTATTTGCTAAAGATAGGCATCAAAAGTTATACAGAAAGCTCAACACAATGGCAGTTAAAAACCCCAAAAATTATTATGTGGGGAATTTAATAGAGGAAATGTGTTGGGATAGTACCTTGGATAAAAATCAATTAAAAAAAATATATAGTAAATTAGATAAAAAAAATCAACGAAAAGGAACTATTTATATTATAGAAAAAAAACTGTATCCTAAAAACGACATAAATGTAAACGATATGGTTTATGATTTTGAATTGCCGGATGAAAACAATACTGTATTTAAAACAGTATCTTTAAAAGGGAAATGGTATCTTATAGATTTTTGGGCAACCTATTGTAGTATCTGTATCGCTGCATTTCCTAAATTACAAAAGATTCACGATTTATATAAAGACAGGAATTTTGAGATTTTAGCAGTTTCCGTTGATAAAGATTTGCAACAATGGCAAAATTTCTTGAAAATGAATGATCTAAAATGGAAAAATTTGATTGAAAAAAGAGGTATTGACAATAGCGAAGCTGTAAAAAAATACATTTCTTTTACCCCATCAAATTTTTTAATTAACCCCGAAGGTAAAATAGTTGCAAGGAATATTAGTCCCGAAGATTTAGAAAAATTACTCAAAAAAAAATTAAAATAATCCTAAACAATGACCGAGAATTTCCTTTTCCAGTATTTGAAAAGGTAAGACATCTTTATTGATAAAAATGAGTTTTTGTTTCAAATACAATCATATCACGATAACCATTTTATGAATAATATAAAGAAATTGCCTTATTTTCAAGTGAATTTGTAAGATAATTATTTTGTATTTTATAATAGAGCGGTTAGTATGGATCGGTAGGAGTTAAATACTTAGAAAGTGAAGAATCAATTTTTAAATATGTTTTTTGAACAAAAATTTTTAATCCTATGTAAATGTATATTTTTTGAATTTTTGCATTATCAAAAACTAAAAATAAAAAGATATTTTGAAAAATATTAATGTAAAATTTAGCAAGTATCAAGATATCAATTTAACAACTCTTTACTCTAAACTTAATTCTTAAGCATTAATTTTAATCCTATTCTTTCAAGACTTTCAATCATATTTGAAACAACATTTTCAGTAAGAATATAACTTGAAATCATACCTTTAATTTTAAGTGCCGTATTTGGTTCCAATTCAATCAGTTTTACCAGGTATTTTTTTGCTTCAACATCTTCATTTAAGAATGATAAAGAGACAGATTTGAGTAGCGGATCCCAGAAAGTTTCTGCGCAATCCATTTTTTCTGCCCAGAAAAAAGCATTTTTATAATCTCCTTTGTAGATGTAATAATAACAGTAACCTATATTTATCCACCATGGATAAATGGGGTTTGTACGAATCGCATCGTCCATTATTTGGAAACCTGTTTCAAAGTATCCGGCAAAGATTAAAAGGCAGCCAACTCCTGAAACCATGCCAGAAGAATGGGAATTAATAGCTATGCATTTTTCTGCATAAATAAGACAAGCTTCCGGGTCTCTCCTAAATAAATTAACCCATGTTAAGGCATACATCGCATGCTGGCAGTCGGGATCAATTTTAATAGATCTCATTAGACAGCTGTATGCCTCTGAAATTGTATTCGCATCATCATCAATCCCAAGCGCTATTCCATCCAGATAAAATTCTCCAAGCATTGCCCAGCTTACAGCATGGTTTGGGTGAAGTTTAACAGCAGTTTTTAAGGCATTTAGCGCATTTTGGTAATTTTCGTTAGAATATCCTCGTTGATATTGGTAATATGCGTATACTCCTTTCCAAATGCTTGAATTGTCGGATATTTTTGAAGGATGAGTTTTTATTACTTCTTTAAAGATTATACCATAATAACCGCCCATTGCAGAAACAACGTTTTGAACAATCCAGTTTTGTATATTCATAATATCTTCAAAACTATCATATTCAAAAGATTTTGTCAATATATAATGGCCTGTCAATGCGTTTAAGAGATTTATTCTTATTAGCAGTTTTTCTTTATGGCATTTCAGGCTGCCTGTCATAACAAAGTCTGCACCTATAAGCTTTGCAGCTTCAAGAGTATTCTGATTGATTTTAAAAAGTATTTCTGAAGAAAAATTTCCTATCACCGAAATATCTTGAAAACGAGAAAGTTCGGCGCTTAATTCTTCACAGATTAATAGCGAGAAAACATCTAGATCATGTTTCTCGGTTATAGTTTTAAAGGGAAAAATAGCTATCACTGGATTTGCAATGTCATGAGAAGAGACAGCGGGGTTTTCAGTTCCTTTATGTATAAATTGAGGTATATAGCAGCCTTTTGGAATAACAATTCTTATGGAATTATTCCTTCCTTCGCGATTATAAAATTCATCTAAGAATCGGCGCAGCCTTCCGGCATGAATACGGACTACCGAGTCATCATGAGAATTAAAATCCTGCGATCTATTCAGAACATTTACAGCAATAGAATATTCTTTTATTAAATGTTGCTTTTCATTTATGGTTTCTGTTACAATATGTTTTAAAAAACGGCTTAAGATAGGGGAATTTTTTAAAGCAGAATAATTTAAAACAGATTCCAGTTCGGTATAGATCTGATCTTGAGTAATTTTTTTTACAGCCTCCATATATAAGTTACATATAGTTAATAAATCATTTAACGGCTTGTAGAAAAATAAAAATCAAAATTAAATTGATTTAATTTATTATATAACTTTTTGTAAGATTTTAACTTTTATTTGTAGGTTTTAACTTTCTTTTTACCGTGAAATTTAACCCCTTTTAACGTCATTTGACGCAAATAAATAATTCTATCTATCTACATTTGGTTGATATTCAATGTAAAAGATGTCAAATGTCAATTCCTTTAGCCTTACAAAATGAAAAATTTGCAAACTGCCAAGAATCCATTAAGATTCTGTATCTGGTAGATGATAATTTTAGATGTATGTGTGATGACTATAATATTACTAAAGAAAATGTAGAATTTTTTAAGCAAAAAACCGAGGAAGATTTTCAATGCAGAATGGAATATGAAACTCTATCAATAGAATTAGAGGAAGAAATTCTCCGGTATATAGCAGAAAGAACAGATCAATAAACTGAATATTATGAATTTAATATTAAGCAGTAATATTTTTATTAACCCCTAATTTTAAATCTGATGAAAAAAATTGTAAAAGGCATTTTGGGAGCATTACTTTTAATACTATTACTTTCAGGCTGCGATCAAAGAAGCTTTGAAGTTTTTGAAAACGATACGCAGCAAACTCTATCTGCTGATAAAATTCCTGCAATTGCTAAGCAAAAAGGAGAGTGGGTAGTCATTACTGAAGGGCAGGGAAAAAGCGGTGAGAAAGTAGCCAGTTCCTGGTATCTTCTGCGTTTTCGCGAAGACAGTACAGTTAAACTTATATGGACAATGCCAGCGCATTATGCAAGAGAAAGGCTAAACTATACTCAAGTCGGCAATATCATAACTATTAACGGATCGGCTGAAGCTCCACAGATCAATGGAGTTCAATTTAAAATTGTAGACAGCGAATCAATGACGGCAAGTATACCAGGAGCTGGAGGCGGTGAATTAACATTTACACATCGTAGTATTGGCTGGCCTTATATTCATTTCTTATTGCTTTTTGTCGGGCTTGCATTAGTTTATATGGCTTGGAGAAAATGGAAATGGTTTACTCCAATTGTAGCTGGTGTCGGGGTCGTTATATTAGCGGTTTACTGGATAAATACACTGGATAATATGCCTTTGTTCCGCTGGGTAAAAAATTTAACATTGGTCTTTACGATTTGGATTTTTTGGTTGGCGAGACATACTTCACTTACTAAATATGTCTGGATGCGCTTTTTATGTGCGGCAATATTAGGAATCAATATTTTTGAAGCCTGCGAAGTAGATTTTCATTCCGGCTACCTGCCAAATATACTTAACGGAGCAGCAGGAATTTTCAGCATACTTGCCATGACACGATGGAGAGGAATAGGACCAAACCGCCAGCCTTCTAAAGATTTGATATGGGCAGGTCAGCCGGAACTTTGGATCATTGCTTATGATATTTGGAATATTACTTTCTCCTATCTCAATTTTAATGAATACACTTCCAATAGTATTGCACTTAATTTAACAGCGACATTTTTGGCCTTATGGATTCCGGGCACATGGGTTTCTACGCGAGGAACTACTCTGGGATTCTTTTATTTCTACCTTTTTTCGTTCAGTGTATTTGTTATGGAAAAAAGTTTTGTACCAATTCCAATCAGCAACACCAGTGCAATTGTTATTGCTTCTATAAGTTTTGTTGCCAATTTTGTTGTCTGTGCTTTAGTCTGGCGATGGAAAATATTCAAAAAAGGACCTGTATGGCCGAGTTTTGGGCAATATCGACATGCAGAACATGCTATGTCGGGACTGAATGATTCGATTCACGTAGACCTTGATAAATTTCCCGCAATGGCAGATTATCCTCCATTGAAAGAAAATGAAAATCCTGTTCATAGCTAAAGAATTCAAAGAATGTCATTATGAAAAATAGATATAAAATACTAATAATTTGTTTTTTGGCCTCCAGTCTTGTTTTCGGTCAGGAAAGTGATGAAGAACTGGCTAAGAAACTTTCTAATCCAATAGCGTCTTTAATCAGTGTCCCATTTCAAAACAATACAGATTATGGAATAGGTCCAAATAAAGGAAACCGTAATACGATGAATTTTCAGCCTGTGGTACCAATTAGTATTAGTGAAAACTGGAATATGATTGGAAGAATTATTCTGCCAATAGTGACCCAGAATAATATTACGTCTTTGGGAGCTAAAGAAAGTGGATTAAGTGATGCAGTTTTAAGCGCTTTTTTTAGTCCTAAAAATTCTAAAAATGGTATAACGTGGGGGGCAGGTCCGGTTTTTTTAATCCCTACTGGTACAGATGATTTTTTAACTACTAAAAAATTTGGTATTGGTCCAACAGGAGTTATTTTAAAACAAAGCGGCGGATGGACTTACGGAGCTTTGGCAAATCAAATTTGGAGCGTGGCGGGAAGCGACGACCGCCCGGATGTTAATCAACTGTTCCTTCAGCCATTTTTCACCTATAATTGGAAAAGTGGAGCCGGGTTGGGAGCTACTATGGAAATGACCCAAAACTGGGAAGCAAGTACCACTACAATCTGGCTGACACCAACGGTAAGCGGATTGACAAGCATTGGAAAACAAAAAGTTTCCCTTATTATAGGACCAAGATTTAATCTTGCTGCACCAGATGGCAATAAAGCAGACTGGGGCTGGCGTGCTGTTGTTATTTTTATTTTTCCGAAGTAATAAACAGATTGAACTTAGGCTGAAAGATTATAATTAATAACGGATAAAAACCCTGATGTCATGAAAAATAATGCTGTAAACAAACAAAATTTTAGTGTTCATAAATATCTAACTGTTATTTTTTTCTTGTCTTTAATGCCACAGGGAATTTATGCTCATGCATCCGGTGAAGCACTAGACGGAATAGCAGAAGCTATGAGCTGGGTAGTTTTAGTTATTGCACCAATAATTGGGATAGGAGTTTTTTTGATGATCCATATTTTGCCTGAGAAAATAGCGGAGAAAAGAAAACATCCTCAGGCAGAAGCCATAAAAACATTATGTCTGCTTTCATTATTTTTCGGAGGATTGTTGTGGCCGTTAGCCTGGCTTTGGGCGTATTCAAAACCTGTTCTTTATAAAATGGCATACAAAACAGATCAGGGAGATTATCACGAACAGACGATGAAAGATTTGGCCGACGAAAAAGCGGCAGAAAAGGCAGCAGAAAGAGAAAAAGAAGGTCTGGAATAGAAGCGGATTTATTGGATTTTAAATTTTAATTCACATCTTATGGAAATATTATTATTAGCAATTTACGGTGTATTTGTCTGGCTCATTTTCTTTAAATTTAAATGGCTGCCATGGAATACGGTCACTCAGGTAATTTCCATCGCTATTCCTGTTGTGTTTTTAAGCCTTTTGATTTTGTTCTTGAATCTTTTCGCTCCTTCCTCTCATGATGTCCGTGTGATTAATTATACCGTGGAGATTGTTCCCACAGTCTCCGGGCAGGTTATTGATGTTCCGGTTGAACCCAATACCCATGTAAAAAAAGGAGAAGTGCTATTTAAAATTGATCCGGTTCCTTTTCAGAATAAAATTAATAATCTTGAAGCCAGACTTCCTTCATTAGAAGCTAAAATTGTTACTGCAAAAGCCTATGACCGGGAACTGGAAGCACAATTACAGTCTGCTGAAAATACGATTGGAGTTGTAAACGCTAAATACCAGCTGGCTTTAAAAAGAGTAGATCAGACTAAAGCGCTTGCAGGTGCAGGTGCAGGAACAAAATTTGATTATGAGCAGGCGCAGGCTGATCTGCAGGATCTGGAATCACAGATTGGTGTTTCAAAAGCACAGAAATCAGCAATCATGCAGCGTATGTCAGCAAAAGCAGGTTCTGGAGAACTTTCAGAAATAGCACAGGCAAGAGCAGATTTAGAAGAAGTAAAATCTCAGATAAAAGATGCTAAATGGCAGCTTTCGCAGACTGTTTTTTATGCACCGGCAGACGGACGTGTGATCAACCTCCAGCTTAGAAAAGGTTCTATGGCAGTGCAGCTTCCGTTGAAACCAGTTATGAGTTTTGTCGAAGATGAACAGTGGGTTATTGCGTTTTATGAACAGAACGAATTAAGATATGCCAAAAGGGGCAACGAAGCGGAAGTTGCTTTAAAACCTTATCCTAATCAGATCATAAAATGTGAGGTGGACAACATTGTTTGGGCAACAGGGCAAGGGCAGATACCTATGAGCGGACTTGTTCCTCAGACAGGAGCTGAAGCACCACCGGAAGGCCGTTTTGCAGTGCGCCTGAAAGTAGCAGATAAGGATAAAAGCTTATTTCTTGCACCTGGTGCTATGGGCCAAGGGGCTATATATACTGATAGCGGAAAAGCTATTCAATTAGTAAGAAAGGTTATTCTCAGGGTAGGCACAAAATTGGACTGGCTTATTCTTAAACTACACTAATACGAATGAGAGCATATCAAACATATTATTCAAGAATTAGAAGCAGGAAGAGCGCTTTGATTATCAGCTTTATTCTTGCAGTTTTGTTATACAGCTGTAAAGTGAAAACGCCGCCTGACAGAAATGAACTTCAAAGGGAGGCTTTAATCAATTTTAATCTGCCTTCAAACTGGAAATCTGTAAAATATAATACATCTGATGCTTCGGCTGTTCAAAATAACTGGATTTCTTTTTTTAATGATTCCCAATTAGATTCTGTTGTAGCAGAGGCAATAAGATATAATGTGGATCTAAGGATCAGCAGTGCAAGAATTGAACAGGCCTCAGGCTATGTAAAAGCATCACAGGCTGCACTGCGTCCCGCAGTAAGTTTATTAGGAAGATCAAGCACCAAAATGGGGGATGATTTGAATTCAGGACTAAGCGGTGCCTTATTTTCTGCTTCCTGGGAAATTGATATTTGGGGAAAATTACGAAATGCAAGAAATGCTAATCAAGCATTGTTAGAGGCAACACAAAATGATTATGAGTTTGCTAAATTATCAATTTCTGCCGCAGTTGTCCGAAATTATTACTTAGCATCAGAAACTTATCTTGAAAGTCAGCTGGCAGATCAAATGGTTGATGCTTCTGAGAAAATTTTAGCATTAGCCCAAAAAAGACACGAAATTGGAATAGGAACAGAAATAGATATAGAAGCAGCAAATACAAATCTAAGCGCAGTAAAAGACGGTCAGCTGCAGTTGGCACTAGCATATTCGAACCAATTAAGAGCATTGGAGATTTTGTTGGGAAGATATCCGTCGGCAGAAATTCAGGTTAAAAATGAATTAATTGAAATTAAAAGTGCCATACCAGCAGGAATTCCTCTGCAGATTTTAGAAAACAGACCAGATATCATTGCGGCAGAAAAAAGATTTGCAGCAGCATTTCATAGAGTAGAGGAGTCTAAACTGGCTCGTCTGCCTAATTTAAAACTTACAGGAAGTTTTGGTGCGATTACAAGTGAAGTCATTCAGTTAAAACCAAGTTTTTCTAATCCTATTGGAGGAGTTGGAGCAACTTTTGCACAGCCTCTTTATCTAGGAGGTGCTTTAAATGCAAATATTGAGATCAGAACTGCAGAACAAAAAATAGCTGTTGCAGAATATGCACGCTCGGTGTTTAATGCAATAGTTGATGTCGAGAATGCTCTTGATGCAATACAGAGTTTGGAAGTTAGAGAGAAACTTTTGCTAGAATCGGTTAACAGCAGTCAGAAATCATTTCAATTAGAACAGAAGCTTTTTGAAGTAGGTAAAGCTGATTTACGAAGCGTATCTAAACAGCAGATTGATTTATTCGCTGCGCAGATTAATCTTTTAAGAATTCGCAGTGAAAAAATCACACAACGCATAAATCTTTTTCTTGCATTGGGAGGAAATAGTTGAAATTATAATCTTTTAAATGAAATTATGAAGCCTACAAAGAATCTTTTTTTTGTTTCTGGATGGAAGAAAAAGTACATGTCACCTGATTTTGCATAAGTAAAATAATGATCTAAAATAAAAAAAAGAGACTCGAACGTCTCTTTGTGAAATTATAGATCTTCTATAAATAAATTATTTATTTATTAATTTTTCAAGCCTCATCATCATTTCATCTTTCTCTTTCAACATACGCTCGTACAAAGCAATTTTTTCTTCGTGCAATTTTAGCACTTGGTCTATAGGATTAAATGTACAAGTGTCATTATTTTGATACCCAATTGAACCGTTGTCAAATGTATTAGAAATAATATTTATTGCCTGCTCCTCATCAAAATTTTGAAAAGCTTCAACAGGAATTTTTAATACAGCAGAGATTTGTTTGAGCAGATTATCTTCAATTACATCTTTCTGCTCCAGTAAAGAAATTTTCTTTTGATTCCATTCTTCTCCCAGATCATAAGCTAATGCTTCCTGCTTTATGTTAAGCATTTCTCTGAAACGTTTTACGTTTTTACCCTGATGTATTTTCTGTTCCATAGCGAATGTCAATTTTTCTAAAGGCTCAAAGATAAAACCATTTTTTTGAATTAAAACCTAGCGTTTCAAAAATTAAAAAAAAATCCCATTTCGTTAGAAATGGGGTTTTAGTTTTTTGTGACCGTTACTGAACAATTTACAAACCATTTTATGAATGATTTAAAGAAATTAGCCTATTTTCAACTGAATTTATAAGATAATTATTTTGATTTTCGATTAGTTGGCGGTTTGCATGTATCGTAAGGTTTAACGTTAAAATATTTTAAACAATGGTGATTTTAATTTATAAATAAGGATTAGTTTTGAATATATAACCCGGTATTTAAGTGAAGAATTTAGATCAGTTTTAGCAAAATTAAATAATTCCTATTTCTATCTTTTGGCCTATCAATTTACAACCGCATCAGTTTGAATATTTATTTTGTTTGAAACCTTGTCTTTAACAATACTGGGTATCTCAATATTAAAATCATTTGAATCTACAGTAAAATTAGATAAAATATTAATTCCAGTTCCTGACTTGCGTATTCTTGCTGTAGTTTTTATATCCTTTGATTTTCCGTGAAGTTCCAGTTTTCCTTTTATGGTAAAAACCTTAAAATCTGTAGTTAGGCTGTTAAAATCAAATCCTTCTATTTTTCCTTTAAATATTGCTTTTGGATATTGGTCACTTTCTATATAATTTTCATTAAAATGTTCTTCCATTAAAGCAACCTTAAATTGAAAACCTTTCATAAGGGCTAAACTCGCAATTTCTCCTGTTGCAGGATTCAAAACAAAAGTAACATTCTTATTTACTGCCTTGACTTCTTCAAAAGAAGGAACAGAAGCTTCAAAAGTAACTTTCCCTGATTTGCTAATCATTTTTTCTTGTGAAAAACTAATAGCGCAAACACATAACATTGCAATAAGTATGATTTTTTTCATTATTCTGTCTTTTATTTTTTTTATAAAATCATTCTGTTTTGTTCGGCTTTTATTTTAAAACCGCAATTATTTGAATTTTGACTTTATTATCCAGTTTATATTTAATAAGCGACGGAATTGGAATACTAAAATCACTTGCATTTACTTCAAAATCAGAAATAAAAGTAATTCGGGAACCTGATCTTGTAATTTTTGCATCGGCATTTATATCCTTAGATTTTCCATGTACTTCTAATTTTCCTTTTATAGTGTAATCTTTATAATCTTCAGTTAGATTTTTAATGTCAAAATCTTCAATTTGTCCTCTAAAAATAGCTTTCGGATACTTATCGGTTTCCATATAATTTTCATTAAAATGTTCTTCCATTAATGCCATTTCAAACTCGAATCCTTTCATTAAAGCCAGACTTGCTACTTCTCCTGTTACGGGATTCAAAACAAAAGTTACATTGCTGTTAGTTCCCGCAACCGGCTGAAAAGAAGGAACTGAAGCTTCCAGAGTTATTGTTGCAGATTTAGTTACTATTTTTTCTTGCGAAAAAACAATAAAAGAAGCCAATATCATTGGCATTATTATGATTTTCTTCATGTTGCTGTTATAGATTATTTTTCTAATAATCCATCTTGATTCCATTTATTTATAATGTCGATAGTAGCTTGAGGCAATCTTGGTCCACCTTGCGGCATTAAGGAACTATCTCCATTTTCTAAAGAAATTCGTGTAAGCAATCCTCGGTTTAAAACTGCATTTTTCACCTGTTCATAAGTAACTAAAGACATTGGCGCGCCATTTTTAGGAACTGCGGCATGGCATACAACACAGTTATTATCAATAATAGATTTTACATTTTGGTTGTATGTTGCCAAACCATTAATTGGTGTAGAGTCAATTAAAGTACTTGGATCATCGTTGGCACAACTTACAAAAATTGATGCTAATGATGAGATGGCGAAAAGGGTTTTTAAATTCATAAGATTGGTTTTTAGTTATAAATAAATGCATGATTTTTTTAAGAATCATCAGGCATTTCAAAATCATATACGTTGAAAAGAATAATACAGATTTGGCAAGAGGCATATTTAATGTTTTAAATCCAATAGGTATTTTTTAACGTAGATAATTTGAAATACTAAAAACCAGTTATGAAAAAAAAAATACTAATTACAATTTCCATTTTTATAATAATCGGAATTTCGGCGTACCTCTACATCTACAAAGGGCATAGAGATATAGAATCAGAAACTGCCGATTATGTTGTAACCGTTAACGAACTAGAAAGAGAGTTTACTTCAAACGATAGTCTGGCTTACATCAAATATCAGGACAAAACAATTGAATTATCTGCACGAGTAACAAGTATTGATAAAGCCAGTAATGGAATTGTTATGAGCGAAAAAATATTTGTCACATTCAAAAAACCTTTGCCGCAAAATATTATATCTGGGAAAAATATCAAGATTAAAGGGCGTTTTTTAGGATATGACGAACTGCTCCAGGAATTTAAAATAGACCAATCTTCAGTTGTACACTAATACAAATAACAATTTAAAACTAACCTCATGAAAAACTTTATTCTATTATTTTTTTTATTTCCGCTCTTAACCTTCTCCCAAACCGATTTGTTGTCTGGAGTAGAAACTCCTTCTGCAAAAGAAAAAGTGACTTCTGCATTCAAAGCCTTAAAAATCGTTAATCTTGAGTCTACAAAATTGGCCGCAAAAGGAGATTTGTATTTTGTTGTTGCACACCGATTTGGTTCTATTAAAGATGGTTTTGAAGGTTTCTACGGACTGGATAATGCCAATACACAAATAAAATTTATTTACGGTTTAACAAATGGACTCAACGTAAGTGCTGCCAGAAGTGAATTTGCTTATGACTTTGCAACAAAATATATGTTGTTCCCTCAAATAAAAGATGGTTTCCCAGTTACTATTGCCGGGTTTAATAGTTTGTCTATTAATAACACGTTAAAAGAAAGTCTGTATCCGAAACTTCAATTTAAAGACAGACTTACTTATGTAGCGCAGCTGCTGATTTCCAGAAAATTTTCTGAAAAACTGTCTTTAGAGATTGTGCCGTCATTCTTTCATCAAAATTTTGTTGAAGATGTAGATCAAAGCAATACTCAATATGCCATAGGATTTGGAGGTAGATATAAATTCGCTAAACGCTGGTCTTTAAATATGGATTATGCGGCGCATTTAAACAGAGCACCAAATTCTCTTTATAAAAATCCATTATCTATAGGTTTTGATTTGGAAACTGGCGGACATGTTTTTCAAATGCATTTTACCAGTTCACAAGCAATTGATGAAGCCGGATATCTTGGAAGAACTACTGGCGACTGGACAAAAGGAGATATATTTTTTGGATTTAATCTTGCCAGAGTTTTCTAGTATCTCCTTTATAATTAAATTATTAGGTAATTTCTGTATTTAAAACGATTCTAAATTAATCGATTTGCAATTATTTATAAAACCGCAACGATAAAGTAAACGTAGATAATTTTAAAACCATAAAAATTATGAAAACTAATAAAATAATCAAAAAAGGACTTTTTATACTGATCGGAATATTTGGGTTATTTATCGCCATTTTACTTTTTCACATTATAACAGCAAAACCACCCGTTTATGATACTCCAAATCTACAAGTAAGCAGAATCGATTTTAAATCAGATATCGATTCTCTGCAAGCCAGACAAATCTGTGCCGACTTAAGAAGTATAAAAGGTCTGACATCTGACTCTATTATCGTTAAAAGAAATGTTGTGGTGTATTTCCACAATAATAAAATTACAAACTCTGAGAAAGTTTTCAATGAGTTGATGTCTAAAAGAAACTATGATGCTAAGCGTTATATTTTACCGGCAAATTTAGCAAACAAAGAAGTCTGCCCAATGGATCAAAACAGTTTGAGCTATAAATTATCTCAAAAAATAAACCGTTTTTTTAATTAACCCTTTAATACCTTAATTTATGAAAATTTATTCAAAACTTACACTTAGTGTATTACTTGCTGCATCTGCAGCTATGATTTCCTGCAGCAGTAATGATGACGAAACCCCAGAACCTCCTGTAAAGGCATCAATCTATGAACGCTTAGGTGGAACTAAAATGGTTTCTGATCCAGATAACTCCGGTCAAATGATTGAACAGGGACGTTTGAGTTTCCGTAAAGTGGTAAATTCAACTATTGGATTAATTGTTGCTGATATTCAATCTAATGCTTCGGGGAATTTACAAGCACATTTTGCTCCTTTATTAGCAGAAACCGGAACTACTCAGTCTACTAATATTGCTAAACTGTCCGATAATCTGACTGATTTCTTTTCTTATAATACTGGTGGTACAAATGCGGTAAATACATATTCCGGTTTGAACATGGTTGCTGCTCATGATCCTGCAAAAAATCCTCGTATGGGAACAAAATCCAGTAGTGCAGATTATACAAAATTTGAAGGATATGTTGGAGCTGCAGCAAATGCAAATGGTGTTGCTTCAAATACAGAACTTTATACAGACATTGTTGCTGTTTTAGAATCATTGAGAACTCCTATAGTTCAAAAATAATTTTCTTATCAAAACGCTGTCTGAAAAGGGCAGCGTTTTATATTTCAATATCATTTTAAAATATATAAATATTTTTGAAAAACTGTTATTGTTATAATATCAGGAAATTATATAAAATCGCCGGTTTGAATCAATTTGTTCCACAGCGATATAAAAAGCACTTTTAGCGCTGTTGTATAAATTAGCAAGTAATAATTTTTGAACTTTTTAAGGAACCCCATAAATATGGAAAATTTTAATATGTCCAGATCCACCACTTTTTACGCATTAGGGTTAAGTTACAAGAAAGCAGATGCAGTTATAAGAGGAAAATTTAGTCTAGACACTAAAGCACAATCTGATTTATTATTACAAGCTAAAGCAGAAGGTATAGAATCTTTGATTGTTACTTCTACTTGTAATAGAACTGAAATTTATGGTTTTGCCCATCATCCTTATGAGTTAATCAAATTACTTTGCGAAAACAGCAATGGTTCTGTAGAAGAATTTCAGGAAGTTGCTTATATATATAAAAATGAAGAAGCTGTTAACCATATGTTTCGGGTAGGAACAGGTTTAGACAGTCAGATTTTGGGAGATTTTGAAATTATCAGCCAAATTAAAATCGCTTTTAATAATAGTAAACAGGAAGGTTTGGTAAATACTTTTCTGGATCGTTTAGTAAATACTGTTATTCAAGCGAGTAAAAAAGTTAAAACGGAAACTAAAATTTCTTCTGGTGCAACATCCGTTTCTTTTGCATCAGTACAATATATAATCCGAAATGTAGCAGATATTGGAAATAAAAATATTTTGTTATTTGGAACAGGAAAAATAGGAAGAAATACTTGTGAAAACTTAGTAAAACATACTAAAAACAGTCATATTGCTCTTATAAACAGAACAAAAAATAAGGCCGAATTATTGGCTGGAAAACTAAATGTTATTGTAAAAGATTATGCCAATTTACAAGAAGAATTACAGCAGGCAGATGTGCTGGTTGTGGCGACTGGAGCGCAAAATCCAACTATTGACAAAACATCTCTAAATTTACAGAAACCTTTATTAATCTTAGACTTATCCATTCCAAGAAATGTAGATACTAATGTAGAAGAAATATCAGGAGTAACTTTAATACATCTGGATTATTTATCTCAAATTACTGATGATACGCTGGAAAGAAGAAAACAACATATTCCTGCTGCAGAAGCTATTATTGACGATATGAAATTAGAATTTAATACGTGGATAAATGGTCGTAAATGTGCACCAACTATTCATGCATTAAAATCCAAACTAAATGACATTGTATCGGCTGAATTTGCTTTTCAAAAAAAGAAAACAACCAATTTTGATGATGTTCAGATTGATTTAATCAGTTCCAGAATTATTCAAAAATTAACAAACCATTTTGCAAGTCATTTAAAAAATGAAAATACGTCAGTAGATCAAAGTATCGAATTTATTGAAAAAGTATTTCAAATAGGACATCTCGCAACTAAAAAGCCAGCATCACCAGTAGAAGAAAAATACAAAATCAATCTCTCATAAATACTTAATTAACTACAGTTTCGAACCTATACGATGTCTCTGAAACAAGCTATAAAAAAATAGAACCCGCCAGCGGCGCTGCATGCTTCGACGGGTCTGTCCATAAACATAATCTTCCAAAAAATGTTTACTTAATTTTGCATAGGAGTAATGAATTCCTTATTGGTTAAAGTTAGATTAATTAATTTAATGACAATTTACACGATTATTAATTAATTTTATAATTACCTTGTTTACTATAAATAATCTGAGATCATTAATCCATCTTATAAAAAAGAAGTAAACCATTTTTTTTGCTTCTGTGAATAAGGTTTTATGGATTATATTTTAAAATATGACGTAATGGCTGCTCTTTGAAGATAAAAAAGAGGCTCCCAAAAGCCTCTTTTAAATTAATGTTTACCATTTCCTTTTCCCTTGCCATTTCCATTATGGTTTCCATTATCATGGTGGCTTTTATCTTTATTGTTTCCTTTTCCTGGCTTTTGTCCTATTGTTTTTTGAGGTTTTCCTTTATACCCTTTTCCGTATTTTACTTTGTGAGATTTAAAGTTGTCGTAAGGTCTGTCTCCTCTGTAATCAGTCAGTACTACTTTGTATTCATTATAAAGATCATAGTTTCTATAGGCTGAAGGCAGTGATCTGGTTCTAACCCATTGTCCGTTATTTAAATAAACATAATTTGACGTGCTTACGTCATAATAAGTTTCAAGATCCGGCAGATAATAATAACGAACATCTGAATAACCGGCAGGTCCCCATGCAGGAGGTGTTCCTATATTCACATTTACTGATACCTGAGCCTGAGTGTAACTAAATGAAAGGAATAAAATTCCGATCAAAAAATATTTTAAAGTTTTCATGATTTTACTTTTTAAGTCATTAATTATATTTCGGTAAAAACAATAAACGTGCCGAAAAATTTATATGTTTTTAAGTGTTTGATTATGTTTATTTATATTTTATGTTAATGCTGATAATATCAGAAGTCATATTAGTAGTTCTGGTATAATGCCCATAACGAATCTCTAACGTATTCCAATGCTTGAGCCCGAAAATGCCATTAAGGGGCGTGAATTTCGTTCCCATCCCAAAGAAACTGCTGTCAAACTTAGATAAATCATAGTTGCTGGTATAATATTCATCAGCTGCAGTATGTTCGCCGTAAGGTTTAAAATATTTCGTTCCTGTCTGGGTATAATATCTGTAGAACGGACTCACTGAAAACGCCTGTGTTAACTTCACCGGAATTTCAAGATCAGCGGTATGAGCTTTTAAACTCCAGTCATCAGTATAATATCTGTAATATGCACGAATAATTATATTATCCCCAAAAAAATAACTGGCCCTGATTCCAAGTGGAATTTTAAGTCTTGTATCCGGCATTTTTTCCTGATGAACAGATCCGTCTGCAAAATAAACCCTGTGAAAAGGAAGACTTAAATACCCATTTTGTCTGATAACATCACCTACAAGCATTACCTGCAGGTTTTTGTTTACAACCTGAGAATAACTTAAAGTTCCTGCAAAAGTATTTCTGTTAGCGCTGTCATAACCTTCACTTCCAGGTACACGAAGTTCCACGGGTTCAATTAATTTCAGCTGATCTATAAAGGTTTGAAATTTAGCGGTAAATTCTCCGTTTCTGTCCTTTGTTTTTTGTGAGAAGCTGATGTTTCCTCCAAAAGATTGATAATCAAACTCAGTTGATGATGAAACGCCAATCCCAAGTGTTTTTCCTTTTTCCTCATTTTCTCTCAGATAAGTTAATGAAGGGTAGAAGCGGTTGTCTGAAGATGAAGCAGATGAATTCGCACTCAAATCAATCATATCTGATGAAGCAGAAGTATAATGGTCAATGCCGGCTTCAATATCAAAGGTATGTTTGATCCCGTTTTCACCATATTTTACCAGTTTAACATCAATAGTGTTAGCGATATCAGTAAGATGCTCAGAACCAATTCCTCCTGTAACGGCAGAATTGTTTCCGTCTTGTTTATAATAACTGGAAACCAGATTTACCTCTTCGAGTTTTAATTTTTTGCTTTTATAACTGGTAGAATCAGTAGGAACATTTTGTGCTCTTAGCTGAAATAGTGCCAATAAAGCAAATCCTGTTATGAATATTCTTTTCATTTTTTGATCAAATCAAATTAGTTACAGCCGCAGCCGCCGCCGCTTTTTCCTGAATTTGCTCCGGAAGCTCCTTCACGGTAGGATTGAAAACTAAGTTCTGTCTTTTCGATTTTTCTATTAGAAAGTACCATTTCAGAATCGTTGATTTTCCCTTTCTGGTATTCCTTTACTGAAGTGCAGGAGGTGAGCAGTATACCTGTAAAAGCAATACTGTAGAGGAGCACGAGATTTTTTTGCTTTGGCTTTTTCATTTCAGGTTAATGTTTTTAGAAGTGTAAATTTTATTGTTGTCGTCGATTATAATACAATACAGATCCGGTATCTGATCTATTAAAAACAAGCCGGCTTTAATACCCATAACTGCTATTGGGGTAGCCATTGCATCTGCAAATTCTGCATTTGATGCGATAATGGTCACGCTTTTTATTCCGGTTATTGGCAGTCCTGTTTTTGGGTCAATGGTATGCGAATATTTTTTCCCGTTAATGGTCACGAACTTTTCGTAGTTTCCAGAAGTTGCCACGGCTTTATTAGAGATTTCCATGTACGAAAATGCCGCATTTGGAGCATCGGGATCCGCCACGCCAATGGTCCATTTTTTGCCATTAGGCTGTAATCCCCAGGCCGAAAGATCTCCGCTGGCATTAATAATGCCGCTCTGCACATTATGTTTTATAAGAATTTGTTTTGCCATTTCAGCAGCATATCCTTTTCCGATACCTCCAAAACCAATTCGCATTCCTTTTTCTTTTAAGAACACTGTTATATTTTCTCTGTCAAGGATTATGTTTCGGTAGTCAATAAGATGTACCATTTTGAGTGCCGTCTCAGGATCAGGAAGACTTGTCATTGCTTTGTCAAAATTCCATAGACTTTTATCGATACTTCCATAAGAAATATCAAAAGCGCCTTGTGTAATTTTCGAAATTCCGATAGATCTTTCGATAAGATTAAAAACTTCCAGATCTACCTTAACAGGCTTAATGCCTGCATTATCATTGATAAAATTGGTCTGACTATCTGCCTTGTAGGTCGTCAAAAGTTTCTCAATCCGTCTGATTTCTTCAATGGCAAGATCGATATTTTCATTACCCAGCTTTTCATTTTCAGCAACAACTGTTATAGTAAAGTTGTTCCCCATAAGTTTTAGGGATTGCGAATATTTTTGGGTCTTAATTATGTTATTTTCGGCTCTCACAGATCGCTTTTATTTCGGCAGTCCACTGTTCAGGAGTAATTTCCGGTTTTCCATGCCAGGTTTTAAGTACTTTTCCATCGGCATCCAAAAGAAGCGTTAGAGGAAAACTTCCTTCCTTGTTGTATATTTCGGCTAAATCTTCGTTTCGTTTAACCTGCTGGGGTGTTCCGATATTTTTCTTTTTCCTTGGAAAATCAGCATTCACCAATACTAAATTCTGGTTGGCCATGTCTGTGAATACCTGGCTTTCAAAATAGTCTTTGCGCGTCACAATACAAGGTCCGCACCAGTCTGAACCGGAGAAGTTCAATAGGATTAATTCATGTTTTTCCTTTGCCGTTTTTTTTGCATTATTAAAGTCAGGTTCCCAGTTGATGGGAAGTATGTTTAATAGAAGAAATAATGTAATTAGTTTCATTTTGCAGTCTGTTTTTAGGTATATACGAAATAACGCATTGCTGCGATTCTTATTTTTTTTAATTGCTTAAGATTCAATTAATTTTTACTCCGCTTCAGGACTCTTTCTTTTTAAAAATTGAATAGGAGAATTAAATTTAACAAAGGAACGTCTTCATGTATACCCATCAATACACAGCTGGCATATTTTAACTATAGTTTTAATTCTAAAAGGTTAATTCTAAATCTCAAATGGTTCAGACTTGACAAGGCCGATAGTTCCCGTTTGAAGGCACTTTCCTTTAATATTCTTGAGCTTGAGCAGTTTCAGGCCTTTATAGGGCAAAATCCACTTAACTTTTCAGGTCAGTCATTTGTGGAGCCCACTAAAATAGAAGAATTTGATTTTTTATAAACAGTAATGTTCCGAAGGGAATATTGTCATTTTATCCTGTTCTTTCAAAAATGCAGATACAGACACTCATCCTACAATTCATCAGGTTATGAAAATTGTCCTCACCGATGAAAATTATCAGCCTGCTCTCAATTATACATTGGATTTTGATGTGATTGGCAAGATTGAAATTTACAGGAATGCAAAATAAAAAAGATGTATTTATGAAGCTGTCTAATATTATTTTATCAGACAGATTGCTGTTATTGTAAAATTCCTCTAACGGGTGAAGTTGTAAATTTCAATTGCTAAAGCGTATCGGTTTTTTGTTTTAAAGGAAGTGTCACCGTAAATTCGGCGCCGTTGTCCTTTTCTCCGGCTGCAGTTATTTTGCCATTATGCCTTTCGGCAATCTTTCTGCACAGGGCAAGGCCCAAGCCATTTCCCTCGTACTGGTCTTTAGAATGCAGTCTTTCAAATGCCGTAAAAATCTTTTCTGCAAATTTAGGATCAATTCCAATACCATTATCCTTTATTTTTATATGTACAAAATCCTGGCCGTCACTATTGATGATGCTGCTTGTTATGATAACTCTGGGAGGCTCGCCCGCTTTGGAAAATTTCAGGGCATTTTGGATCAGGTTATAGAAAAGCTGGTTAATTAAAATCGGCGCTCCCTGAATCTGCGGAAGATCAGAAGTAACTAAAATAGCACCTTTTTCTCTTATTATGAGCTCGAGGTCTATTTTTATGTCTTCAATAACCTCATTAAGAGTAATTGTTTCTATAAACTGTGAAGTTTTGTCAAGGGTGGAATAGGTCAAAATTCCCTCTATAATATTTTCCATTCTCTGGGCAGACTGGCTTACTTTATGAAGGTATTTTTTAGATTTTTCATTAACATTGTCTTCTATGTCATTTCGTAAAAGGGTATTGAAAAATTTAATTTTTCGCAGCGGCTCTCGAAGATCGTGGCTTACTACGCTGGCAAAATGCATCAGATCGCTATTAGAACGCGTGAGCTCATTTGTGCGGCTTGCGACCTGCTTTTTTAGTTCTTCCTGAAATTCCTTATGCTCATGTATATCCTGAACAATCCCAATGATGGTCTTTGCAGACCCGTCCTTGTCCTTGATAATCTTTCCATTGATTTTAGCCCAGCGGTAGGAGCCGTTATCATTTAAAATTCTTGCCTCATAACATATTTTTCCCGTTGCCTCAGCCTGCTGGTGTGCTTTTTCGCGCGCCGGGAGGTCCTCTTGATGAAGTTTTGAAATTAAATCGTCATTTGTTGTTTCGCTTCCAATGGAACAGATCGTATTGAAATTTGCTGAAGTCTTGATTTTTTTGGTCTCAAGGTCTATTTCATAACTTCCTATCCCGGAGCTTTCTATGGCTATGGTTAATTTTTCATTCGCTTTCAGGGTTTCTTCTTTTGCTTTGTGCAGATCCGTGATGTCAGCGCCGGTGTTAAGCACGCCATAGACTTTTCCATGCTCGTCAAAGAGCGGAATAAAACTATAATTAAAGTAATGTTCGGTCATAATTCCCTGCATGACCAGATCTACTTTTCTGCCCACAGCATGAAAGGCTGTTCCGGTTTTGAGAACGCCAAGGGCCTCATCGAGAATCTGCTGGTTTTCAATTTCAGGAACAACACTGAGATAGGTTTTTCCAAGTACATCATTTCCTTTGCCCCATGTTTTGATCATGGCATCATTGGCCAGTGCAATTTCTAAATTATCTCCCACATACACTCCGACGGGAAGAGGGATGGCATCAATTATATTTTGTAGAAGCCCTGGATTACGGTACATAGCGTTAGATTTGATTGGTATAGTTTTAATGGCGAAGCTATTGGCTTTTAAATGTTTATGGTTACATGAATTCTGCATTTTGTATCATAATTCCAATAATGCAGCTGATTGTTTCTATTGTTTCTGCTTCGATTTTTTGTTATTGGAAATGGCCCGCTGCTCGCTGCATCTAAAGCGTTTAATTGCGTCACTGCGTTTCCGCATATGCTTTGTTTGACAGTTTTCTACCCTTTTGCGCCAAAGTTTATAGCTGCCGGGTTTGAGTTCCTTCTTCATTAAAGTTTTTACATCAGCTTCCTGAAGCTCAAACTGATATGCAATGGCCTCAAAAGGGGTTCTGTCTTCCCATGCCATTTCAATGATTCGATCCAGGTCACGATCGGGAAATTGCCGTTTTACTTTTTTCATAATTGTATTTTTTTGAGGGATTCCCAATAGGGAATTAAGGAGAGCATAGCGAAGTTAAATAAAATAGTTTTTAATTTGTTTAATATTTATTAAAAATAGTTAAACAATTATTATCTTTAACATTAAGATATTATCTTATATGAAATACCCCTTTGGTCTTTTTGATATTTAATAAATAATATCTTATTTTCTTGAAAATCATAGCAGAAACAATCAGAACGGTTCTTTAATTCTAAATCTTTAAAAAAATGAAAACTATTGTAATTGTTGGCGGCAGTAAAGGAATCGGTAATGGTGTTTTAGTGCAGCAGCTGGAAAATTATAAGGTAATCAATATCAGCAGGACAGCTCCCGATATTACCCATCCAAATTTAATTCATTTTTCAGTTGATGTGCTCCGTGATGCTTTGCCTGAATTTGAAAGTATAGATGCCCTGGTGTATTGTCCGGGGTCCATAAACCTCAAACCCATTCTGGGCTTAAGCCTGGATGATTTCAGAAAAGATTTTGAAATTAACGTGATGGGTGCCGTCAAAGTGATTCAGCATTATCTGCCTGCGTTAAAGAAAGGGGAAAACCCTTCTATTGTTTTATTCAGTACCGTTGCGGCAAAGCTCGGAATGCCTTTTCACTCCAGTATTGCGGCCTCTAAGGCAGCAGTAGAGGGTCTGGTTAAATCGCTAGGTGCCGAACTTGCCCCGTTAATTCGTATCAATGGTATTGCCCCGACTATTACAGAGACTTCTTTGTCGGGATCTATTTTAAGAAACGACCGTATGAAAGAAAATATGATCGAGCGCCACCCCTTGAAAAATTACCTCAAGCCCGCAGAGGTGGCCCGTATGGCAGGGTATCTTATTTCTGAAGATGCAGCATCAATTTCAGGCCAGATTTTCGCGATGGATTATGGTTTGGTAAGCTTTAAATTGTAAAACAGCTCAGAGATGAAAATTCTATTAACAGGTGCTACAGGTTATATCGGCAAGAGGCTGCTGCCCTTGCTGTTGGACCACGGAAATGAGGTGGTCTGCTGCGTCCGGGATAAAAACAGGTTTTATTTTCCTGAACAGTTTAAAAATAAAATACAGGTCATTGAAGCTGATTTTCTGGATCCGGAAAGTCTTAAAAATATCCCTGATGATATAGATGCAGCTTATTACCTGATCCATTCCATGTCCGGCGCTTCCAATTATGATGAATTGGAAAGCATTTCGGCACATTATTTCATTGAAAAAATAAACCAGACAAATGCAAAACAGATTATTTACCTCAGCGGAATTGTAAATGATAAATCACTATCCAAACATTTATCATCAAGAAAGGCGGTGGAAGATATTTTAAAGACCGCAGCAGTGCCGTTAACTGTACTTCGGGCGGGAATAATAGTAGGATCAGGAAGCGCCTCTTTTGAAATAATACGCGATCTGGTGGATAAACTGCCCATTATGGTTACCCCTAAATGGCTCAATACAAAATGCCAGCCGATTGCCATCAGCGATGTTTTGGAATTTTTAATCCGCTCGCTGTTAAACCCGGCAGTTTATAATGAAAGTTTTGATATCGGGGGACCTGATATTTTGACCTACAAGGAAATGCTGCTGGAGTTTGCCAGAGTAAAAAAACTCCAAAGATACATTTACACCGTACCGGTGATGACCCCGAAATTATCGTCTTACTGGCTGTATTTTGTGACGTCAACTTCTTTTAAGCTGGCCTCGGCGCTGGTTAGCAGCATGAAAGTGGAAGTCATCTGCGGAGATAACAGAATTAATAATTTACTGGGAGTTACACCGATCTCTTACCGGCAGGCTTTAGAAAGGGCTTTGAAAAAGATCAGTGATGATGATATTATTTCGAGCTGGAAAGATTCACAAGTAAGCGGGCAATTTAGAGGAAATGTTTCTCAATATTTAAAGGTTCCAAAAAGAGGCTGTTATATTGACAGAAGAAAAAGAACAATTATAAACAGGGAATATACCATCGCACGGATCTGGTCCATAGGTGGGGACACAGGATGGTATTATGCCGATTGGCTTTGGGAGCTGCGCGGGTTCATCGATAAGATTTTTGGCGGTGTAGGCACAAGGAGGGGAAGGACACATAAAAAGGAAATACATGCAGGGGATGCGCTGGATTTCTGGAGGGTTGTATACGCCGATAAAAAGCAGGGCAAACTGGTTTTATATGCCGAGATGAAACTTCCCGGCGAAGCCTGGCTGGAATTTAAAATAATCAACAATACCTTATATCAGGCGGCCACTTTTAAGCCCCGCGGGCTTATGGGAAGACTATACTGGTATGCCGTGCTGCCGTTTCATGGATTTATATTTAACGGCATGCTTAAAAAACTAATTTAAGGGATTGTCGGATAACATGGGCTTAGCCTGTGGATTATTTTACAGCAGGGGGTATATTGTACCGGCATAATGCTGTTTTCAATATTCCGCAGTTTAAAAGGGTTTGTAAAATGAGATCCTTTGACCATTAATTTTGTACGGCATAATTTCATTTGGGCATTTTTAGTACATTTGGAAATTATAAAACCGCTTCAATATGATAAGTGCTGAGAATCCGGATGCTGAAAGCCCAAAAGAAAAAGAGCCGATAAAAATTCTGCTGGCCGAGGATGATACCGAAGACCAGGAATTATTCATCGATGCCCTGGATGAAGCGCAGATTGCTTCTGAGGTAACGACCGTTGAAAATGGGCAGGAGCTCCTCGATACGCTCAGGGATGAATCTCAGAGCGATCCCGATATTATTTTTATAGATGTCAATATGCCCGTTAAAGGGGGCAAAAAGGCGCTGGAAGAAATAAAGAAAGACGATGATCTTCGTGGCATTCCCACCGTTATGCTCTCCACCTGGGATCATCCTGCCGATATTGAAGATGCCTTTGCTAAAGGGGCAGACCTTTATGTGCAGAAACCAAATTCTTTTAACGCTTTTGTGCTGCTGCTGAAAAAAGTCTTTCTTCTGCACTGGGCAAAAGCCTTATTGGGTCCGGTGAGAAATTTATTTTTTGTTTCGGAAAAGAATGTCGGAAAGGGGTAAAGGATTGCTTTTTAGTCTGCGTGTTTGACCTTGCGCGTTCATATAACTGATTTGGCTAATTTAGTTTCAGGCTGCGCAGGGAACTTTATAAAACTTCGGGCTGTCGAAAACCCGGTCTATAGTATCCAGGGTCAATTTTATATGATATTATTTTTTGGAGCTCTTTCCACTATACGTTCCACCCGAGCGCAGCGAACTGGCGAAGCAATCTTTTGCACCGAACACCAGCACAAAAGGATTTTCACTGCTATCGGAGCTAATAGGGAAAGGGCGTATCTATTTTTTTGGAAATGATTTTAATACAAAACTTTGACTGTAAATAATATGCTGATGTAAGACCTTATACTTATAATTTCTAAAAGAGCATATGGCGGCATTATCTCTAACATCAAAGCAGTCCTATTATTTATTAAACTTCCCTGATCTTGTCACGGTGGTTTTTACCCCACTCAATCATTTCGGAGATCATATTGTGCAGCGTATCGCAATACACCGAAGCTGTATACTCAACGGTCGGAGGTGAGTCATCATAGACCCTGCGCAAAATGAGCTTGTTTAGTTCCAGTTCTTTAAGTTCCTTTGACAGTACTTTGCTTGTGATGCCGTTCACACTCCTCTGTATGTCACGGAATCGGCTGTTACCCTGGTGCACAGCTGTCAATATGGGGAGTTTCCATTTCCCGCTTATCACGTATAGGGCATCCTGCAAATGCTTGATCTGCTGTGCATTTTCTGAATTATCTTTTCGTATATCTGGCATCCTTTAGGTAACTGGTATCTTTTGTAAACCAATTACGGCGTAAATTTACAAAAAAATTAAATTATAAAAATATGAAAGATAAATCATTAATAATGGTAGCTGGCGCGGCAGGTACTCAGGGAGGAGCAGTGATTGAAGCATTATTAGCTAAAAATATAGCGGTGAGGGCTATTGTACGAAATAAGAACAGTGAAGCTGCAAAAGCACTCGCTGCAAGGAATGTTGAATTAGCTGAAGCGACGTTCGATGATTTAGAAAGTCTGACTGAAGCCGCTAAAGGTGCAACAGGCGTATTCTCGATGCAAATGGGGTCCCATCCTGGAAATAAGGGAGAGGAAACTAGACATGCAAAAAATCTGGTTGCTGCAGCAAAAGCCGCTGGGATTCAGCAGATAGTTCACACCTCTGTTGCCCGCGCGGGAGATCATCAAAACTTTGCGGACTGGGATAAAAGCAGATGGGAGCCGCTTTACTGGGAAGAGAAAGCTGCAGCTATAAACGTTGTTAAAGATGCCGGATTTACCTTCTGGACAATCATAAAACCTCCGTTTATCATGGTAAACCTGCTTCCTCCTAAAAATGAGTGGATGTTTCCTACTATTTCGGAGGGTAAAATAATGAGTCCAACTGCGCCGGATACAAAAATAGACTGGGTGTCTCCTGAAGATATTGGTCGTTTTGCAGCTGAGGCATTTGCAGAGCCTGACAAATTCAACAAGAAAGAATTCGCTATTGTGGGAGATTCACTTACAATGGGAGAGGTTGCAGATGCGCTTTCAAGCGTTACTGGTAAGCAATTTGAGGCCATTAGTATAACGGATGAGCAAGCCACCGACAGCGGGTTGTTTAAATGGGGGACCGAAGCTTTTATCTGGCAGAATGTGGAAGGGTATAAAGTTGACCCTCAAGAAGCAGCAGGTTTAGGAATTGAGCCTGAATCGCTAAAAACTTACTTGGAGAGGAATAAATCCCTTCTCCAGAGAGTATACAATAATCTAAAATAAATCCAATTATTAGGTGTAAAAATGTAGGTATAAAAGTTTTTTTGCATAGATTTTATTGCCCTGTGATTTGACAATTTTTAACTCATTTAGTTAAATTAAAAAATAATATTTTATTTTTTCAATGTATTGCAGTTTTATAACAGCACAGAAATATTTCTAAAAAGTATAAGTATGTGAGGGCAATTTCAATAAATCGTAAAATTTCAGTTAACTGATATTTAGCTTTCAAAAAAAACAGGCTCCTAACTGATTATTGTTATACTGAATTTTTAATTACTCTAATTAGAAATAATGATTTTCTGAGTGATATTTGCACCATCGGCCGCTTTGAATATTGCGATGTATATCCCGGCACTTAACCCTGAAGTTGAAAAGCTAAAGTTTTGTTGGGTGCCTAAATTATCTTCTGAAATAACAGTCCTTCCAAGAATATCATAAAGCTCAAATGATTTCATAATTTCATTATTTGGATTTGTGGCATTTAAAACCTGGTTTTTATTGTCCTGACTAATAAAAAAAATGCCTCTGACTGCATTATTTGTTGCCAACGTTGTATTATTAGTAAAGCTTATTTTAAATCGTTCTGTATCTTTTCCGGGTGCAACTACAACTTGATATGGGGTGTTTCTAATATCATGGTAAGACCCATCAAGTGCATCGTATATATAAATTGGCTGTCTATCATCAAAGCCGTCATTTTCAGATATGTAAAATTTAAATTTTGTACTTACAGCTGCTTTTACAGAGAGTGGAATTCTTTTGAATAAATTGAAACTGAGTCCCTGAATTACGTAATCTCCGTCTTCAATCCAGAAAGAAATGTCCTGAGGATAATCTCCATCCATATTTTTTACATCGAAATTACTATCGACGCCGTCTGTTGCTTCATAAGCAAAAACTAATTTAAGCTCTCTTGTAAACTCATCGTTTATTATAGTATTGAGCTTAAAATAAGGAATTAGGGGAGGCGGGGGAGGCGGTCCATCATAATTGTCACCATTACCATTATAGATAGGTGTATTGGCACTAATATGTATTTGTGAAAAACATTGAAAAGAAAGCAAAACAGAGATTAATAGTAAAGTTTTTTTCATATTCTTTTGGTTTAAATTATAATACTATGGCGCATTTTAAATTTAAAGTCTATTTCTTTTTAAAATGATAACTATCAAATCCGATACCTCCTGTAAATAGTAAAAAAAGCATTGAGTCAATAGGAGCTTTAACTGATTCATCGGGTAAACCTGGGGAAGGTAGATTTGTTGAATGAGGTATTATTCGAATAAGAAAAATGAAATAGAAAGTTAGTTTTTTTCATTATTTTGATAACAGTTTATTACGCAAAAAAAAATTGACGTTTTACAAGGCATTGATTTTAAAAGCTTATATACAAATTAACTAGAATGCCTTTTAATGTAAAAGGGAGAAGTAATAACTGACAGCTATACGGTATAACCGTTTAATGAAGGAAAACTATAATGCTGAAAATTATAAAAGGAGCAACAAAAACCAGCATACCTGATTTTTAAAATTCTGCTAATTTGTTATGCTGAATTTCTGATTTAAATTTTAAGAATCAATATATTAATCCGTTATGGAAGTGGGGCACACTTAAAAACAACAGTTGTAGTAATTATTAAAATCACTGAGATAGTGCCAGCTTAGTGGTGAAGTATAAAATACTGATTTGGTTTGATTGAATTATTGGAAGTAATATTTAAAGTAATTATTCCTAAATAATTCGGTCAAGAAATTCTTTGGTAAGCGGTTTAACATGAAAAGAAACCACATTCTTATTATTGCTTGATCGTGCGATATCTTCATTATCTATTGTTGAGGATACGATGTAGGTTTTGCAATAATTTTTCAAGTTAGTTGATAATGTCTCATATGCTTCCAGAAATTCAAATCCAGACATTAAAGGCATGTAGATGTCTACAAAAATGATTTGAGGTAATTTCGAAATATTATCCTGATTCTCCTGCAAATATTTCATTGCTTCTTGTGCCTCCGTATAATGCAGCACATTTTTTCCAAAATTATTCTTAGTGATCATACGCGAGATAATATATAAATCTACGAGATTATCATCAATAATCATTACTGTTTCAAATTTTGAGTCTAGTTCTTTTGACATGGTTTCAAATTTTTTAGTGTGATATTAAATTTGGTTCCAGTCCCTTTTTCTGACTGTACCTCTATAGAGCCCTGCACTATTTCTACGGCATCTTTTACGATATATAAACCAATACCAGAGCCATCTTTGCCCGAAAGACGAAAAAACATTTCAAATATTTTTTTATGATACGCGGCATCAATTCCTATCCCGTTATCTTCTATTGAAAAATGGAGATTTTCATGATCTGAATATCCCAATATTTTTACAAATCTGTCAGCATTCTCTTTTTTATGGTATTTTATGGCATTGGAAATTAGATTTTTTAGAATGGTTGTAAATCGCAGCCTGTCTGTATAAAAAGGTTTTTGTTCTTGTATTTCAATTTCAAAACGAATTCCTTTTGCTTCTTTCATTCTTTGAAGCGAATCTACTATGTCAAGTATCATTTCTTTCAGCGAAATTTGTTCCACTTCAAGCCCTGTACGGTTATTTCGTGAATAACTTAAAATGTTTTTTATAAAGTCATCCAGACGATTGATACTGATCCGTATCAGTTCGGCATGTTTAAGCGTATCAATTTCCTTGCTTTCTGTTTCAATAAAAGAGATCAGACCAAGAATTGAAGTTAGGGGGGAACGCAGATCGTGTGATACACTGTATACAAATCGATCCAGTTCCGAATTGGTTTTGATGAGTTCCCGATTTCTTTTTTCCAGATTTGTTTCTGCTTTTTTACGATCAGAGATGTCATTAGAGAGAATCAATCTTGCTGCAGTTCCTTCATATACAATATTATGGGCAATAATTTCAACCGGAACAATAGTTCCATCTTTTTTTATATGATTCCATATTCCCCTGTTATAATTTGATTGATTAATATTTGAAGTATCACTCGATTTTATGAAATGGATTTTATCATCATTTGGACGTATGTCCAAAGCAGTCATAGAAAGGAATTCTTCACGGCTGTATCCGTATTGCAGAATTGCCATTTTATTTACATCCAGAAATTTAAAAGACACTAAATCTATAATCCACATTGGCATGGGATTGTTGTCAAAAAGATACCGGTATTTTTTTTCACTTTTTCTCAGTTCTTTTTGTGCCAATTTCATTTCTGTAATATCAGAAAGTACAATAACGGCTCCTGTTATCTCGCCATCAGTATTGTGAAACGGAACTGGATAAGGCAATACATTGCGTTTATCTCCATTAGGGCGTTCTATAATTATTTCCTTATTGTCCGTACAATTCCATGAATTATACCATACATCTTTTCCTAGTTCAGGCTCTTTGCCCCATAACGCAGCTGCAGCTTTATTATAAAGCACTATTCGTCCTTCAGCATCGCAAGAGTAGGTGGCAACTGGCAATTTATGGATTAGATCTTTATACATTTTTTCGCTTTCTTCAATTTTTTTTCGCGATAGAACCTGCTCTGTTACATCATTGCCAAAAATAAATATTCCGTCAATAGTATTATTAGCATCCCTTCGAGCCTGAAAAATAAAATTTAAGTAAACATCTTTTAGTTTTCCGTTGCTATAACGATCAAATGTTATGAGCATTTCATTAGCTGAAAAGCTTTCACCTGTTTGATATACATTATCTAGAATTTCAAAAATTCCCTGCGTTTCAAGTTCGGGTAAAACATCTTTGACGGCCTTCCCAATAATATCCTTCTTATCAATTAATTGCAGATAAAGTTCATTTGCCAATTCATAAACATGGTCGCGACCAGTTAAAATTCCCATATAGGAAGGTGCCTGCGAATATATATTAAAGAATTGCAGTCTTTCTATTTCAATTGCTTTTTCTATATTTTTTTTCTCAGTAATATCTCTGCCTATGCAATAAGATAATTTTTTAACATCATCCCGTACAGCAGACCATTGCAAATAAATAATGCTTGTATTTTTGTGTATGAACTTTTTTTCAAACATAGGTAAGTGTGTCTCGCTTCTAAAATCAATATTTTCGTTTATAGGAATATTAGCATCCTCATGAAATATAAAATCACGGCATTTTTTACCAATTAATTCTTCAGGCGTATAGCCTAAAATACGTTCTGAAGCTTTATTTACCCATACAAATCTTCCCTCTTCATCACAAGAGCAAATTAGATCCATGGAAAAATCTAAAATTTTAGCAAGTTCATGTAACGGTTCTTCAAAATAATAAGGAGTATTATTATTTTTCTTTTTTGCCGCATCGTTTTCTGGAATATTATGGGTATTCATTTGCTAGTAATTATATTTAGCTTATATTATTTTAATCTTTAAGTTTTATAAATTTATTAAAATCATCTTGTCGTCTTTTGGCAACTGGTAAAACTGATCCATTCGAAAGTTCGCAGAAATACCCATCTTTTTTTGAAATTTTAACAATATGACGTAGATTGATAATATAGGAATGATGTATTCTAAAAAAATAATTGTCATCTAAAATTGCACTGTATTCACCCAGATTTCTGCTTGACATTATACTGGTTCCGTTGGGTAGAATAAAAACGGTATACTTTCCATCTGCCTTACAAAAAATAATTTCTGACATTGGTATGAGTTCTATTTTTTCTAATGATGCAACGGCAACGTAGTCATTTTTTTGATTAACAGTGTTTGAAATATTTAAATTGTTAATTTTTTGATGCTGATAAGAGCGTTCCATTTCCCTTCTTTTAATTACTTTATAAATAGCCATTATTATGGAATTAAAATCAATTGGTTTCAGTAAAAAATCAACAGCATCATGTTTAAAGGCCTTGACAGCATAATCTTTGTTTGCTGATATAAACACAATTTTTGGAATGCTAAATTCCAATTGTTCGAGCATTTCAAAAAACAGATCATCCATAAGATGAATATCTAAGAGGATAAGGTCTGGTTTTCTTTCTTTTATTAAGATCATTCCGTCTTTTATACCATCAGCGTTACCAATTATTTCCATAATCATAGCATTTTCTTCTTCAAATTTTTTTAAGATTTGAAAAGTCTCTTTTTTTTCAGATATGATTACGGCATTAATAGGAGTCATAGTTTTTTTTACTTTTATTTATCAATGCAAAAATTTAGTTCTGAAAATTAGATATTAACGCGTTGATTATTAATTGTTTATTGATATATAGAATATCATATTTTGAAAGATAAATTACAGGAACATTTAGTAATACTTTTATAATTTAGTTGTTAGATTTATCGAAAAGTAATAAATGAATCAATAAGAGTATAAGTGTTTTAAATTGGCGGTTATTTGTGGATCGTTGCTATTTTTAAACTATAATACAGTTAACAAAAACGCCAAAATCTAATGGAACTATTGTGATTCTCAATCCTTCAATAGCGAGGATCCCTGGCTCTTCTAATGAATTGAAGATGATAATTGAGATGTTTTTGTGTTGCCAATTTTGCGTTACTAATGATATGACTGAAAAGACGGACCCTTTATTTTTCTGACATTATTTAATCTCCGTTCTAGTTTAGTTACTCTGTTTTATTTTTTATGAAATAGAAATGTTTAAAATAAAGCTGATGCTTTTTTTGGAGTTCTATTTCTTTTGCAAAATAAGATACAGTTAGTGAGATAGTTATAGGATAAAATACTTCATTTATAGGACTATTGTCTCTTTAACAAAAATTTGTAGGTGGTGAAAAAAATAGTGCTAATTGTGATCAACTGGCCATTTGGCTGTGTTGGCCGCGAGTTAATGTAAATATTATAGTTTCTGAAAATATTCTAAAGAAAACTATGGTCAACCGGTTTTTTTCTAAAAGCAACAACATTTTATCTATTAGCATGTTTAATTCTCTTTTGATTAATTGTAGATGAAATGATGTAACAGCTTGTATAGGTTTTTAAATCTTCGGGCAGTGAATTGTATTTATCTAATCCCTAACTTTTGTACATGATCCTTATTTTTTAGTATTTTATGAATGGTTTGAATCCAGTCAAGTTGACTTTAGTGGATTTACAAGCCGATCATACTTTGTAAGTTAAAGTGGGTTAAATTCTAGAAATAAGACTGTTAAAACATATGTATATTTAAATTTATTAAGATGTAATAGCTTTTTACAAAATTCTTGAAAATAAAATTTGGTACTATGTAAAGAGAACGGGTTAGTTTTTTGTAAAATTGTATAATAATTTTGAGATTATTCAAATCAAAATTTGGTCGGGATATTAGACTTTTTAAACCGCTTTAATCTAATTATAAGATAATTATTTATGCATTTTATTGCAATGAGGAGAGCAGGATTCGAACCTTACGCACGGAACCCGCGTATTCCTGCGTTTGTTGTTTTTTTAACCTCTTTTACCACGATTTTACATTGAACTTTACTGAAATGTTGGCAAAGAAAATTTGTTGATTATAATAATGAGAAAATTATGAGGTGTCATTGTTAAAACTTAAAAGTTTAATTTTATCTTTACAATCATATACGCACTTCTTACTTGTCATAACAAAATAATCCTTCCTAATTATTTTGGCAAGTTACTAGTTTAAGAAGGTATTTTCGAAACTCACTTTCATTTACATAAACTTATAATTTCATGTTTCACACTGTAAAATATATTTTGCTGCTTTTTTTGGCATCATCAACTTTAATTTCCTGCAAACAAAAACTGGACGATAAAATAAAAGTTGGATTTTCTCAGGCTATGACTACAGATGATTGGCGTAAACAAATGAACAGCTCAATGAAGATTGAAGCTTCCTTACGACCAGAAGTAGATTTAACTATAAAAGATGCCAATAACAATATCGAGAAACAGATAGAAGATATTGAAAGATTCATATCTAATAAAGTTGATGTTATTATTGTCTCTCCAATTCAATCTAAACCTTTGACTGCAGTTGTAGAAAAATCAATAAAGGCAGGAATTCCTGTTCTTGTTGTTGATCGAAAAATCGAGGGAGAAAGTTATACTGCTTACCTTGGAGCTGATAATATTGAAATTGGAAGAATTGCTGCCCGATATATTATTTCGCATAGTAAAGGGTCAGGTAAGATTATAGAAATTACAGGAGCAAACGGTTCTTCACCAGCATACGAGCGAAGTCTTGGTTTTGAACAGATTATCAATGAAAATAAACATTTCAGAGTCGATAATATTATTCATGGCAATTGGGAAGGAGAATCTGTTAGGGAGCCTTTAAAAACTATTCTTTTGCAAAACCCTGACATCGAATATATTTTTGCCCATAATGATCGTATGGCTTTAAGCGCCTGGGAAACTGCTAAAACTGTTGGATTAGAAAAGAAAATCAAATTTATTGGTGTTGATGGACTAAATTCAGTAAATGGGGGGATAGAATTGGTAAAAAGCGGAGTTTTAGACGGTACAATACTATATCCGACAGGAGGAAATGAAGCGTTGAAATTGGCTTTAAAAATGTACAATAAAGAAGCAATTGCAAAAAATAATATTCTCAATACAATTGTAATAGATAAGAATAATGCTGAAATTATCGAAAATCAAATGGACAAAGTCGATCAGCAGCAAACAGTTATTGAGTCGCAGCAGGGAGCGATAAAAGTTCAGGAAAGAGAATATGCTTCACAGAACAATCTGGTTCGATTGCTAAGTTTTTTCTTAGTGATTATTTTGAGTTTGACGATTTACAGTATTTATTCTACAATTTCTATTTCGAGAAAGAAAAAACAGCTTGAAAGAATTAATCAAACTGTAATTGATCAGAATAATGAAATTCAGGAAATGGCTAAAATAGCGCAGAGAAGCAATGAAGCAAAATTGAATTTCTTTACAGGACTTTCACATGAATTTAAAACACCCATAACGCTTATTATGAGTTATGTAGAGTCGTTGATTGAAAATGAAAAAATTAAAGGTACAGCACTGATTGACGAAGTAAAACTAATTCATAAAAACTCAAATCGATTGCTCAGATTAATAAATCAATTGTTGGATTTCAGGAAGATTGAAGAACAAAAATTTGCACTTAGAGCTTCCAATACAAAAATTTACGATTTCACAAATGAAGTCATGGCTAATTTTAAAGGCGAAGCTGCCCGTAGAAATATCGATTTTCAACTTATATGTAAAAACAAAAATCTAGAGTTATTTATTGATAGGGAGCTCATGGATAAGGTGTATTTTAATTTGCTTTCAAACGCTTTTAAATTTACTCCAGACAATGGAAAAATTAGTATTTCGATTATCGAAAATCACGACAACACAGTTAAAATTAGTTTTAAAGATTCTGGAATTGGGATACCGGAAAATGAATTGTCTAACGTTTTTAATCCTTTTTTCAGGGCTTCAAATAATAATAAAAACAGCTCCGGAATTGGTTTGCATTTGTCTAAAGAGTTTGTGCTTTTGCATCAGGGAACTATTGAACTGAAATCTAAACAAGGCAGCGAATTTGTGATTACGTTATTAAAAGGAAACAGTCATTTGCAACCTGGTGAAATTATTCAGAAAGTCGAAGGCCTAACCAGTATTCCGAATTTAATTACCGACAATTTAAACATAGAACCTGATTTAAAAGAATCAAATACGAGTTCAGATGCTGAAAAACATTCGTTGCTAATTATTGAAGACAATGTAGATTTAGTTAATTTTTTAAAAGCTAAACTTTCGAATGAATATTTAGTTTACAATTCTGACGGAAGCGATGCAATTGAAAAAGCGTTGGAAATTATTCCGGATATTATTATCTGCGATATTAATTTGATAGACAAAGATGGTTACGAAATCAGCAAAGAACTAAAGAAAGATCTTCGTTCGTCACATATTCCAATTATAATTCTAACGGCGCAAAGTAATAAAGAATCTGTTTTAAAAGGACTTCAGAGTGGAGTAGACCAGTATTTGACAAAACCTTTTAGCCTTTCAATTCTAAAACAATCTCTATCGAGTTTGCTTTTCAACAGAGAAAAACTACGTTATTATTACACCAATAATATTTACCGAGTTGAACCTGAATCTAAGTTTGGAAATCAGGAACAGTCATTTATTACCAAAATGAATGATATTATTAAAAAGAACGTTGAGAATCCAAAGTTTTCTGTTGAGGATTTGGCGGATAAACTTGGGGTTTCGAGAGTTCAGCTGTATAGAAAAGTGAAAGCAATTATCGGAATTAATATTAGCGATCATATTAATAATGTCAAATTAGAGAAAGCAGCAGAGCTTTTGAAGTCAAATGAAATGAATATTTCTGAAATTGCCTACTCGTTAGGTTTCTCTTCTCCAAACTATTTTTCTACAGCTTTTAAGAATAAATTTGGAATTTCTCCTAAAGAATACAAAACGTCAAGCTAATTTGTCTTTGAAATTGTTTCTTTTAAAGTATCAATTTTGAAGGTTATGTAACAAAATCGAAACTACAAGGTTTTCGTAAAAGTTTTTTAATTTGCGTAAAACCTTGTAAATAAAGGCTTTGAGTTTAAAATGCTAAACTATCAATATTTATAGAAATAAATTGTAACATCATTAAAAATAAGTTGTTTTTTTTGCAGATATCTTAGCGACAAGTTTTTAATACATGTACAATGAATAAGATATTGATTTGGTCTGTTACTGCTGCACTGGCAGGTTTTCTTTTCGGTTTTGATACCGTAGTTATTTCTGGAGCTGATAAACAATTACAGCTTCTGTGGCACTCGTCAGATGCCTTTCATGGTTCAGTTGTTATGGCAATGGCATTATGGGGAACTGTAGTCGGTGCTATTTTTGGAGGGATTCCAACGAATAAAATAGGACGTAAAAAAACGCTGTTCTGGATTGGTATTTTATACTTTGCTTCTGCAATTGGTGCCGCTTTTGCTAATGATCCGTTTGTTTTTGCTGCCTTCAGATTTGTTGGTGGTTTAGGAGTTGGTGCTTCAACTATTGCTGCTCCGGCTTATGTATCAGAAATTGCTCCGGCAGACAAAAGAGGAAGATTGGTAGCTTTGTATCAATTCAATATTGTATTAGGTATTTTGATTGCTTTTATCTCTAATTACTTTTTAAAAGATATTGGCGAAAATGCATGGAGATGGATGATTGGAGTTCAGGCAATTCCTTCTCTAATCTATATTCTGTTTATTTTGACAATTCCGGAAAGTCCAAGATGGCTTTTGTCGAAAAATCGTGACGAAGAAGCTCGTAAAGTTTTATATACAATTGATCCGTATGCAAATATTTCTGATTTAATCGACGATTCCCGTGAAAACGGTGTTACCAAACACGAAAATATTTTCATGAAGAAATATCGTTTCCCATTGATTCTGGCTTTTTTAATTGCCTTTTTCAATCAGTTTTCAGGAATTAATGCATTTCTATATTATGCGCCAAGAATTTTTGAAGAAGCCGGCTTAGGACAAAATACAGCGTTGTTAAGCAGTATCGGAATTGGAGTTACAAATCTTATTTTCACCTTAATTGGTGTGGCATTAATCGACAAATTAGGAAGAAAGTTGTTAATGTACATTGGTTCTGTTGGGTATATTATTTCACTCGGATTAGTATCGGCTTCTTTTTATTACAATTGGGGAGGTTTATCGGTTCCTATTTTCCTTTTCCTTTTTATTGCTTCACATGCAATTGGTCAGGGTGCGGTCATTTGGGTTTTTATTTCAGAAATTTTCCCAAATCATATTCGTGCATCCGGACAGGCATTTGGAAGTTCAGTACATTGGGTTCTAGCGGCAATTATTCCGTCTTTAATTCCAATGTTATTTTCAGAAATCGGACCCGAAGTTGTATTCCTTATTTTTACATTGATGATGGTGTTGCAACTGTTGTTCGTAATTTTTCTGATGCCGGAAACAAAAGGAATCTCTTTAGAAGCTTTAAGCGAAACACTAACTAAAAAAAATAACCACAAAAATGAAATCAAAGAAACATCTGCCGTTAGCTCTTTATAGTGCTGCCTTACTGTCGATAGTAGGATTAAAACCGTCTTCTGCAACTGCACAAACTGCTGCCGTAACTGTATCGAACACAGCGGAAGAACAAATGTATCGACCACATTTTCATTTTACGCCAAAAAAAGGCTGGATGAACGATCCTAACGGAATGTTCTTCGCCAATGGCTATTATCATTTGTTTTATCAGCATTATCCTGATGGAAATACATGGGGACCAATGCATTGGGGACATGCGATTTCTAAAGATTTAATTAAATGGGAAGAACAGCCTATTGCGCTTTACCCAGATAAGGACAAATATATATTTTCAGGAAGTGCTGTTGTCGACACTCAGAATATATCTGGTTTAGGAACCGGAAAAGCAGCTCCGATTGTTGCAATTTACACGTTGCATGATATGACAAAGGAAAAAGCAGGCAAAATTGATGTGGAACAGCAGGATATTGCTTTTTCTAATGATAACGGTTTTACATGGCAGAAATTTGAGGAAGGAAATCCTGTCGTGAAAAACCCTGGAATTAGAGATTTTAGAGATCCAAAAGTATCTTGGGATGAAACTCATAAGCAATGGATTATGGCTTTGGCAGCACAGGATCGAATTCATTTTTACAAATCATCGAATCTGAAAGACTGGGAATTTGCATCTGAATTTGGAAAAAATATTGGTGCTCATGGTGGTGTTTGGGAATGTCCTGATTTCTTCGAAATAAAAGTAGAAGGAACAAAAGAAACAAAATGGGTTTTAATTGTAAACCTTAATCCGGGCGGGCCAAACGGAGGTTCCGGAGTTCAATATTTTGTTGGAGATTTTGACGGAAAAACATTTACAATGGACACTACTTTTGCTGAAAGAGTAAATAATGAAAAAGCAGTCTGGGCAGATTATGGAAAAGATAATTATGCCGGAGTGACGTGGAATAATGTTCCAACTTTAGACGGAAGACGCTTATTTATCGGATGGATGTCAAACTGGGAATATGCACAACAGGTTCCAACAACGACATGGAGAAGCAGTACCACAATTCCGCGCGAATTGAAATTGGTTAAAAAAGAAAACCATTATAATTTGGTTAGCACGCCGGTAAAAGAAATCAATAATTATGTTTCTAAAACCATTAAAACAAAAAGTAAAACCGGAAAAGGAACTTTAAATTTAATTGAAAGCGGAAAAGTAGATTTAACTCAGACAGTTGTTAGTTTAGATTTAAAAAACTTAAAACAGGAAGATTACACTTTTACACTTTCTAATGCAAATGGAGAATCTTTAAGTTTTGGTTTAAACAATAAAGAAAATTACTTATTTATTGATCGTTCTAAAGCTGGTATAACTGATTTCTCAGATAAGTTTGCTTTACCAGTAAGCAAAGCATTTTTGGAAGGAAGCCAAAAAAGTGCCGCTTTTAAAATTATTCTGGATAAAACGTCAATCGAAATATTCTACAATAATGGCGAAAAAGTAATGACGGAAATCTTTTTCCTAAACAAACCATTTTCAGCCCTTACTATTTCTTCAAAGCAGAAAATAGAAATAAAAAATGGGATTATTCAAGTATTGGACATCAATAAAAAGCAATAAGAAAATCGAATAGAATTTTTCTAATTCAATCCAAAAACAAATCGTACAACCGTAAGAAGGATAATCTCTTTCAGGCTAGTTACATCTATTTGCAAAATAAAAAACTGCCAGGGAAATGGCAGTAAAACATAACTAACTATTAAAATAACCTTAATCAAACCAAAATTTATGAGAAATAAGATTTTATATTTTCTATTTTTCTTTTTTCCAATGCTCATGATGGCACAGGAAAACGGAATAAAAGGAACGGTAATTTCGTCTGATGACGGAATGCCGCTTCCTGGAGCGACAGTAATTATTTCAGGAACAAATACCAGTTCGGTCACCGATTTTGATGGGAATTTTTCCTTCCCAAATGTTGCTCCAGATGCTGTACTTGTAGTTTCCTTTATAGGATATGCTCCACAATCTATTCCTGTTAAAGGTCAAAAAATGATCAATGTAACTTTAAAAGTAGATAACAACCAGCTAAATGAAGTTGTCGTAACAGGATACTCTAAACAAAAGAAAACTGATATCACAGGCGCAGTTGCCGTTGTAAACATGAAGGAAGTCATGAAACAGCCAGAGCCAAACCCGATCAAAGCTTTACAAGGAAGAATTGCAGGAGTAAAAGTATCGTCGGATGGTTCGCCAAGCGGAGGAAATACAAAAGTGGTGATTCGTGGCGTGGGGACGCTGAACAATACAGATCCGCTTTATGTAATTGACGGAATGCCAACAAAATCCGGAATGCATGAATTGAATCCTAATGATATCGAAACGATTCAGGTTCTGAAAGATGCTTCTTCAGCAAGTATTTACGGTTCCAGAGCTTCAAACGGTGTCATTATCATTACAACCAAAAAAGGAAAAGAGGGTAAAATGAGAATCAATTTCAGTACCTATGCTTCCTTTTCTGATTATTCAAGAAAGCTAGATGTACTAAATGCAAACCAATTTGGGCAGGCGCTTTGGCAGGCCAATATCAACGACGGTTTAAATCCGAATAATAACAATTTGCGTTATCAATTTGACTGGTCGGTTAATAACAACAAACCGCAATTGAACAAAGTTTTGGTTCCGGAATATCTTGATGCGCAACAAACCATTAAAGCTTCAAATACAGATTGGTACGATGCAATTTCTCAAACTGGAGTTGCCAATTCTTATGATTTGTCTGTATCGAATGCTTCTGATAAAGGAAATTATGTTTTCTCGTTGGGTTATTATGGAAATGAAGGTGTTGTAAAAACAACAGATTTCGAAAGAATTTCTGCGAGAATGAACAGTTCTTATAAATATTTTGATGGCAAATTAGTTATCGGAGAAAACTTTAGTTTAAACCGTACGAACGAAGTAACAGATCCGGGCGTTTTAGATCCTGCACTTAGAGCTTTGCCAATTATTCCGGTGCACACTGTAGACGGAATAGGCTGGGGAGGACCGGTTGGAGGAATGAACGACAGACAAAATCCAGTTCGTCTTTTAGAATATAATAAAGACAATAATTACGATTATTTGCGTCTTTTTGGTAACGCTTACGCGGATTTGGAAATTATTAAAAATCTGCATATCAAAACCAGTTTCGGAATGGATTATGGTTTTTACAAAAAACGCACGTTACAAAGAAGCTATAAATCAGGTTATCTGCAAAATGATCAAACGTCTGTTACAATCGACCAATCGATCAGCGACAAATGGACTTGGACGAATACAGCAATTTATAGCTTAAAGTTTGGAAAAAGCAATCTGAATTTGATGGCGGGAACGGAGATGTACAAAGACACTTATGATACAAATACATTACGTAAAAATGACTTTTTGATCGAAACGCCAGATTATATGTATCCTGATGCAGGAACAGGAGAATCGTTTACCAGCGGAACTTCTACTGTGTATTCTTTACTTTCTTATTTTGGAAAAGCAGATTACGAGTTTGACAATCGTTATTTGGTTTCGGCTACAATTCGTCGTGATGGTTCTTCTCGTTTTGGAAAAAACAATCAATTCGGGACATTTCCGGCAGTTTCTGCAGGATGGAGAATCAGCAATGAAAATTTCATTAAAAACAACGCCCCTGTTTTTTCTGACTTAAAATTAAGAGCAGGCTGGGGACAAACCGGTAATCAGGAAATAAGTAATACAGCAGTTTATTCGCTTTATTTGGCAAGTTACGCAGGCGGAAGCCCAACTTGGGCAACTTCTTTTGGAACAGCTTACGATATTGCAGGAAACGGGAACGGATTGCTTCCTTCTGGTTTTATTGCAACGCAATCCGGAAATGATGATTTGAAATGGGAAACTACGACGCAGACCAACATTGGTTTGGACTTTGGTTTATTCAAACAAAAATTAAGCGGCTCTATAGATTATTATATCAAGAAAACAGATGATATTTTGGTATTACCACCTTATTTAGGAGTTATTGGCGAAGGAGGAAACCGTTGGGTAAACGGTGCTTCTATGGAAAACAAAGGTTGGGAGTTTTCTTTAGGCTATCATGATGAAACTTCATTTGGATTGAAATATGATATTTCCGGAAACATTTCGGCAAACAAAAATAAGATTACACAATTACCGGATGAAGTAAAAAACAACTACGGAGGCGACGGATTGGATGATAATATTTTAGGACGTCCAATTAATTCGATGTACGGTTATGTTACTGACGGATTGTTTACAAGTCAGGATCAAGTGGACAACTCGGCAATTCAGGAAGGAAAAGGCCTTGGAAGAATTCGTTACAAAGACTTAAATGGCGACGGAACAATTACAGATAAAGACCGCACGTGGATCGGAAATCCAAATCCGGGATTGTTGTACGGAATCAATTTAAACTTGTCTTATAAAAACTTTGATTTTACTACTTTTTGGGAAGGTGCAACTGACGTTGATGTGATTAACAACACAAAATATCAGACTGATTTTTGGAGTGTTGATGACGTAGGATCAAATAAAGGAACTCGTTTACTGAATGCTTGGTCTTTGGATAATCCAAATTCAACTATTCCGGCACTGACAACAGTTGACAGAAATGCGGAATCTAGATTTTCAACATATTATGTAGAAAACGGAAGTTATCTTAAACTTAGAGTTTTACAGTTTGGCTACAGTCTGCCAAAAGATTTATTGAAAAAACTAAGCATGGAAAGTTTCAGGTTTTATATCAGCGGTCAAAATTTATTGATTCTTGATGCGAAAAGCTTCACAGGAGTTGATCCGGAAAATGCAGGTTTTGGATATCCTCAGCCGACAACTTTTACTGCTGGTCTTAATTTTACTTTATAATAAAAGATTTAAAAATGAAATCGCCATGATTCAAAATGGAAAATGATAAAAAAGAATGGCGATTCCATATTCCAATAAAAGACAAATATTATATTTATATGAAAAAAATACTATATATAGCAGGATTTGTAGTGATGGGTTTCTTCGCTTCCTGTTCCGATTTTTTAGAAAATGATCCGCGTGGTGTGTTGTCTGAAGAAGATATTGTAACACCGCAGTCGGTTGAAGGATTTATGAATGCGGCTTATGCACAGTTAGGCAATGATCATTACGATTCTCCTTACAGTTTATGGCCGTTTGGTAATGTTCGTTCAGATGATGCTTATAAAGGCGGAAGCGGTACAAATGATATTCAGGATTTTCACTTTTTTGAAGTTTCAAATAATATCCGTCCAGATTTTGGAGAGTTGGACAGTTTCTGGTACATCAGTTATGTGGGTGTTTCAAGAGCCAATAAAGCGTTGAAAGCTTTGGAACAAATCTCAGAAGCCGATTATCCGTTGAAGAAAACAAGAATGGCAGAAATGCGTTTTTTAAGAGGGCATTTTTACTTTATGTTGAAAATCATGTTCAGAAATGTGCCTTATATTACCGAAGATGTTCCGGTAGAAGATTATAAAACGATTTCAAACAAAGCGCTTTCAAACGAAGAACTTTGGAGCAAAATCGCTGAAGATTTTCAGGCTGCAGCCGAAAATTTGCCGGATGCTCAACCAGAAGTAGGACGTGCTAATAAAAAAGCAGCTTATGCTTATTTGGCAAAAACAAGATTGTATCAGGCGTACACTCAGGATGAAACATTTAAAGTTACAGGAATCAGTCAGCAGCACTTACAGGAAGTAATTGCAGCAACAGATAAAGTTATTGGAAAAGCTTCTTTAGAGCCTGATTTTGCCAATAACTTCTTGCCGGGAACGTACGAAAACGGACCGGAAGCTATTTTCTCGATTCAGTTTTCTGATAACGATGGAACTTTATACGGAAGATTGAATTTTTCAGATGTTCTTTCTACGCCACAGGGTTTAGGTTGTTGTGATTTTCATAAGCCAAGCCAAAATTTGGTAAATGCTTTTAAAACCGGAGCAAATGGTTTACCAGAGTTTGACACGTACAACAACGAAGATTTTGATTATAAAAATATAGATGCCAATACAGTTGATCCTAGATTGTATCATACCGTAGCAATGCCGGGCTTGCCTTATAAATATGATCCTGAATTTTTATATGTTGAAGCTTGGGTAAGATCTCCGGGAACGTATGGTTATTTTGCTTCATTAAAAGAAAACGTTGCTCCAAATTGCAGCTGTGTTGTAAATATTGATCCGTTTTACGGAAATTCTAAAAATAGAATTCAGATTCGTTATGCTGATGTGATTTTGATGCGTGCCGAAGCTTTGATTGAATTAGGAAGACAATCTGAAGCTTTGCCGTTGATCAATGAAATCAGAGAAAGAGCCGCACAAAGTACAGGACGACTGCCTTATGTGAGTAATTTCAAAATCAATACTTATGTGGACGGAAGCAATTGCAACTGGACGCAGGATTTTGCCCGTAAAGCGTTGCGTTGGGAACGTCGTTTAGAATTGGCAATGGAAGGAAGCCGATTCTTCGACCTTGTCCGTTGGGGAATTACAGATCAGGTGATGAATGATTTTTATGCTAAAGAAAAAACAAAACGTACGTATTATCAGGATGCTTTTTTTGATGCACATAAAGAAGAATATTGCCCAATTCCGTTGAAGCAAATTAATTTCAGTCAGGGATTGTACAAACAAAATCCAGGTTATTAATCTTTAAAGAATCAGCAATATGAAAAAAGCTTTAAATAAATATTGGACCAAAGTGTCTATAGTATTGGCAATGATTTTTATGATTACTGCCTGCGAAAATAGTTTTGAAACTGGCGGATTTGATGTGAGTTCGCCTTCAGATGTGCTTTCGTTTAAACTAAACGGAGTTTCAGGAAGTATTGATCAGACAACAGGAAAAATTACTGTGGTAATGCCGTACGGATCTGATATAACAGCTATAAAACCGGAAGTTGTTTTTGTCGATGGCGCAACATCAAATCCGGAATTAAATTCGACGATGAATTTTACAAATCCGGTAAAATTCAGAGTGGTTAATGGTAATTTATACAAAGATTATACGGTAACTACAACTGTTTTAAGTCCAATTAAGAGTTTTAAGATAAATGGTGTTGCAGCTACTGTAAACGATATTAGCAAAACCATTAATATGACGCTTCCTGAAAATACTGATTTGACAGCGCTAAAACCAGTAATTGAAACAACTGCTGGTGTTACGATTTCACCTGCTTCAGGAGCAACAGTTGATTTTACAAATGCAGTTACTTTTATAATAACATCAAACGGAAAAAGCGTTAATTATACAGCAAATGTTGGAGTTCCGGTAACAGGATTAACTGTGGCGTTTTTAGGAACTGCCGCTACAAGATCAGGAATTACAAACATGGATGAAGTTACAGCTTCGAACTGGTTGTTTGATAATTTCCCTGGTACGAAATACATTTCTTTCGAAAGTATACAAAACGGTGCCGATTTAAGTGATATCGATGTGATTTGGTGGCATTTTGATTCAGCTGCAAATTTACCTTCTGTGGCTTATAATCCTGCGGTTACCAATGCTTTGAAAAATTTCAGAACAAATGGCGGAAACTTGCTTTTGACTTCTTTTGCTTCGCAATATGTCGATGCTTTAGGAATTGTTCCGTCAGGAAAAGGACCGAATAATGTTTTTGGTGATTTTCCTCCAAATGGATTTGTAGACGGTAATTCATGGGGAATGTCATTTGTTGGTCATGAAGGCCACCCAATATTTCAAGGCCTAACCACTTTTGAATCCGGAAAAGCCAATTTACTGCAAAGCGGAACTTTCAGATTAAATCATACAGCGTGGTGGTTTTTACCAGAATGGGGTGGATACAGTAATGGGGAAGGTTGGAGAAACCAGACAGGAGGAACCAATCTGGCAAGTGAAGCCTGGGATAATGAACTGAACGGAAGAGTAACAATTGCAGAATTCCCGAACACGAGTACAAATAAAAATGTAATTGTTATTTCTATGGGAGCTTATGATTGGTACAATGAAACCAATAGCAGCGGTGTGCCAAGTCAGGCCAATGAGTTTATTGCAAACATAAAACTGCTGACACAAAATAGTATCAATTATTTAACGGCAAAATAAATCACTTTGAATTTAATAAAATGAAATATAGAAATATAATAACAATCGCCTTCGTTTTCTTTTCACTGGCTTCATGCAGTCAGGATGAAACGTATATTGGAGGTTCGATTTCAGGAGGCAATTCTGAAATAACAAGTGTTTTTCCTGTTCCGCCCGCGCAATGGATGGGCGCAAACGACCCCTATTACAGTGCGGGTTATACAGGAGATCTTATGCCTTTTTTCGATAACGGAAAATTTCATATTTATTTTCTGCATGATGCACAGAATAAACCTGCTGGAAAAGGATTTCATGATATTCATGAATATCAAAGTACAGATTTGGCACATTTTACTTATGAAGGTCAAACCATTCCATATGGTACAACGCTTGAACCTGATTTTGCTATTGGCACAGGATCAGTTGTCAAAGTGGGCAATCTTTATTATTTCTATTACACAGGGCACAATGAAACTCCGGCTTTTGTACAATCGAATGCAAGAGAAAGTGTGTTATGTGCAACCAGCAGTGATTTGAAAAACTGGACAAAAGTTCCGTCTTTTAAAATTACAGCTCCGGCGGGCTACTACAATTATGATTTCAGAGATCCGCATGTGTTTTATAATGATGAATTGAAAAAATATTCCATGTTAGTAAGTACACAAACAGAACCTGGAAGAAAAGCCGTTTTGTTACATTTTACAAGCGCTGATCCTGCATCAGGAAAATGGGATGTTCAAGCTCCAATTTATACCACAACGCCTGAAGATAATTATCTGATGATGGAATGTGCGGATGTTTTCAAAATGGGAAGCAATTGGTATTTAATTTTTTCTGAGAATTGGAGCGGAAACAAAGGAACGCATTACAGAATTTCATCATCAATAAATGGACCGTGGGTAAAACCCGAAAATGACCGAATTGATGGAGAATACTTTTACGCAGGAAAAACGGCTTCTGACGGAAATAAAAGATATGTTTTTGGATGGAATGCCAGAAAAACGCCTGAGAATGATTTAGGAAATAAAGATTGGGCGGGGAATATGGTCATTCATGAATTAACTCAGAATTCAGATGGAACTTTAGGAACTCAATCACCGAAATCGGTTAAGGATTTATTTTCGAAAAAGAATGCTACTGCAGAAGTAGATGAGATTACTTCTAATGCAACAGCTAACAATGGAACTTATTCTTTGTCCGGAGAAACAGAAAAAGCAATGGTTACTTTTAAAAGCGTTGGAAAGAAAGTCAAAATAAAAGCCGAAGTTACTTTAGCGAAAGCTAGTGGAACAACTGGATTTGTTTTTCATACCAATGATACAGGAAGTTATTATAAAGTGGTTTTGGATATTGCTAATAGTAAAATAAGCGGTTATAATTCGGCTTCGCAGGAAGTAACCCGTTTACCATATGCATTTCAGACGAATGTAAAATATGATGTTGAAATAATTACTGAAGGAAGTGTTGTCGTAGTTTACATAAACGGAAAAGCAGCGCTCACAAATCGCGTTTACGGAAGAGACAAAAATAAATGGGGTTTAATTGCTGAAGGACAAACGAGCACAATCTCAAATCTTCAGATAACCCAGCCTGAATAAGAACAATAATAAAATATTTTAGAATGAATAATGGAAAAAACCTTAAGGCGGTGGCATACGGAGAGGTACTTTGGGATGTTTTTGCCAATGAAAAAAAGATTGGCGGAGCACCATTGAATGTAGCCTTGAGAATGAAAACGCTGGGTTGCGAAGTAGCTATGATAAGCTGTGTAGGCAATGATGAAGACGGGAGAGCAATAAAAGAGCAAGTGAAACAACTGGGACTTGAAACGGATACAATTGTAGTTTCTGAAGATTTCCCAACTGGTTTGGTCAATGTTACCTTAAATGAGCGGGGATCTGCAAGTTATGAAATCAGTTACCCGTCTGCATGGGATAAAATTGAATTGAATGATTTGGCGAGGAATTCAGTTGCTAATGCGGATGTTTTAATTTATGGCAGTTTAGCTTGCCGTGATGACGTTTCAAGGCTGTCACTGGAAGAAATGCTTCAAAAAAAAGTCTACAAGGTTTTTGATGTGAATTTAAGAAAACCACATTATTCATATGAAATGCTCGAAAGACTAACGCAGTCAGCGGATTTTATAAAGTTTAATGATGAGGAATTATTAGAAATTACTGCAGCTATGGCTTCTCCGTTTACAAGTCTGGAGGACAATATGAATTTTATAGCTGAACGAAGTAAAGTAACGGGAATGTGTGTAACGAGAGGCAAACACGGAGCCTTGCTAATGTGGGAAGACCGACTATATGAAAATGAGGGATATCCTGTTGAAGTTGCTGACACCGTAGGTGCCGGAGATTCATTTCTGGCGGCTTTGATAGCTTCATTGTTAAGTGGAAAAGAACCTCAGTATTCAATTGATTTTGCCTGTGCAGTAGGTGCATTAGTAGCTGAATCTCCTGGAGCGAATCCCGAAATTTCACTTTCCAGAATTGAAAAAATGATGTTAAAAATGAAAATTTAACTTTGTATGAAATTTAAATGAAATATGTGTTATCTAAAACAAAATTCTTGCAATTGGCCTTGTTAACAGCAATAAGTTTAATATCGCTTATTAGTGGTCTTATCTATTTTTTAAAATCCGATTTTTATTAAATGCATTGAATTTTGTTTAAGTTTTAATTACTTACTTAAATATTCGTTTTTTGAAGTAAAGCCTGATATCTTTTTAGATATTAGGCTTTTATGGTAATATTATAAAATTTGGAAGCAAATACATGCAGGATATGCACTGGATTTTGGAAGGTAATATACGCCGAGAAGAAGGAAGGTAAACTGATTTTGTATGCATAAATGAAACTTTCGGGCGAAGCGTGGCTGGAATTTAAAATAATCAACAATATATCAGGATGCTACTTTTAAACCACTGGGACTTATAGGTAAAATATACTGGTATTCTGTCTTGCCGTTTAACGGTTTTATATTTAATGGAATACTAAAAAAAATAATTTAGGGGTTCGGTGAGGATAATTTAATACAGTTTCGAACCTAACCTCGTTAACACTTGAATTTGTTTACTTTCTATTTCCGAAAACACTATACGCCATCATTCTGCCACAATAATAAAAGTGTTTCATTTAAAGCTTTTGTAAAAAGTAAAAATCACGCCCTCAAATTCATTTATTCTGTAGGGCGTAATTCAATTTTAAAAAAATAATCTCTAGAATTTTAATTTGAGAAAGAAGCACTTTTAACTAAATTGCTTCAGGGCTTGCAATAATTTTTAGGAATCCCAATCCAGTATAATTTTACCAATATGGCTTCCTTCTTCCATGCATTGATGAGCGTTTATAACATTCTGGTACGAAAATGTTTTGTAAATGACGGGCTTGAATTTTCCATTTTCAATTAATGGCCAGATGTTTTGGAATACTTCTTTTGTTAATCGTTTTTTGTAGTTATAATCTCTTGCGCGTAGTGTACTTCCGGAGATCGTGATTCTTTTTACCATTAACTGCCAAATATCAAGTTCTACGTCTTTTCCATTCTCCGCATTAATATGAATAAGTCTTCCGTCTTCGTTTAAGACGTTGAGATTTTTTTGAAAATAAGGTCCAGCTATCATATCAAGAATTACATCTGCGCCTTTGCCTTTTAAAATTTCTTCGAAATCCTCTGTTTTATAATTAATAGAAAGATCAGATCCCAATGCATCACAATACTTTGCTTTTTCCTCTGAACCAACTGTTGTAAAAACTTTTGACCCTAGAGCATGAGCAATTTGAATAGCTGTAATTCCGATACCGCTGCTACCTCCGTGAACTAATAGGGATTCACCAGCTTTGAGTTTGCCTCGATCAAAAATATTAGACCAAACTGTAAATACCGTTTCAGGCAGACTTGCCGCTTCCACAAAATTTAAACCCTTAGGAATAGGCAGGCACTGACCTTCTTTAACAGCAACATATTCAGCATAGCCACCCCCGGCAAGAAGGGCACAAACACGATCTCCTTTTTTCCATTGCGTAACTTCCGGACCGCATGCTGCAATTATACCAGACACTTCAAGACCCGGAATTTCATTAGAAGTGCTATCTGGAGCCGCATATTTTCCCTTACGCTGGAGAATGTCACTTCGGTTGATACCAGATGCTTTTACTTGAATTAACACTTCATTTTTAGAAGGAATTAAATCAGTAACTTCCGTTAGCTGCAAAACTTCAGGATCTCCAAATTTTGTGATTGTAATAGCTTTCATAGTCTAATTTGTTGAAAAGGTAGATTATATTTTCCAAATAAAGCTTTGTTCTCAATGCTTTTTGCAAACAGAGGTGTTTCTTCGTGGTTGTGGGTGTCAGAGGCTTCTTGTCTTGCTTTTGCAGCTTCCGCTAAAGAAATTCCGTTTTCTTTGATGAAATTTAAAAATTCAGGTGTAGCTGTTGCATGAATGGTGTTGGTGAATTTGGAAGTTTTGTCGTCGATTCTTTCTGCTTTTAATTCCCAAAGAACCTGTACTTTAGATCTTCCGCTCGCTGTAATAGTATCAGAAATAGATAACATGCGGCAATAATCGGCACGATATTCATCAAAAATATAATGCTGTACAACAAGTGCAGTTCCGACGTATTCTACATTGATAGACATTGGTATCCCTTCAAAATTTGAAGTAATTCCCGCTGCAATATGGTTCACAGAACAGCGCTGGTATTCGGCATCTGGCAGATTTAGAAGCCAGTCTGCTATATTGATTTTTTCAATTGGGGCATTCATTATTGCTGAAACAATTGAAGCTGATAATGCATTTTCGGGTGTTTGTACGATTTCCATCTTTTCTATTTTTTAAATTAATTTATGTCAAAGTTCGACAATGTAAACCAATCGTGGAAATGGTATTTTTAGATGTAAACGATCGAAATTTTCGATTTATAATAGTATTTTTATAAAAAAATTAGAAAAGATGGAACTTCGTCAATTAAAATACTTTGTCCGCGCGGCAGAACTTTTAAATTTCACTCAGGCAGCCGATGATCTATATATTACTCAAAGTACATTATCACATCAGATAAAAGAATTAGAAACGTCACTAAATGTTCTTCTTTTTGATAGAATAGGGAGGAGAGTTAAACTGACAGAGTCAGGAGAAATAATGCTTGAATATGCGCGAAGAACGATTCGACAGGCAGAAGAAGCAAAACAGGTTTTAATGGATTTGAATAACCTTAAGACAGGAAAAATAATTATTGGATCCACTTACGGTCTTGTAAATTTACTATTGCAATCAGCGACGGAATTTAATGAGGAATTTCCCGATATTCAGATCCAGATTGTATTGGGTTCTACATCAGATTTAATGCAAAAAATACGCTCGTACGAAATTGACTGTATGCTTTCATTTATGCCTTCGTCTGAGGATAATCAGCTTGATGTGATGCGTCTTTTCTCTGCGAATCTTTCATTGATTCTTCATACATCACATCCGTGGAGTAAGCTTAAAAAAATCACATTTCAAAAAATTGCAGAATTACCTTTAGTGCTGCCTTCGCAAAGTTACAGCATCAGGAATTTTCTGGACGAAACACTTCTAAAAAATAATATGCAATTAAAAGCAAAAATAGAAATCAATGATATTCACAGTTTATTGGATCTGGTTAATTCAAAAAAGTGGTGTACCATATTAATGGATACTTCCTTGTTTCATTTTCCGGAACTTGTTGCGGTCCCAATTGAAAGTAAAAATATTACTCGTGAAGCAACTATTACATTTCCTTCTGGAATTTATCGCAAAGCGTCACTTATATTTTTTCAAAATTTAATCATGAAAAAAATGGTAATGCATAATTTAGTTTAAAAAAACAAATTGCTCCGCCATTAGAGCCTTTTTTAGAAACCCTTTATATTGCTGAGGTACAGGTTTTCTCATTATGATGTGCCATGATTCTGCTACAAAATTTTGACGTATAATATCTTTTTAAAAAACCGGATTAACTTTTTATGGCAAAAAATGGAGGCAACTCCAATTTATAATTGCGTCAAAAACTGAGGCAACTCCATAACACTATTATTTTACTTTTACCACAACCTTTCCTTTTGCATGTCCGCTTTCCAGATAATTAAAAGCATCATTGGTCTGCTCAAAAGGAAAAATTTTATCTACAATTGGTTTAATAATTTCTGAGGCAAGTAAATCAGCAATTTGTTCTAATTGTCTTCCGTTCGCCTTCATGAATAAAAAGGAATAATTAACATTTAAATTTTTAGCCCTATTACAGATTTTCAGGCTGGTCAGCCAAATAATGAATCGTATTATTGCTGATGCGCCTATTGATTTTGCAAACTCTGGAGTTGGAGGTCCAGAAATTGAGATAATACTGCCTCCCGGTTTTAAAATTGTCAATGATTTTTCAAGTGTTTTAACATCCTGGCTGTTAAGTACCACATCATAATCTTTAAGAATATTTTCAAAGTTATCCTTTTTGTAATCTATTATAATATCAGCTCCAAGGGCTTTCAGCATGTCAAAATTCTTTTCGCTGGCTGTCGTGGCGACAAATGCCCCAAGATGTTTGGCAAACTGAATTGCTATTGTACCAACTCCGCCAGAACCTGCTTGAATAAAAACTTTTTGGCCTTTACGAAGTTTCGCTTTTTCGACGAATGCCTGCCATACAGTTAGTCCGACCAATGGAATTGATGCTGCCTGCTCCATTGATATATTTATAGGTTTTACTGCCAGATCATTTTCATTAACAGCAATATATTCCGCGAAGGAACCGATATGAAAATCGGCTGCTCGTCCAAAAATCTGGTCTCCAATTTTAAAGCGACTGACTTTAGAACCGGTTTCTACTACTATTCCTGCAATATCATGACCTAATATTAAAGGTAATTGGTAAGGAAGGATTAGCTTGAAATCCCCGTTTTTTATTTTTAAGTCCAGCTGGTTGATGCTGGCAGCATGAATTTCTACCAATACCTCATAATCTCCAATTTCAGGTATTTTTACTTCGCTGAGTAATAATTTTTCTGTTTTGCCGTATTTAGGTAAGATGTATGCTTTCATATTTTTTAGATGTTATCAGCAAGATTTAGTTCCAGATCACCATTCTGCTGAAGTCCTTTTTCAAATAAGCTTTTAATACGGCCACGCGCTTCAGGCTCCTCGAGTGAAGCAAAGAATTTAACCTGTGTGTCTAAAATTTCTTCGTTTGAAGGAAGTTTGGCTCTTTGGTTCATGATTTGCTTTATGGCAGCAATTGGTTTTTTGTCAAATGAATCTATGCGCTTTGCAAATTTTTCAACATATTCATCCAGTTCAGCGTCTGGAATTGATCGGTTTATCCAGCCGTAGAAAGCGGCCGTATCTGCGTCATAATCGTTACCGCTTAAAATAATTTCAAGAGCTCGGCTGCGTCCTGTAAGCAGATGCAGGCGTTCAAGTCCTCCGCCACCAGGAAATGAACCGATCCCTATTTCTACCTGAGCCAAGAATGCGTTTTCCCTGCTGGCGAAGCGTATATCAAATGCTTGTGCAAATTCACTTCCAAGTCCTCTGGCACGGCCACGGATGGAAGCTATGGTTACAAAAGGGGCAAGTTCCAGTCTGCGTGCAATATCTGGCCAGGCTATAGAAAGGCCTGTTTTTCCGGTTCCTTTTGGAAAGTCTCCAACATTTAGCAACTCGACATGAGCCACAAAAAAGTCTGGATTTTCACTCTCAAATACTACAACTTTTAGGTTTTCATTTGACTCCAGTTCGTCCATCACGGTCATTAACTGTTTAGAAAATTCGGTATCAAACATGTTAATAGGAGGATTGTTGAAACTGATTTTCCAGTATCCATTTGTAATTTTGTGTGTGGTAAAAATCATAATTTAGTTGTTTTGGTTAATTTTTAGTAATTTTACTTGCAAATTGAAAGCACAAATATAATTAAATTTACTTGCAAAATGCAAGTAGTTGAAATAATAATGAAAGAAATTAAAAAAAGGTCGGGCTGTCCAGTGAGCAGTTCACTTGATTTGTTAGGAGATAAATGGTCACTTTTAATTGTTCGAGATCTGATGTATTATAAGAAGTGCACTTATGGTGATTTTCTAAAGTCGGATGAAAAAATTGCGACTAACATCCTTGCCACAAGATTATCAACTCTTGAAGACGCAGGGATCATTGTAAAGCTGGATCACCCCGAAAGCAAAGTGAAATTTTTATATCAACTCTCTGAGAAGGGCATTGATCTGCTTCCGGTATTAATCGAGATGTATATCTGGGGCGAAAAGTATTTTATGCTTTCTGAGCATCACATTGAATTTTTAAAAGAAATCAAGAAAGATAAACAGGCTTTTATAGATAAGCTGACTGACAAAATGAAAAAAGCGATTGTGTCAAAATAATGATAATCAGGCAGATGAGATGGAAACTAAAATTATTTTGGAATTATTGTATTTAGTATAAAAATTACGATAAACCAAAAGAGAAAAAAATCCTATATCCTTAACGGGATTTCGAACCATCGTTCAGCTTCGATTAATTCTCTTATAGCACCACTTTAAGACTGTTTATTTCAAACAGACTAAGAATTTCTTGTGAAAAAATCGAACCACAATTATTAGGCTGTAAAGGCTTGAAAAATCTATATGTTAGCGTATAAAAAAAGAGACAATCATTTACAGATAATTGGAAGCAGAATAAAAATATTTGAATTATTGCCGCCGTTGGTAAAAACAAATATGTCTGAGGGAATGGAAGGTAAATCGATAACACCAGATGTGCTAATTGATGCTTTGATAAAAGGATTAAAAGACAATACGTAAACTATTCGTGTTGGCGATACAAAAGCAATTTATCTGTTAAATAGATTTTTACCAAAGTTAGCTTATAAGTTATTGAATCATAAAGGTATTACGGCCAGATTGCAATCTTAATTGGTATAAAAATATTTAACTGAATAAAAAATGAACATCGTTCATTTTATTTTATATCTTTGTCCGTAGTAAGCCTTGAATAAAAATAAGTATGAGTACAATTGATAGAAAAGCAAAAGAAAAAGAAGCTTTAAAAGCCCTGATATTAAAAGGTGCTAAAAAGCTTTTTGTTGAAAAAGGAATTGAACATACTACAATAAGAAACATTGCTGAAGAAATTAATTACAGTGTAGGCACTGTTTATGTTTATTTTAAAGATAAAAATGATATTCTCCATGATCTTCATACAATAGGTTTTCAGGAATTAGATAGTTATTTTATGGAGTTATATACTATAGAAGATCCGAAGGAAAGATTAAAGAAAATGGGATTTGCCTATATCAAATTTGCCATCGAAAATTCTGAAATGTACGATTTGATGTTTAATCTAAAAGCTCCAATAGAATTCCTGAAAGACTCCGAGAATGAAGATTGGGATGAAGGATGCACAGCATTTGGATTAGTTAAAAAAACTATTGAAGAATGTATTAACAAAGGTTATTTTAAAGGCCATAGTGTAGAGCCGCTGGCATTTATGGTTTGGAGTTTGGTACATGGTATGTGCTGTCTGGAAATTCACCAGAGAATTAAAAATGTAAATTTTACGAATCCGGATACCATTTTGTATGACGGATACAATGAATATTTAAAAATGATAGAAAAGCTTTAAAAATTTTTTTGCTCAAAAAAATGAACAGTGTTCAAATAATAAACAATGTACAATAAATGAAAATTAAACTAACTTTTGCAATACTCTGTCTAGGATATTTAGGGTATGCACAGAACAAGCTGGAAACTTATATACAGACCGGCTTAAAAAATAACGAAGTAATCAGGCAGCATAATTTTGACATTAATAAAAGCATGTATGCCTTAAAAGAAGCACGAGCTTTATTTTATCCAACAGTTTCCCTAAACGGAAGTTACACCAAAGCAGAAGGCGGAAGGACAATCGATATTCCAATTGGAGATATGCTAAATCCGGTGTATAGTACTTTAAATCAGATTACCAATTCTAACGCTTTTCCAATGTTAGAAAATCAGTCGGTCTTGATAAATCCGGATAATTTTTATGATGCTAAAATTCATACCACGATGCCATTGCTGAATTTTGAAATTATTTATAATAAAAGAATAAAAACCCAGCAGACGACGCTTCAAAAAATAGAACTCGAAATCTATCAAAGAGAGTTAGTAAAGGAAATTAAAATTGCTTATTACAAATACCTGCAATCGGTTGAAGGAATTAAGATTTATGAAGATGCCCTGGCTTTGGTAAAAGAAAACCAAAGGGTAAATCAGGCTTTATTTAAAAATGAAAAAATAAACCGGACTGCCGTTTTACGAAGTGAAAATGAGGTAATCCGCATTCAGGCGAATTTAGAAACCGCCCGACAAACCAGTAATAATGCAAGATCATATTTTAATTTTTTATTGAATCAAAAACTTGATACCGCAATAGAAACTGATCAGAGTGAAGCACCGCCAATAGAAGTACTTTCAGAAAATACCCAAAATAGAGAGGAGTTGCAAAAGCTCACTCAGGCAAAAGAAATAAACGAAAATGTAAGCAAACTAAACAAATCGTACTGGCTGCCAAAAGTAAGTGGTTTTGCCGATTTCGGAATTCAGGATTTTGATTTTGAAGCAGATAAAAACTCACGCTACTATTTTGCCGGAGTGGCGCTGGAGTGGAATATCTTTTCGGGCAACAAAAACAAATGGAAGCTGAAACAAGTTGAAGAAGACAGTAAAAAAATCATTTCACAAACTGATAATGTAAAACAGCAGTTACTGCTTCAGTTTCAGGTTTCACAGAACAATCTAAAATCGGCTTTAGAGCAATTCAATGCTGATAAAAATCAAAAACAGTCGGCCAAAAAATACAATGACGACATTACCAAATTATACAAGGAAGGTCAGGCAATATATATAGAACTGCTGGATGCACAGAACCAATGGGTAAATGCGCAGCTTAACACTAATATTTCGCTTTATAACTCCTGGATTGCTTTTGCAGAATTAGAAAGAGCCAACGCAACTTTTACTTTTAACTAAAAATAAAAAACATGAAATTAACGATTCACAATTATCTAAAAAAACATATCGCAGCCTCCAAAAAAGGGTTGATTATATTGCTTGCTTTAACGCTTTTTTACGCCTGTAAAGAAGAAAAAAAGGAAAATTCGCCCTTTGAAAGCGCAGATGTCATCCCGATTAAAACAGCTCCGGTCGAATCTTTTGCTCTTAACAATACCATAAGCGCATCAGGTTTAGTAACAACAGAAAATCAGGCCAATTACGGATTTAAAATAGGAGGGATCATCAGTCGTATTTATGTGGAAGAAGGCCAGTTTTTTAAGAAAGGGCAGCTTTTGGCATCATTAGACGAAACAGAGATTAATGCAGGATTGAACCAAACCGATTTGAATCTCAAAAAGTACGAGCGTGATTATAAACGAGCAAGCAATTTGTACAAAGACAGTGTGTATACATTAGAACAGCTTCAGAATACAAAAACGGGTCTTGACATTGCTAAAAAGCAGAAAGATGCAGTGGCTTTTAATGCACGTTATTCTAAAATTTATGCTGCGGCAGATGGTTTTGTTTCGAAAAAAATAGCAAACGAAGGAGAAGTAGTTGGCGCAGGATCGCCAATTCTAGCTATAAATGAAACCAGCCAGAACAATAATTATCTGCTAAAAGTAGGATTGACAGACAAAGAATGGGCCGCGGTAAAAGTAGGGCAGAAAGCCACTGTGACGCTTGACGGTTATCCTGATGAAAAATTCGATGCCTTTATTTTTAGAAAATCGCAGGCGGCAGATGCGGCATTGGGCTCCTTTCAAGTCGAATTAAAACTGAGCCTTAAAAAAAGCAAACCAGCGGTGGGAATGTTTGGAAAAGCCGAAATAAAGGCAGAACAATCAGAAGATTTCATCATCATTCCGTACAATTCGCTTATTGAAGCTGACGGAAACAAAGCGTTTGTTTTTATCGTGGAAAACAACAAAGTAAGACGCCAGTCCGTGACCATTAATAAATTTGAGAACAATAAAGTATTCATAAAAGAAGGTCTTCAGAAAACAGATCAGATTGTGATCTCCAACAGTGCTTATCTCAACGAACAATCAACTATCAAGATCATTAAATAATCAGTATTATGAAAATAACAAACTTTGCTGTTAAAAATTATCAGTTTACACTGATTATCTTTCTGCTGGTTGCTGTGGTAGGCTATCTTACGCTGTTTACCATGCCCAGGGCGGAAGATCCTTCAACACATCCGCCGCAATATTTAATTACGGTAATTTATCCCGGGACAAGTCCAAAGGATATGGAGGAGCAGGTTGTAAAACCAATCGAGAATAAAATTTACGGACTTGAAAACATCGAAAAAATATTAACCACAGTAGAAGACGGTGTTGCTGCTTTTCAGGTAAAATTTAAATACGGAGTAGATGTTGATAATAAATATCAGGAGATTTCGACGGAAATGAATGCCCTTAAAAACAGCGAACTTCCAAAAGATATTTATCAGATAAAAACCGAAAAAATTGCTTCTTCTGATGTGAAAATCCTTCAGATAGCGTTGGTTTCAGAAAATGCATCAGACAAAAAACTTCGTGATGAAGCGGATAAACTTAAATCTAAAATTGAGAAAATTACCAATCTGAAAGATGTAAAATATGCTGGAATTCCCGAGCAGGAAATTCGTATTGATTTACAGCTTGAAAAGTTGGCCCAATTAAAAATTCCGTTAAATGTAGTCATGGCAAGCCTGCAGAGCGAAGCGGCCGATATTCCAGGAGGAAGCATTGATTTAGGCAGTAAAGTATTTAATGTAAAAACCAGCGGTAAATTTAAAAATGCGGACGATGTATCCAATACAGTAATTTACAATGCTAACGGTAAAATAATCTATATGAAAGATGTAGCCGAAGTAGGCTACAAGTCGCAGGTTGTCGATCATATTACCCGCATCAACGGACACCGATGTGTACTGGTTACAGCAGGTATGAAAGACAATGTAAACATTACAGATGTGCAGAAAGAATTCCTGCCAATTGTAGATGAATTTTCTAAAGAATTACCCTCAAACATCAAATTAGTAAAAAACTTCGATCAGGCGAATATGGTATCGCAGCGTTTGGGACATTTAGGTTTTGATTTTACGCTGGCAATTGTTTTGGTAATTGTGACATTACTTCCATTAGGCTTAAGAGCTTCGGGAATTGTGATGATTTCCATTCCGTTATCGCTCGCATTGGGATTAATTGCAATGAATGCTTTTGGCTTTTCTTTAAATCAGTTAAGTATTGTTGGTCTTGTGGTAGCTTTAGGATTGTTGGTGGATGACAGTATTGTGGTAGTCGAAAACATAGAGCGATGGCTGCGGGAAGGACATTCTAAAATGGATGCAGTCCTTAAAGGTACCAAACAAATCGGAATTGCCGTTGTAGGCTGTACTGCAACACTTATAATTGCATTTTTACCGCTGGCTTTCCTGCCGGATGTTTCGGGAGAATTTATCAGAAGTCTTCCAATGGCAGTTATTACCAGTGTACTGGCATCGATGATTGTAGCTTTAACATTGGTGCCGTTTTTAGGAAGCCGATTTTTAAAAACGCACGATCATGCGGGAGGAAATATTTTTCTTCAGTATCTGCAAAAATTCCTGACCAGAGCGTATCGTGATATTATGCCCAAAGCATTAAAATATCCTAGAACAACTATTGCTATTTCTATAGTTTTAAGCATCACTGCTTTTGGATTGTTTAAAGTAACGGGTTTTAAATTATTTCCGACTTCAGAAAAACCGATGTTTCTTATCAATATAAAAATGCCCCTTCAGGCCAATATTTCAGAAAGTGACCGTGTGACCAAAATTGTAGAAGCAGAGCTTAAAAATCATAAGGAAATTGTGTATTACACTTCGAACGTTGGTAAAGGAAATCCGCAGATTTATTACAATGTGCATCCCCAGGACAGAAAACCCGATTTTGCGCAGATTTTTGTCCAGCTCGAAGATGAAGCTAAACCATCAGAGAAAACAGCCTTGATTGAAGAACTTCGAAATAAATTTAAAACGATGCCTTACGCAAAAGTGGAGGTCAAAGATTTTGAACAGGGAACACCATTAGAAGCTAATATTGTCGTAAGATTATTTGGTGAAGATCAGGAAGTGTTACGCAAGCTTTCCTCACAGGTAGAAACTATTCTGAGAAAGCAGGAAGGAACCGTGTATATCAACAATGAACTGAATACGTATAAAACTGATGTTAAAGTTAAAATCAATAAAGAAAAAGCCAGAACATTGGGCGTATTGACCAGCGATGTAGATAAGGTAATCCGTCTTTCGGTAGCAGGATTAACAGTCGGTGATTATATAGATGATAGGGGAGATGCCAGAAATGTTACGCTGACATTGCCCCGAGATAAATTTTCGAACCTTGACGCTTTGAAAAACTTGTACGTAAATAATCTTCAGGGAACTCCGATTGCCCTAAACCAGATTGCTGAAATTTCGTTTGAAACTTCTCCAACGGCGATTAACCATTTTAATAAATCACGCTTTTCAAAAGTAACCGCTTTATCGGCAAAAGGGTATTATGCCAATGATTTATTGACACACATAGTTCCAAAACTGGATCAATTGAAAATGCCAAAAGGATATTACTATAAATTATCAGGTGAAAAAGAATCCGAAGGCGATGCGCTGGGCGGTAACTTTCTGGCAGTAATTATTTTGAGTACCTTTTTGTTTGTGGCGGTTTTACTGCTACAGTTTAAAACTTTTAAAGGAATTATTATTGTATTATCTATTATTCCGCTTGGGATTTTAGGTGGCGTGCTATTATTGCTTCTCAATGGAAGTCCGATGTCTTTGGTTGCTATAATCGGTTTTATAGGTCTCTCGGGAATTCAGGTAAAGAACTCTTTGCTGCTGGTAGATTTTACCAATCAGCTAAGACAGGAAGGACATTCGATCGATGAAGCTATTTCAATTGCAGGAGAAACGCGTTTTCTGCCTGTAGTGCTGACTTCAATTACTGCAATCTGCGGTTTGATTCCGATTGCATTAAACTCAAATCCTTTGATTGCACCATTGGCAATTGTGTTAATTGGCGGTTTAATCAGTTCTACAATATTATCACGAATTGTAACGCCTGTGATGTATAAATTGATTCCTCCTAGTATTGAAAAGATGTAAGAAGAGAGAAAAGATTTTTTTTGAAATTAAGATAATTTTTAAAGCCGGCAGCGTGTTTTAGACTGCTGGCTTTTTTTCTTGAAAAAGATTGATAAGGGAAGACAGGAAATTATCAAATTTTGAAAATGTAAAACTTAATTTCAGCTCTGTTCTTAGTGTTCGAATCCTGTTAAGTTATCGAACGCTAAAATTTAAATTTATCTTGTTTTTCATATAAATACTGTTTTTCTGAAGTTTGTTTCTTTATGAAGAAAATAAAGCAAAAACGAGTCAAACTCATTTATTGATAAGGGTTAAATAAAAAAATGGCGCCAATTGTCTTCAATTGGCGCCATTTGGCTTTGTGACCTCGACTGGAAACAAACCTTATGTGTAACGTGTTGTAAATCAATGTATGTATTCATGTGTTGGGAAGTTTGTGGGAAGTATAAATCCAAATTACTTTTTTTTCGATGGCACAGTTTTAATTACTTCTTTTACCTTTTTAATACTATTTGTTTTTATTTTTCCTTCAGTTTCTTTTGATGCACTTTTTCTGAATTCTTCACTAGGCCAAATTTTATCAAGTTCCTTTTCTAAAACTTCTGTTAATTGTAAGCAATATTCGTATGACATCAAAAAATACTGCATATCAACTGGTAAGTATTTTCCACTATTAACTCTTGCTAAAACTCCAGCTTTTGTAGTATAAATATCGTTTGCCATACCCATATTATGGATATGAATATCTCTAGTTGCCTTTAATTCAATAAATCTGTGAAAAACTGGGCTTTCTAATAAATTAACTCCAGTGTACGTTTCAAATTCTTTAGCGTAATCTCTAGGCGATTTGTATGCTATTTCATTTAAAATACTATCAACAATATGTATTTTTGCTTCTTCAATCGAATTAGATAATAAAATACTATTTATATCGACTGATTTTTTTGATGGAATTTTATTAGGATATTCTATTAATATCATTCTTAAAATATCATTTAGTAATGCTTCCAAAAGAGTAACTAACTGTAAAATACTATTAAGAGGGAGAGAATTAGTACCTAAATGTCTATATTTTTTGAGAAGTTCTTCCTTTGTATATTCTTTTGGCTTACTCATCATAGGTGTATGATCAGCATTGAAACCTAAGGGATATGCTATCGGAATAGTTTTTCCTTCTTCAAGTTCATTAATCCAGCTTATATTTTGCTCGAATGATAATATTGTTAATTGTGCCATTTCGGCCTGAAGAAATATTAATGCAGTAGCGTTATTAATTAATTCGTTAAGTCTATCACCAAATGTTACCATATTTTTTGTGAGTTTTTAAAATTTATTGTGTGTTAACTATCAACTCAAATTTACTTCTCTTCATAATCTCTTTCAGCCTCCAAACATTTTTTATGTGGTAGTTGAATTAAATTATAAGGGATTATCTCGCTTTTGTATACCATCTAATTTTGATTGTGGTAAAGAATTGTATAGTTCATCTATTTCTTTTGGCTCAGTAATAAGTTTTATGGCTATAAAATTAACTAACTTAAAAAGCTTATTGGCAATCTCTCGATTATCATTCAAATTTAATTCTCCTGGATGAACAGATTCATTACCTATTACCCTTACGCTATCAAGTGCTTCCTGAACCTTTGGCGGTAAACCTTTTGCAACTAAATTTTTGATATCTGTATTTATATCTTTTCCTATTTCACCAAGATGTTTGCAAAGTTTTTGGATACATAGCCTCAATAGTGCAGCTGAACTTCTTGGAGAAAGATTTAACACGTTAGCAGCTTCATTATAATCCTCAATAATATCAGCAGGCAAATCAATATTTGCAGGTTCAACAGTGGAATTTTGAGGATAAATAATTATTTCACCAGCCCACATTGTATTGCCTTTACAGTTTGAACAATATGAGACATGAAAATCTTTAATATCTTGTTGTATATTTCCTCCAATTCTATGTGATATCGTTCCTTTAAAATACGACCAACTTTGATGAGAACATACATGACAATGTGGACAATTAAATGCGGTCAATTTTAACTCTGGTGAAATATATTGAGTTTTCATACTATTTATATTTTTTAATTATTTTGTTGATAATAAGTTTACAATTATGGAAAGTTTTTGATAACAATTTGTTTATGTGTTTTTTATTCTGTCTCTGGCGATATAATATTGCTATACCCTTACTAATAAAAAAGTGTGGGAAGTTAATAAGTTCTGTTCTTTTATTTCTTAATTTAGAATAGTTCTCCATTTCTAAAATTTTCGCCAATATCAAATGATTGTATTGAGAAGTTTTTAGGATATTTATTTTTTTTCAGCGACAACATTATTAATAAAAAGTTGTCCAAAATTTGTTAGTCTAATTAGTTTTCTATTGAAATCTATAAAGCCCTTACCACTTTGTACAATATCTGCTTTTAAGGTAAATAGAGAATTGTCATTTTCTAATCGTTCATAAACTCCCTTTGAAATAATATATTTTCCAACTGGAATTTCTGTAAGCCCAAGTCTGCATATATTATCTATGTAGACTGGTGTTAGATCCGGTTTTTTTAAGTTAGATAATTTCATAAAGTAAGAAAAATTTTTATAGACTACTACTTCTGAATTTGATTCAGGAATTTGGTGTAAAAGATCTATTAGAGGAAATTGGTTTTGAGAGCAAAAAGTTTGTAGAATTAATGCTTCATCACTTGACAAATTTTTGATAATTTCTACGTATCCAGGATGTATTGAATCTGCGGATTTATTATTCATTGCATTAGCTAAAAGATTAGAATATAGTTCCCTTAGATTTAAATCTTCACCAGTGAATCTTAATGCTTCAATTGTAGGGCCTGCTATTGATGGCGAAGGTGTTATTATGTTTTCTTCAGGGACATTTTGTAATTTTTTAGTCACACTTTGAGAAATAAACTCTTCTATTTTTTCATAACCCCATACTAATCCTTTAATTGGTGCTAAGGCAATATTTACTGCTTTTGTGACGGTTTCTAAAGATTTGCCAATTTGTTGAGCAGATGGTTGTAAAGTGTCCTGATATATTGGAATAGCTTTTACTAAACCAGTTACCGCATCAATAGTTGCTTTTACATTTGTTTCTTTATTCTCGTTATCTTCCATTTATAATTTTGATTATAGTTACATGCTAAAATATTGTTGACTAAAATGATTATATTATTTATAAACTTCCCAAATGAAAAATACTGGGAAGTTTGTGGGAAGTAATAATGCAATACATGCTTAATGATTTTTTTATGTTGGATTTAAAGTATTGATATTTAGCTATTTAGTCATTAACTAAAAAATATGTTTGAATCCTGACACAAACAAATAAATCCCTATGTATCAGATACATAGGGATTATTCCATTTTAGAAGTGACAGGGACAGGACAAATTTCAACATCATTTTTGGATGATTTGAAGAAATTGGCTTACTATATGTAATGGTCTGTCTTCCATTGGCTTTGTAAATTTGGTTTAGATGTCCTGTTGGGGATTGATGCAAAAAAATATAAAAACTCAGTTGGTTTATGACAGTAAATTAATATACAATTCTAAAAATATTATAGAGGGTTTGAAAAGAAAGCTTAAGTTGAGATAGGATTGTCTTTCTTTGGCTTTATGAATTACTTGCTAATTGGGGTGTGAACCACCGAAAAAAGATCTTTGAAGATGATATATAAATATTTAAATTTTGTAGAGCCAAACATTGTAAAATTAATGCATCTCAAAAAACGATGATTTTAATTATACGATATATGATTTTTGTATTTAAAAAAGAATTTATCTTTAATTTAGGTCTCTGTTTCTAAATTTTTGAACCTAAGTTTCTTAGGGTTTGCATATATTATGTTTCTGATATTCCAAAATACAAAGTGCCACGATTTTGCCACAAAACTTAATTTACAAGGGTCTACATTTGCTTTGCTTTAATTGTCTTTGCCCAGCTCTGATAGATTGGGAACCAGACACGATCTCCATTAGAACCGTTGCAAAGCATAACGATACCGCTCTTGGTGGGTAGATGTAAAAACATTGCTGCACTCCAGCCTACGTTTTCTCCAGTATGTCCAATTGTTTGAAGATCTTCAAAATTCATGAATCGGTATCCAAGGCCACTTTTTCCTTCGCTCGAATATGGAAAAACAGGTTGCTCCATCAGTTGTATTGTTTTGGGCCTTAAAACTTTATTTAACTTCCGAGAATCAGTTGTAATGGATAGCTCGGCGAAATGTGCTAAGTCCACCACCGTTGTTTGTAATCCAGCAGCTGCTTGTTCTGTAAATATTCTATTTTTTATAGCATTCCCAAGCGTGTCGTACGCGGTTGCACAATTCGCTTTCATGTCTTCCGTCCACTCATAAGAGGTATCAGCTAATCCCAAAGGTAGGAATACATTTTTTTTCATATAGTCGGCAAATTTTTCATTTGTTTTTTCTTCAAGAAATAATTGTGCTAGTGTGTAACCGCCACCAGAATATTCCCACTTTGTTCCTGGCTCATTTATAAGATATACACTTTCACCATTTCTCTTTGTTTTTCCGTTGAGCGATTCTTCTAAGCTTAATAGTTTTGTTCCTTGTTCAAAGCCACCATATCCATGCACAGAAAGACCAGATGTATGGCTGAGAACGCGTCGAAGTGTAACTTTGGATACATCGTATTGGGATTTTGGTAGTTGCCAGCGGGTTAAGGATTGATTAATTGGCTCATCAAGTTGTACCATACCTTTTTCAGTAAGTTGCATAAATCCCCAGGCGGATACAACCTTCGAAATTGAGCCTATGTTAAAAATTGTTTGTGGAGTTATGGGTTTTTTAGTTGCCAAATCAGCATAACCGATGCATTGGATCGATATGATTTTTCCATTTTGGATAATAGCTACGGCTATTCCAGGAACATTGTTCTTTCTGGTAAAATCTAGTGCTAATTTTTGAATCTCTGTAGATAATAAATCTACTTTAATGATTTCATTTTCTTTTGTTGCAGTCTCGGCACGTTTTGTTGAGCAAGAAAAGAGAATTGCAATACAACACGTGATAAGTAAATGATTAAGTTTAGTCATATTCATTCGTGTTAGTTTTTAGATGTGTTACAATATTTATGCATTGGAATATTTCTGGTTTATTGATGATTAAATTTAGGGATAGTCTTGCAATGGTATTAATTAAGCTGACTTAATTTTTCTTCCGCAAAATACATATCTTGACACATTAATTAAAATTACTAGAATTATACATCCAAAATTTAATATATTCAGATTTTAGGAGTTAAATAAATTTCCAAAATGTCTATGTTCGCATCCACTAATAGCCTGCAGATGGATGGCACCTGTTCGCAATTTTCGTATTTGATCTTTATGCATTCTTCCAACTTCAAGATTTCCATCTCAAAGTCAAAAAATAGTCTGGCAGCTTCCCTGTTGCTTTCGGTTCTGACAACTATCCATCTTGGGTCATTTTTGTTTTTTCTCAAAATTAAAGGATTTAAGATTGAATGCTGTATTTGTGGCTCTTCATTGAGGTAGTTTTTACTTCAACCCACTCTGATCTTACAACTTCTGCAAAAAGTAAATTTACTAGATTGGCATGCCATTAAATTGTAAAAAAGCGAATGGACGGCTATTTTTTAAACGAGAGGAAGTAATTCGGTATATTTATCCCTTTCGGAGGAACTTTGGTAAATAATCGCGATGAAATAAACCGATTTTTACCTTACCAGATAAATAATTATAATCGGAAAAAGAAGTAGGAAATACAAATAATTATGAAATATTAAACCATTTTAAAAATAAGATTTGATTATTTTCAACTGCGCAATAATTAGGAAAATTTAGGATGTTTTAAAATAATAATTTTTATTCATTATAGGCGTTTGCATCATGTTGATTTATGCATAATTTTTAACGCTCCACAGGTTTTCGTGTTGATCCCTTGTTTTAGACTGCTGGCTTTTTTACAATTCATTTTTAAGAGTGCGATTCGAAAAAAATAAAAGAAACGAATTAAACTTATGTTGTTAAAAGATATATAACAAAAAAAAGGCGCCAATTGTCTTCAATTGGCGCCTTTTGGCTGTGTAGTGACCTCGACTGGACAAATTTCTATAAATTTTATGGAAGATTTGAAGAGATTGGCTTACTGGATGTAGAGGCTGTCTTTAGGTGGCTTTTGTATTTTGGTTTGGATGTCCCGTTGGGGATTGTTGCCTTATTGTATCAATTTATTTAACGCTTAAGTCAAATACACATCCTGGTAATAATGGAGGTTAAAAAAAATACTTCAAAATTGTAATAATAAAAATCGAAGTGTAATATTTTTAACAAGAACAGATATATCTGGAAATAAAGCCAATAGTTTAGATCGCAATAATATTTCATTGTAATTGTATTCTATGAATCAATAGCTTTTCCTAGATACTTTCGGAAGTCTGTTTAAGAGGAAGGGTAACTATAAATTCGGCACCATTTTCTTTTTCTCCCTTAGCCATTATAGTTCCATTGTGCCTGCTCACTATCTTTTGGCAGAGTGCCAGGCCAATCCCGTTTCCCTCGTATTCATTCTTGGAATGAAGTCTTTCAAAAGCGGCAAATATTTTTTCTGCATCAATAGGATCCAGCCCGATACCATTGTCTCTGAAGGAAATTTCAACAGATTCAACCGAATCGATATTCTTTATAGCCGATGTAATAATAACTCGTGGAGACTGGTTGGTTTTTGTGAATTTGAGCGCATTTTGGATAAGATTGTAGAATAGCTGATGAATAAGAATAGGGGCTCCCTGGATTTCAGGAAGATCACTTACGATTAAAATGGCATTTTTTTCTTTTATTATAAGCTCCAGATCTGTTTTGATGTTCTCCAATAAATCGTTTAGGAAAATCTTTTCAACAGGCTGGGTGCTTTTGTCTATTGTAGAGTAGGCAAGGAGCCCTTCGATAATGCACTGCATACGATTTGCAGAATGGGCAATTTTATTTAAGTGCGTAACAGAGCGGTCCGGCAGCTGTTTTGCGATCTCATTTTTTAACATGTTATTGAAGATCTTAATTTTTCTCACCGGCTCCTGAAGATCATGGCTCACTACATTGGCAAAATGCAGCAGGTCATCATTAGATCGCCGCAGGTCCCGTGTACTTTCCTGAATCTTTCTTTTGAGTTCTGCTTCAATTTCTTTTTGATTATGTATATCCTGAACAATTCCTAGGATTGTTGAGGGATCACCCTTTTCATCTTTTATGATTTTTCCAAAAACCTTAACCCATTTCACCGAGTTGTCTTTTTGTATAATTCTGGCCTCATAGCAGACTACTCCGTTTTCAAGGGCCTCTTTATGGGCTTTTTCCTGAAGGAAGCGATCATCCGGGTGCAGTTTTGATGCCAGTGACTGTACAGTAATTTCAGAGTCGATCGACCATAGTTTTTTAAAATTATCAGAAGTTTTGATCCTGTTTGTTATAATGTCGATTTCATAGCTTCCCATGCCACAGGCTTCTATTGCCATGCTTAGCATTTCATCGGAATTCACTATTTGACTTGTGGCTTCATGTAATTTAGTGACTTCTGTGCAGGTATGTACCACGCCGTAAACAACTCCTTTTTCATTGCGAAGTGGGGTGAAATTATAGTTAAAAAAAAGTGGTGTCCATACTTCATTTATAAGGACATCAATTTTTTTGTCATTGGACTGAAAAGATATTCCCGTTTTCATTACCGTAAGAATTTGTTCGCTAATAGAATCTTTGTAAAAATCCGCAATGATATCGGTAAACTTTTTGCTAATCACGTGCTCCCCTTGATTCCATAAAGTAAGCATGGCGGTATTTGCAAAAGAAATTAGTAAATCGTCACCACAATAAACTGCAGTGGGTATTGGAGTATGTTGTAGTATATCTTGTAGAAAAATTATATTGGTCTGCACATTTATTGGCTTTATGGTTGATACTAAGGTAGTGCGGTGCCCGGCAAGTTATGTTATACAATTTAAGAATAATGATTGTACAACTCCAATATAATTAATGTCCCAGCGGTTATGTTCTGTGAAGGCTAAATCAAAAAATCCCTATATTTTAATATAACTGCTTGTTGAAATTTTTATTAAGCATTTATATAGTACTTTTGGTGATTGTAAAACCGCTTCAATATGACAAGTCCTAAAAATTCTGCCCTAACTTCTGATGATCTGGAAGAAAAAGAGCCGGTAAAAATTATATTGGCCGAGGATGACAAGGATGATCAGGAATTTTTTTTGGAAGCTCTTGATGCAGCAAATATCTCTTCTGAAGTAACTACGGTAGAGAACGGAGAGCAATTATTGAGCACCCTGAGAGATCCGGATGAACCAAATCCTGATATTGTTTTTATAGATATCAATATGCCAGTTAAAGGAGGCAAGGAGGCGCTGGCAGAAATAAAGAGTGATCAAAAGCTAAAGGATATCCCAGCGGTTATGCTTTCGACTTCAAGTCACCCCAATGATATTGAAGAGACTTTCAGCAAAGGGGCAAACCTATATGTGCAGAAACCAAGTTCTTTTACCGGCTTTATTTTGATTCTGAAAAAAGTATTCCTACTGCACTGGACAAAAGTTTTGATAAATCCGGTTAAAAATATATTTTTTGTTTCTGAAAAGAATATTTCCCATAAGGACTAGATAATAGTATTTCTCATTGCGTATTGTAATTATAATACACTTTTATCCTTATTTTTGGGATGCAGAAATAATAGTATAGAATAAAAATCCCAATTTCAGCCAGTTCTAATTTTAATAGGGTACCTTTGGATAATTAAATACATTAAAATGCAAGAAGGTACAGTAAAATTTTTCAATGAAGAAAAAGGGTTCGGATTCATAACTCCTAGCAATGGAGGAAACGAAGTTTTTGTTCATGTTTCAGGTCTATCAGAAAACATTCGTCAAGACGATGAAGTTCGATATGACATTGAAGAAGGCCGCAGAGGTCCAAACGCAGTAAACGTAGTGATAGCATAATATACTATAACAGTTAGCTTATAAAAGGCATCTGCACCCCGCAGATGCCTTTTTTTGTTTTATGGATGTGGTATATTATTAGGATTTATTTTTTAGGAACTCTTCCCGCTGTAAAAGGAAAATTAAAAAACAGAATGTGATTTTTTTCAAAGGATCCATTTTAGTACAAATCTCCTGTATATTTAAATTTTAAATATTAGCTTTGGTCTGTTTCAGAGGTAGTGTAACTGTAAATTCAGCGCCATTATCCTTCTCGCCCGTGGCCGTTATGGTGCCGTTGTGCCTTTTGGCTATTTTTCTGCAAAGTGCTAGTCCCAGACCATTTCCTTCATATTGGTCTTTGGAATTTAATCTCTCAAAGGCTGTGAAAATCCTTTCGGCAAATGCAGGATCCATACCTATTCCATTGTCCTTGATGGTAATTTGCACTGCATCCTCGCCGTTAATAGTGACCAAGGCACTGGTAATAATAACACGCGGAGGCTGGTCTGCTTTGGAGAACTTAAGCGCATTTTGTATCAGGTTATAAAATAGCTGGGTAATGAGAATCGGTGCACCTTGAATTTCAGGGAGCACTGTTGCATTGAGTATGGCGCCTTTCTCCTTGATGATGAGCTCCAGGTCGGTTTTTATGTTTTCGATAACTTCCGACAGGTCAATATCCTCAATAGACTGCTGGGATTTATCGATTGTTGAGTAGCTTAAAATGCCCTCTATGATATTGTTCATCCTTAGCGCTGACTGGTCAATCTTGGTAAGGTATTTTTTGCAGCTCTCATTAAAAACAGTGTCTTTTTCATTTCGAAGCAAGGTATTGAAAATTTTAATTTTTCTGACCGGTTCCCGCAGATCATGGCTCACTACGTTGGCAAAATGCAGCAGATCGTCATTGGATCTTCTGAGCTCCTCGGTACTTTGGGCGACCTGTCTTTTGAGTTCATCCTCAAATTCCCGATGTTCATGGATATCCTGGATAATGCCTATAATGGCCGTATCATTGCCATTCTCATCTTTGATGACCCTGCCGTTAATTTTAATCCAGCGGGAGGTCTTATCCTTGCTTATAATCCTGCTCTCATAAGATACGATCCCTGTACTCAGGGCATCTTGATGTGCTTGTTCGCGTAGGGGTAAATCTGCTGGATGTAGTTTTGCAATTAGCTGCTCATTAGATACTTCCCCCTCAACGCCGACTATGGTGTTGAAATTCCCACATGTCTTTACTTTTCTGGTGGCAAGATCAATTTCATACGTTCCCATGCCCGAGGAGTCTATTGCAATGCGGAGCCTCTCCTGAGCGCTTTGCAGCTGCAGTTTTGCCAGGTGTATATCGGTCACGTCGGCCCCGGTGTTCATTACTCCGTAGATATGGCCATTGCTGTCAGCAAGAGGAATAAAGCTGTAGTTGAAATAGTGTGTTTTAAGTACCCCGTCGATCACAAGGTCTACTTTTTTATCCTTGGCATGAAAGGGTATGCCGGTTTTAAGCGCTGTTGTGGCCTGCTGGAAAAAATCTTCTTTTTTGACCTCCGGAAGTACCTCAAGGTAGTTTTTTCCCAGTACCTGATCGCCTTTTCCCCAGGCTTTGATCATCGCGGTATTAGCCAGTTCTATTTTAAGCTCATCCCCCGAATATACGGCAATTGGCAAAGGGGTATTGTCAACGATATCTTTTAAGAGACTCATATGTCGGTACATGGCAATCGGTTTTTGGTGGTTACGAAGCTAGCGTGTTATTTGGGATTACTATTCATAGAAAATCGGAAAAGTTTTGTACAATTACAACATAGGATTTTTTTGTTGCACTCCATAGAATTTGCTGTCGCTGTATTGCTAAGTTATTAAAAAGCAAATAATTTGTTTAACTTTATTTTGGAAAAAATAAACAAAATCAATCTGTTTAACATCCGGATTACTTTTTATAAATAAATTTAGAATATCGCGCTTGTTTTTTAGTAATCAATATCCGATACAATGAGTAATAGATTGTATTTGGACTATTGCCGCTGTATTCTGGTGTTGTATTTTATCTGGAGAAAATAGTACAGCCATTTTTAATGGGTTGTATAGCTATGATTGACCGATTGGAGCAGCATGTTACTGAATCTTTAATTTATTCTGGTGATTGCATGTTTTTTAATTTTCCCTGATAGCATGGTAACACTTTGATGTAATTGATGCCATTTAAGAAAAAAACCGTTGAAGGGTATTTGATATAATGAAATGGAAAACCCGCCACATACAGTTATGTACATGGCGGGGCGTCCATAAACATAATCTTCCATTTTATGTTTACTTATAATTTTCGTATTCAAAGGTGACCTTTAATAAAGGGATCTTCTTATAGCTTTGATGCTGGTAATTGTATAATACGCATCTGTACTTTCCTGAATTTATAATTTTAAAGAGACTTGAGCGATTAAATAGGTCGAAAATAAAATGATGACTGATTACAAAAAGACACCTGGTGAATCACCTGCGCCTTTATTTTTTTTTATGCTCATCCGTTTATTTTCTCCTTATGGTACTCCCGGAGCCATTTTTCCATTTTCTGCAGTAATTGGATTTCATCTGGATCGCCTAAGGGGTCGGAAAGTCCTGTTATGGTCCTTTGGTAATTGAATTTTTTATTCTCAAAGCAGCAGGTGAATTTTGGGAACTCGTTGTGGGATACCAGCCATTGGTTGCCATCTGCATTTTTTATTTCAAACTTCTTCATTTCTTGTAATCTCCTTTACAGGGGCAGGCCCTGATATGCTCTTGCTGTTATGCGCTTTTTTTGCTGCTGGATTGTAACGGGTAAAAGTAGGGGATTATTGCCCTTATGATGTTATATACTTTACAGGCGGGGTGTTTAATATTATTTTTAGGTTTATTATTGTTTTCTAGGAGCTTTTCCCGCTATGCGTTCCAATCTTTTGTGCCGAAACCCGGCACAAAAGGATTTCCACTGCTATCGGGGCTAAGGGCTGCGGGCCCTATTTTTGCATTTGGAAAAATGTAAATTTGAATTAAATTGTTGAATTTGTAATTTACAGAAGTTTCAAAAATTGAAAGATCTTGACGGCTATAGAAACAGCACTCGATGAACAGCCTAACAAAGGGCCGTTCCTTTTTTACTTATGCTTAATAATATCCTTTTTAGGCTTATCAAACAAGAGATAACGTACTGATTGAGTAATATAAAAATTGAAGGATGTAATATGAAAAATGGCGTCAATTGTCTTCAATTGACGCCATTTGGCTTGTATGTGACAGGAACAGGACAAATTTCAACATCATTTATGGATGATTTGAAGAAATTGGCTTACTACATGTAGCGTCTGTCTTTCATTGGCTTTGTAAATTTGGTTTAGACGTCCTGTTGGGGATTGATGCAAAAAAATATAAAAACTCAATTGGTTTATGGCGGTAAACTAATATACAACTCTACAAATATTATTCGTCTTTGCTTTTTGTGCGAGAAAAAAGATTAAGTCAGAAATAAGCCAATTTCTTGCATGAATTGAACAAGAAGTCAATAGAGCAATCCGTTAAGCTAAAATGCAGTTTAAAAGTAAAAAAAAATAACTTGAGTTCCAGATTTGTTGCATAAAGCTCTAGCATTTATATAGAATGGAACTTGAAGCTTTGAAAAAAATGTACTGTGCCTTTTAATTACCATACATATTAATCAAGCGAAACACCTGTAAAATTCACTTTAATTTTTTGCAGCAAAAAAACATCAACTCCAAATGCTGGATTTTAAAAAATTGCCTTAAGTTTAAAAGTTAATATTTTAACTTTGCTTTGTCATAATTAATAAAAGTGGGCAGATATACAGAAATTCGAAATTACAGCCTGCGGGATATTATTAATATGCTGGGGGAAGAAGCAGCACACGGAACAGAGTTTCATGTGCATTACAATAAAGAGGTTATTGAAGGAAATCCATTTCCTTTTCCTTTTAGAAGCTGCAATACCGCTGTATTGCTCATGCTGGAAGGAAGGATAAAAGTACAGATTGATTTGCAGACCTATATTGTTGGTCCAATGGATACGATGGTACTATCGTCACAGTCGATGATACATATTTTGGAAATTATAGAACCTGTTCAGAATATAGGTTGTGTATTTACGGACGAATTTGCTATGACCAATATGCTTAATTATGAGGATATAAGACTTTTTAGATTAACAGAGCTTAACCAAACCCCAATATTATCACTTACAGAAGATCAGTATAGTATTATTTTCGATATCATGACAAAAATGTATACACTGAATTTGTCACAATCAGAACATAATCTCTATAAGAAGGCAAAAATATTTCACTATTTCAATCTGCTGGCGCTTGAAATGATGGAAATGCACCGAAGCGGAGTAAATCAGGCCAATTTGAAAACCAATAGAAAGAAAGAGATCATTCATGAGTTTTTATCCTTGCTTTCGATTCATGTTCGCAATAATAGAAATGTCAAGTTTTATGCCGATAAACTATTTATAACTGCTGGGCATTTGTCTAAACTAACCAAAGAGGTTACGGGAAACACTTCGCGCGAAATTATTGAGGAAGCAGTAGTCATGGAGGCGCGAAACCTGCTGATGGAAACCTCTCATTCGCTGGCAGAAATTGCTGAAATACTTCATTTCAGTGACCAGTCTTTTTTCGGGAAATTCTTTAAAAAGAAAATGAAAATCACCCCAAAATCATTTCGAGACAAATACAAATAACATTAAAATTAGTGCTGTATTTTTCTTTAAAAACTACCTTTCTTATGCAAGTGAGGCGAAACGCTATTATCTAAAATGATGGTTATAGACCAAAAACGGCTCGGAACAGACCTTTTGTAGACTAAACATTCTATGGAGATTTGCACCATCAGTTGGAATAACTGCATGGACTTTTATTAATCAATATAAAAAAGCAAATTATATGGTAATGTTTAAGAGGAATATCTTATCTATTCTGAGTATTATGTTATTAAGTGCCGGATGCGGTAAAAAGGAAACAGACCAAAACCAGACAGTTGAACCTGTAAAAGTAAGTGTTAGGGAAATTGAACTGTCATCTCAGGCAGAAGTTTTGGATTACAGCGGCACTATTAAAGCAGACAATACTGTTTCTATCGGCTTTAGCATTCCGGGAAGGGTGACTGCTGTTCTGGTACAGGAGGGAGAGCGTGTTGTCAAAGGACAGCTTCTGGCATCAATAGAGCAGAATGCCTGTCAGAACAATCTTATCGTCGCAAATGCAGCCTTGGAACAGGCTCAGGATAATTTCAACCGTCTCGATCAGCTCTATAAAAAAGGAAGCCTTCCCGAACGAGATTATATTTCTGGAAAAACCGGTCTGGCACAAGCAAAAGCCAATAAAGAAACGGCATCAAAAAACATGCACGATACCAAATTGTATGCTTCTTTCTCAGGAATCGTAACCCATAAACTCACCGAGGCAGGTGCCAGCGCAGCGCCTGGAATTCCAGCTTTTACCATTGTAAAAACAGACAAAGTATATGCTGTGGCAGCTATTAATGAAAATGAAATCACTTCATTGAAAATAGGTGCAGACGCCAATATTACAATTCCATCCCTGAATAGGGAAATCAAAGGAAAAATCACCATAATAAATCCGCAGGGCGATGATCTTTCGAAAACTTACACCGTTAAGGTGCGTCTGGAGAATGTCAATGGACAGCTGCTTCCTGGAATGATTGCCGATATCAGCATCAACTCCGGACAGATTCAAAATACAATAATTATTCCTGCGCAAGCCCTAGTGCGAGATCCAGATAATATAAACTACGTGTATATCGCCAAAGAAGGAAATACTGCTTTTAAAAAGAGAGTCAATATATCTAAAATAACCGGAACGAATGATGTTGTGGTAAAAGAAGGACTTCAGGCGGGCGACAAAATCATTGTAAACGGACAAACCAACTTAATAGACGGTACGCCTGTCAAATTCTAATTTTCTAAAATTCAATTAAAAGATGACAAAGCGAAAAATACACTTTTTAGAAGCCGCAATGAAGCACAAGCAGGTTGTCATTGTACTGGTTGTCCTGCTGATGCTGATGGGAATCAATTCCTTAGTGAACATGCCCCGAAGCGAAAACCCTAGAATTGATATGCCTACAGCTCTGGTATATGCTATTTATCCAGGTGCTGATGAACATCAGGTACAAGAAGAAGTGGCAAAGAAAATAGAACAGTACTTATTCTCATTTGAAGAAATCAAAAAGAAGAAAGTAAAGTCAGAAGTTCGTGAAGGACAGGTTTTTATTACTACCGAAATTTACACAAATGTAAAAGACAGAAAGAAATTCTGGCATACTCTGCAACTGGATATGGATGCCAATTTGCGTTCAAAATTGCCTCAGGGTGTTATAGGGCCCTTTATCAACAGTAATTTTGCCGATGTTACGGCAATGATTATTTCTGTATCGTCAAAAGAGCGTTCGTATGCTGAGATCGAAAAATACCTTGACAAACTGGAAGACGGGTTAAAAGTCATTCCGATGGTTTCTAAGATCAATCGTTCGGGGGGGCAAAGACAGCAGATCTATATTAAAATAAACGATAAAAAACTTCAGCAGTATGGCTTGGATGCCGGCGCTTTAATGGGGATCCTGCAACAGCAGAATATTACAGGCTATACTGGAGAAGTATCAGTAGGATCTAATAATATTGTGCCTATTTATGCCAACAGCCGTTACAAGGATGAAAATGATATTGCCAGCCAGATTGTCTACACGACACCATCTGGAACAATTGTCCGTTTAAAAGATGTGGCTGAGATTGAACGCCGTTTCGAAGAAAAATCATCATTTGTACGTGTAGGGGAAGACAAAGCTATGGTCTTGTCTGTCGATATGCTTCCGGGGAACAATATTGTAGCATTTGGTGAAGAAGTTGAAGCAAAAATTGCGGCTATCCAAAAAACATTTCCTCCGGATATTAAAATGAAAACCATTGTGAACCAGCCAAAAGATGTGGAGCACAGTATCAGTCATTTTATGAAAGAATTTGGTCTGGCAATCGGATCGGTGCTTTTGGTGGTCATGCTTTTACTGCCTTTTCGTATAGCAGTAGTGGCTTCCGCGGCAGCTCCGATTTCTATGCTGATTACTTTTGCCTTTATGAGCATGTTCGGGGTGGAGCTTCATCAGGTAACACTGGCCGCTCTTATTATTGTACTAGGAATGGTAGTCGATAATGCCATTGTGGTGGTCGACAATTATATCGAGAAACTCGACGAAGGCGTAGAGCCTTGGACAGGTGCCTGGCAGGCTGCCAAACAATTGATGGTTCCAATATTTACGGCAACACTCGCCATTATATTCGCATTTTTGCCGCTGGCCATTTTTATGGACGGAATTGCTAAGGATTTTATGTTTTATCTTCCGGTAACTGTTGCCATAGCTCTTATTGTTTCCATGCTTATTGCGCTTCTTTTTACCCCGTACACTTGTTATGTGTTTATAAAGAAAGGATTAAAACACAAAATAAGCGACAGACCCATAAAGAAAAACCTGCTGGATCACCTTCAGTCCGCTTTTGACAAAGGAGTAGAAGCAGCTTTTAGAAATCCTAAAACAACTATGGGATTGGGATTGCTTTCTGTTGTTGCAGCTCTCTTTATTGCTACAAAAGTCGATTCTGAATTTTTCCCTTTAAGTGAGCGCAATCAGTTTAATATGGAAGTCTGGATGCCAAACGGCACGTCTTTGGAGAAAACCGAAGCGAAAGTAAAAGAATTGGAAAATATCCTAAAACAAGACAAACGGGTTGTTGACGTAACGAGTTTCATAGGAATGAGTTCACCTCGTTTTCATACGTCATACGCACCGGAAACTCCAAGAAAGCAATTTGCGCAGGTATTTATTACAACAACCGACATTGATGCAACAAATGAAATGGCCAAAGAGTATCTGGACAAGCTAAAAGGTTTTATGCAGGACGGAGCGGTTAAAATCAAACAGCTGAGTTTTCAGGAGGGTGCTCCGATTGATATCAGGGTGGTAAGCGAAAATGAAGCCGATCAGAAACGTACAGCTATAGAAGTCAAAAAAATTCTGGAAAAAGCTGAGGGGGTCAACTATGTCCGATTGAGCAGCGAGTACGATTATATGGGGGTTAAACTCAATATAGATAATGCGAAAGCAAGCCGCTTAGGTATAAGCACACAAGCCATTACGCAGACTTTAGGAGCCGGTTTAAAAGGATATTCTATTTCCACCTTATGGGAAGGAGATAAGACGGTAGACATTTTCCTTCGTTATGACGAAGACAGCCGTAAAGATCTCGTTGCCTTGCAGAATCTTCACATTACAACACGTTACGGGAAGAAAGTGCCGCTTAAAGCTGTAGCAACTCTAGATCCTGAATGGCACACCGGAATGCTACTGAGAAGAAACGGATTAAAGATGCTGAGTGTATATTCAGAGGCGCAGCTGGGTAAAAAACCCTCGCGTATTCTTCAAGAAGTAAAGCCGGAAATAGATGCTCTTAAACTTCCTGCCGGAACTACTATTCAATACGGAGGAGACGCTGAATCAAGCGGGGAGAATGCGCCAAGTATGGGAATATCTTTAGGAGTCAGCCTTATTTTGATTTTCCTGACACTTTTGTTTCAGTTCAAAAGTCTTGGAAAGGCGCTTATCGTATTGTGCACCTTTTTACTGAGTCTTTTTGGAGCCTTCCTAGGACTTCTTGTAACAGGTAATCCACTTGGGATGACTGGGTTTATGGGAATCATAAGTTTGATAGGCATCGTGGTGCGAAATGGAATCATACTGGTCGATTATGCAGATGAGCTTATCAGAGATCATGGATACAAACACAAAGCTGCTGCAATTGCCGCTGCTAAACGTAGAATGAGACCTATCTTCCTGACTTCTGCCGCTGCCGCAGTCGGCGTAGTGCCTATGATTATAGGTAAATCGCCTATGTGGGGTCCGCTGGGAAGCGTGCTAGCTTTTGGTTTGATCTTTTCGATGATCCTAACCCTTTTTGTGGTGCCTGTCATGTACTATAAGTTACTGAAGAACCCTATAATCGAAGATGAAGCGCCTCAAGAGCAGCCTGATGGAGAAGAGGATGTACTGTATAAGCCGGTTCACCAGCATTGATAAATAATAATAATTCTTCAAACCTCCTGTCGATTTGTAATAAAATTTCGGCAGGATTGTTTAAAAATGAATTGACATGAAAAGTAAACAAAACACTATATATTTTTTGTTCCTGATTTTTTTCTCAGGAATTGTTCACGGGCAGCAGACTGTCTCTCTGGATCAGATCAGAAGCATGGCTTTGGAAAACAACAAAAAACTCAAGAAGGCCCAAAGCAGCATTAGTGCAGCCAAAGCGGCCAATCAGGCGGCCAATGCAGCGACAAAACCCACCGTAGAGGCAAGCGTTTTCGGGCTCTATCTCTCGGATCCTTTCAGGACCTTACTGCCGGAATACAGTGCTAATGGATCTGTAGCCGTGACCCAGGTTGTCTATGCAGGAAACAAAATCCAGACGGCAAAAAAAATGACAAGTTCATTGGTTGACCTGCAGAGCGCCCAGAAAAATTTAACCGAAGACGAGGTGCTGCTGAACGCTGAAACTGCGTATTGGCAGGCTGTCAACCTAAAGGAAAAAGTAGTTCTGGCAGAAAAATATCTAAGCCTTTTAGGCGAATTGAAAAAAGACCTTGAGAACTCTTTTAATGCAGGTTTGATCTATAAAAATGATCTGCTTAAAGTGGAAGTGCAGCAAAACGAAGCGATCCTTAACCTGACAAAAGCTAAAGACGGTTTAACGATAACCAAACTGGCTCTGTCTCAGATTACAGGTTTAAGTGCAGCTCAATACGATGTAGCAGGCAATTTTTCAGATGATATGCGGCTGATAAGCAAAGCCGATGTTGCGTCGGCTGTAAATAACCGTCCTGAGATCTATGCGCTCAGCAAGTCAGTCGAGGTCAACGAGTACCAGGCCAAGTTACTGGAAGGAGACCAAAAACCCACTGTTGCCTTAAGTGCAAACGGCCTGGCATCTTACGGTAAAAAGATTAATTTTTCTGACGGGAGCGATGATATGAAGGCATTTGTGGGACTGGTAACAGTTTCTGTTCCTATTCTGGATTGGGGAGCGAGGAAACAGAAGGTAAAAGAACAGCATTTTGTAACCGAAGCGCAAAAGTTGGAACTTGAGGAAACAAAAGAACTTTTGAGCATTGAGGTTCAGAACGCATGGCTGATGCTTAATCAGGCTGCAACACAAATAGATCTGAATAAAAAGTCACTAAAACAGGCTGAGGAAAATCTTCGTTTAAATCAGGATCGTTTTGATGCCGGAACCGTTCTGGGAGAAGACGTTTTGGAAGCCCAGGTGCTTTGGCAGAAAGCCTACGCTGATCTTATCGATGCAAAGGCAGGATACAAAATCAGCGAAGCCAAATACAAAAAAGCAATTGGCGAATACTAAATAATTTTATAAGCAGAAGCATTTTCTCTTCTGCTTATAATCAAAATATCTGATGGCTTGCAAAAGCATCTAAAAACATACAACTATGATCACACCGCTAACCATCATCGCTGCTACAAATTATTCCGATACAGCCAGAAATGCCGTTACCTATGCGGCAGGAATTGCCCAAGCCGCAAATGCGAAACTTGTTCTATTTAACTCTTTTAGCTTAAATGTGCACAGCGCAAATGCGCTTATCAGCGCAGAAGAAATGCAGAAAGAATTAGACAGGGCTATTTTAAGACTGGAAACCCTGGGTAAAGAAATAGCCCATTTGTTTAAAATTGAAGTCCAATGTTGCTGCAGCTATTCCTTTCTGAAAGACGAACTGGCAGCTGTACTTGAAAGCACAGGTGCTGAATTGGTTGTAATGGGTATGGCAGAACGTTCTTTTGAGCAGGATCTGCAGGGCAACACCACAACATCAGTCATTAAAAATATTGATATCCCTGTTTTGGCAGTGCCTCTCAATGCCCGATTTAAAAAATTAAGAAAAGTATTATATGCCTGTGATACGCTGAGTTTTTCGGCCGCTAGGAGATTCAGCTGGATTATCAAGGTAATAGGAAATCCTGATATTGAGATTGAACTTTTCAGTGTCGAGGAAAGTGTTGCTGAAATAAGGAAACGGGATGAGGCAGCAGTAAGGGATGGCACACTGGGAAAAGAGTTTGAGGATGTGAAGTACATTTACAAGACAGTGCGGTCAAATGCCGTTATTAATGAAATAGAAAAAGAAATAAAGCGCTATCAGGCAGATATACTGGTCATGGTGCCCAAAAAATATGGTTTTTGGGATTCTCTGGTCCACAAAAGCAAAACAAGAATAATGGCATCGGGTTTAGATGTCCCTTTATTGTCATTTCCGCAGTATTAAAAAGCGGGGGTGTTTAAAACGGTTATAACCAATGGGCTAGTATTCCATCGTACTTGCTTATTATTCAGGAGGCAATTTCGCTGCCTTTATTTATGATTACTACTTTATCGAAAATATCAAGAAAAACTTCATTAAATAAATATGTTGCCGAGACTTTCGGTGACCATTATTTTAATTGAAAAAAGATTAAAAAACATCTGTTTAATCTTTTTTCGATTAAGTGCATTATAACGATATGAAAAAGCTACGCTTAAAAAAAAATAGACAATGAATGCCGTCATAACAGCTGTCGGTGGCTATGTGCCGCCTTCAATTTTAGATAATAAAAAAATTTCTAAAACAGTAGATACTTCAGAACAATGGATTGAAAAAAGAACAGGAATTAAAGAGCGCAGAATAGCCGACGATGATACTGCTGTATCTGATCTTGCATCTGGTGCGATTAATAATCTTATCGAAAACTATGAGGTTGACCCGTATGAGATTGAAGTCTTGATACTTGCTACTGCTACTCCCGATCATATGCTGGCGCCGGCAGCATCTCTGGTATGTGAAAAAAGCAATTTACAAAATGCCTTTGGACTTGATATCAATGCAGCATGCAGCGGTTTTTTATATGCACTTGAATTAGCGGGCTGCCTGATCGAAAGCGGGCGTTACAAGAAAGTTATGGTGGCAGGGGCAGACAAAATGAGTTCTCTTGTAGATTATGAAGATCGCTCTACCTGTATTTTGTTTGGCGATGGAGCAGGAGCTGTATTGCTTGAAGCATCAGAATCTGATTTTGGATTATTGAAATCGATTCTTCATACTGACGGGAGTGGTACTTCTTCGCTTTTAGTTCCGGCAGGAGGTTCTAAAATACCTGCTGGTATGCAGAGTTTACTTCATAGAGATCATTACATAAAACAGGATGGGGCTTATGTTTTTAAAAAGGCAGTTGCAGCAATGAGTTCTGTAAGTGGGGAAGTTTTAACAAGCTGCGGCTTTAGCACGGATGATATTGACTGGGTAATACCGCATCAGGCCAATCTGCGGATAATTGAGGCGGTGGGTTCAAATTTAGGTATCGATAAATCCAGAATAAAAATTAATATCCAGAAATACGGAAATACGACCTCTGCAACAATTCCTCTTTGTCTTTGGGATTTCAAAGATGATTTTAAGACAGGAGAAAACCTATTAATCACAACCTTCGGGGCTGGCTTCTCTTGGGGAGCAGCTTGTATAAAATGGGGGGGTAATGCGAGACAAAAAAAATGCTGATACAGCAAAAAGAAGTCAAAAAGAAGTAGTGTCAATTTACTGACGACTATTTTATACAATCTTAAATAATCTATTTGTGAGGCGCATAATTTATTGTGATCTCTCTGCAAATAAATTTTTAAATCTGCTATTGAGTTGAATTTAGAATAAATGGCTGATGCTTTACTAATAAAAAATTATATGAAATGCAATCTATTTTCTCGGTACATAAAAAATAACTATTTCTTACTGTTATTAATGTTTTATACCTTCAGCTATGCGCAATTTTCCTTGGATAGAGATTCAATTCATAAAATAATTACCCAGCTTCCTGCCTTTTCGATCTATAAAGATAATTATTTTGTAACGGGTGTGAATTTAGATAAAACACCTACGAGAAACAGCATGGATGCTAAGTTTCAGTTTAGCTTCAAGCAGCGATTATCAGACAAACCTTTGCTGTTTGATTCTTATGCTTATCTAACGTACACACAAAAATCCTTTTGGAAGATATATAAAGCATCAAGCCCTTTTGAGGAAAGCAATTATAATCCGGGATTGATGATGCTCAGGCCTGTATTTAGAAATAATCATTTTGTTGGTGCTCTGACCTATGGAATAGAACACGAATCCAATGGACGCGACAGTATCTATTCAAGAAGCATAAATATGATTTCGATAGGATTTATTAGAGTATTTTCTCCCGAACTTTTTGTTTCGGTCAAGGCATGGCTGCCTTTTTTGATAGATAACAATCCATCTCTTCCAAAATACATCGGATACGGCGAGGGGCAGCTTCAGTGGATCACCTGCAATGACAGATTGTTTTTTGACTTAACGCTAAGAAAAGGCGCCAGCTGGGATTTCAAGGGAAGTTTGAATGCAGGGATCAGCTATAAACTGTCAAAAAAGGCTAATCAGCTCATTACCCTGCAGTGGTGGCAGGGTTATAGTGAGAGTCTGATAGATTTTAAATCTGAAAGGGGAATGCTCCGGGCAGGATTTATTTTGAAACCGACATTTCACCGTTTTTACTGAATCATAAAAATGATATTTCATGCTGATACGGTTTAATTAGAAATTTTGGGATAAATTAATGCTTACGATTTTAAAGTAAAAAAGCTTCATTTAGACCAATTTTGGCTATTTATTGACCTTTTTCTATTGCTTTTGGACAGCTACCTTTGCCCGGAGAATAGTAGTTTTTGTTTCAATAGCTTTATATAAAGCAAATTGAAGGCAGGAGGTTATAATATTTAAAATTAATACCAGTAAAATGGATAATAAAAAAAAGGTTGTTATAGTTGGCGGTGGTTTTGCCGGGATTCGTCTCGCAAAAAAGTTTGCAAATAATCCTAAGCTGGATGTTATAGTGTTAGATCAACACAATTATCATTTTTTTCCGCCGCTTCTATATGAGGTTTCTACTGCTTTTATTGAGCCATCCAATATAATTTATCCTTTTCGCAAGCTTTTTCAAAAGGCATCTAATATCCGTTTCCATATGGGCAAACTAGATAAGGTACTTCCTGAATTTAATAAGCTTGTGACAGACCAGGGTACACTCTCATATGATTACCTGGTACTTGCTATGGGAACAGAACCTAATTATTTTGGAAATGAAAACATAAAGAAAAATGCAATTGCGATGAAGAGTATAGAGGATGCCCTTATGATACGTAATCATATACTTTTTTCTATGGAGAAGAGCATGAGAAGTGTAATTCTAGAAGAAAAGCAAAAATTTTCAACTATTGTAATTGCTGGTGGAGGACCGACTGGGGTCGAGCTTGCTGGAAAGATAGCGGAATTGGGCAGAAACATTGCAGACAAAGATTATCCGGAGGCTTTAGGTCTAAAAGCAAAAATATATCTTATTGAGGGAGCACCAAATCTTCTCAATACGATGAGCATTAATGCACAGCAAGAGGCTTACCGTGTACTTGAAAAACTGGGAGTAATTATTATGCTGAACACTTTGGTCAACGATTACCAAAACAGCGAGGTGAAACTCTCCAGCGGGGAGATAATTATAGCAGAAACTTTGTTATGGACCTCAGGGGTAAAAGCTCGAAAAGTTGATGGTATTGTTGCCGCTTGTATAGGAAGGGGAGACAGGATATTGGTTAATGACATTAATCAGGTAGATGGTTATTCTAATCTTTTCTGTATCGGGGATCAGGCGTTGGCTCTTCATGATACCCGATACCCTCAAGGCCATCCACAATTAGCTCAGGTAGCCATACAGCAGGGAAAACAACTTGCAGAAAACTTACAGCGCGAGATCCTCGGTATTAAGACGAAACCCTTTCTTTACAAGAACAAAGGCAGCATGGCCATAATATCAAAATTTAAGGCAGTTGTTGATTTGCCAAAAATGTATTTTGGGGGATTAGCTGCTTGGCTGGTTTGGCTGCTCGTGCATTTGGTACCTTTAACAGGAGTACGTAACCGACTAAAGTTATTATCGAACTGGTTTTGGAGTTTGATGACAAACGATCCGGCTTTACGCAGCATTATTGGCAAGGTAAAGCAGTAGATAATTTAGGATTTACAAAAGTTATATTAGGAAAGGAAAATTCTTTAGGACATTAAAAGGATTGTCGCTGCATATACTACATCAATACATTTTCAGGAGTTCTTTGACATGTCCTACAATGTTAATAATACATGTCTGTTTAAAACAAAGCGGTTTTTATGAAAAGTAGGGATTTATCAATTTTAACACTGCAGGAACTTAAATGCAGGCGCAGAGGAATATTTTATATAGTGATGGCTATCAGTGTTCTGATGTTTCTGACAATACTGTTTTTAATTCGTTTACTATACAGCACGCACGACTTTATACTGCTCTCTGTAATTGTGCTGTTTACCCATTGCCTTTTGCCGTTAACTTTTAAAATGAACCAGTTGAACGCGGAAATTCAGCGTCGCAAAAAAAAAAGATTTTAAGGCAACAGAAAAACCAATTTCTATCATCAGCTGTGCCAAATGGTTTAGTAATGATAATTAAAAGTGCAGCAACGGTAATCAACCAATTTTTTACCTAAATCTAGCAGCAGATAGGAATCGAAGATATGGACCTTCATAAAATTTCCTGCAATTGAAATGCGATTTGGATTAGCGCAGTTGCTTTTAATATTATTTGTGAGAGCTCTTCCCGCTATACGTTCCAATCGCTTGTGCCGAACACCGGCACAAACGGATCTTACTGCACACGAGCGAAGCGAACTGGCGAAGCAATCGGGCTAAAGAAAGACAGAAGAAAGATAAAAATGATTCAAAGTTAATTTCTTTAGTAGTCCAAATAAAAAAAATGGCGCCAATTGTCTTCAATTGGCGCCATTTGGCGTTGTGACCTCTACGGGACAAATTACAATAAATTTTTTGGAAGATTTGAAGAGATTGGCGTACTACATGTAGTGTCTGTCTTTCATTGGCTATATTATTTTGGTTTAGATGTACCGTTGGGGATTGATGTAAAAATTATACAAACTCAATTGATTCATAGCATTAAACAAATATAAATTTACAAATTTTATCAAGGATTAAAAAAAATGTTTTAGTTAGGGTAGGATTGTTTTTCTTCAGCTTTATGAATTACTCTCAGATTTTTTATATTAATGATTTTTAGGAGCGTTTCCAGCTATCAGTACCAATCTTGTCTCGATGTAAAAGAATTTGTGTTGCTATTAGGACCAAAAAAATTGATGTATGTTTTGTGATAAATAGAGGAATGTCAGCAATTTGCCGTCTTTCGGAAACATTAAAATGTTTGCTAATTGGTTATCCTAAATAAGTTTTTCGTAAAAGCAATAAGCCCGAAACAAATCGGGCCTATCGTCTTCAAATTTAATTGTAATTCTAAAATTTTTGATGCATCGTAATTAAACTATTTTTTTTTTTGCAATGTTATGCAAGACTTTCTCCTATACGGAGATGGGTGCTGAGAACAACCCTGTTCCAAAGATTGATTGTAATTACGGCCGTTATTATATCTGCTATCTGGCTTTCACTGAAATACTGCAAGGCCTTTGTATAGGTTTCATCCGTTAATCCATTCTCATGGATTAATGTTATTTCTTCAGTTACAGCAAGAACTGCTTTTTCCTCTTCTGTAAAAATGTCCCCAGCTTCCTTCCAGGCACTCAAGAGAAAAATACGCTGGTTTGACTCGCCGTTTTTAACGGCGTCCTGGGTGTGGATGTTGATGCAGTATGCACAGCCGTTAATCTGCGAGGCACGTATCTTTATGAGTTCTTTGGCTGTCTTGGATATGGAAATCTTTGAAAGGTAGCTTTCAAGGCCGATCATCGCTTTCAGTGCATCTGGAGCGGCCTGCTTAATGTTAAGTCGTTTTTGCATTGTATTATTATTTTTAAATTGTTCCATGCAAAATTGAACAATAAGGAAAGGAAAAAACTTAAACTGGTTTAAGAAAGAAGCCTTTTGCGTATTTCGCTCAAGTATTCGGGTGTGAATCCTAGATAGGAAGCAATCAGGTATTGGGGAACGCGCTGGATGAATTCGGGGTGGTTTCTGACTGCCTGGAAATAAAACTCTTCCTTAGAGAACGAGAAAAGGAATTTAATGCGTTTTTGGGCCGCCGCATATGCCCTCTGGTAAACAAAACGGAAATAGCGCTCCATTACCGGAAACTCTTCCAGCAACTTCTGCTGCTTCTCCAAAGTGATGTAAAGCAATGTTGATTTCTCTACTGCCTGAATATAAAATTCTGTCGCGAGCTGGTTCTCGTAGGCAAAGTTATCGGTAAGCCACCATGTTTCTATGGCAAATTCCGTGGTTTGTTCGGTACCTTTCTCGTTAATATAAAACTTTCTAAGCAGGCCGTCCAAAACAAAATAATGATGCCGGCAGATCTGTCCCTCCTTTAGAAGGTTCTCTTTTTTATAAGTTTCTTTAATGTCGAAGAATTTTTTGATCTGCTCAAAGTCATTGTCTGAGACCTGTGCAAATTTGGCTATATGGTTTTTGAGTATATTGGACATCTGGCGTAAATGACATATTGGTTTTGACTGTTTGGCCAGCTTTTTAATCGGAATGGCATCGCTGGCAGGCTCTTAAGCAAATATAGCAATAATATGCTTAGATACTTTTTGAAATCAGATTTCATTATTTGTCATTGAATAGTAATTGAAAGCAATTTGGAGATTATATAGAGTCACTTTCTATTATATTCTGGGGGTTCGAATCCTGTTAGGTTATCGAGTGGCAAATCGACTATTTGTGCTGTTTTTTATATAGTATATACTTTGATGCAATTTGGCTATTGTTTGAAATAAAGAAAATAAAAGCAAAAATGATTGAAAGTTAGCGCCGAACTTCCTTTTAACAGCGATAGATACAGTACAGCGCATCCGGCTTTGAGTTTAGACGAAAAGAAATTGTATTTCGCATCAGATATGCCCGGAACTTTAGGTCAGTCAGATTTGTACAGCGTTACGATTAATGCTGACGGAACATTCGCGAAACCGCAAAATTTAGGCCCGTCAATTAATACCGAAGGAAGAGAAACTTTCCCTTTTATTTCTGGAGACAACGAATTGTATTTTGCAACCGACGGACGTCCGGGACTTGGCGGACTTGATATCGTAGTTTCTAAAATTTTAGAAAACGGAACATTTGATCAGGTACAAAATATTGGCGAGCCAATAAACACAAAATTTGATGATTTCGCTTTTATAATAGACAGCCAGACACGAAAAGGATATTTCTCTTCAAATAAAAAAGGCAGTGCTGGCAACGATGATATTTACAAATTCACAGAAACCAAAAAACTGGTTTGCGAAAGAACTTTAACCGGAACTATTTTCGACAGCAGAGCCAACGAAAAAATAGAAGGTGCAAAAGTTATTTTGTTTGATGAAAACCATCAGCAGATTGAAGAAGTAACCACAGCACAAGATGGATCGTATTCTTTTAAAGTAAACTGTAACAAGAAATATTTTGTTAGAGTTGAAAGAAAACAATATCCGGCAAATGAAAGCAGTTTTGCGGTTACAACTAGTATCGATAACAAGTTAGATTTTACTTTAGAAAAAGAAAAAATCGCAGCTATCGAAATTCCGGAAATAAAAGCCATCAAAATTGGAACAGATTTAGGTAAAACCCTAAACATTTCGATGATTTATTTTGATCTTGGAAAATGGAATATTACAGATGCAGCTGCAGCTGAATTAGGAAAGATTTTAGCAGTAATGCAGGAATATCCAAAAATGAGAATCGATATACGTTCGCATACAGACAGCAGATCATCGGCAAAATCAAATATGATTTTATCAGATAAAAGAGCAAAATCTATTATGGCCTGGCTGGTAAGCAAAGGAATCGATGCCAAACGTTTGAGAGGAAAAGGATATGGAGAAAGCCAGTTGCTAAACAGATGTAAGGACGGCGTTACATGTTCTGAAGAAGAACATTTAAAAAACAGAAGAAGCGAATTTATCATTTCATCTATGTGAAATTAGCAGTAAAAAGACAGTAAGAAATCTGTATGGCCAATTGGCTATAAATAATTGGCTGTCTATTGTACATCAAACTCTCAATAGAGGAGAGAAAAAGCAGGGAAATAACCCCTGCTTTTTTTATTGGTAATAATTAATGCGCCTATTTTTTAGGTTAAAGTTAGATTCTAAACAGCCGATATTAATTGTAATTTTTATTGTTTTTTAATGTTTTATACTTTTTTAAAGAAGGAGGCAAGAGGTTTGTAAGCCTGAAAATAAACCGTAATCTTCTGCAGCAGGCCAATGAAACTTCATCGGACAGCATCCTTTTGCTGTGATTCTAAGCTGTATTGACAGCCGGACTTCTGCCGAATTAATTTTCGGCCGGGAATTGATCATATTTTCAGTCTGCGCATTTCGGGAAACATTATCAATGAGGACATTTTAGGCAGCATGGAGTTTGGCTGTAAAGCGGCAGGTTCAAAAATAACTGCAGTATAAGGTCATACAAAATGCAGCGCTGTAAAAGGTGCCTGCAGCCATGCTGAAATGGGTAAACTTACAGGGGGGCTGACCAAAATAATACCAGAAGTTGATGATTAAACCCATACATAAGAAAACCGCAGTTCGTGCAATGCTGCTTTTGTAGAGAATGTGTCTGTCATTAATGTTAAACGTACTTTTTAATGGATAATGCATCGCAGTCCGATATTGAAAGAAATGATTGAAAACGGAGAAATTCGAATTGCTGGAGGATCACACGACATTCCTACAGCTGAAGTGACATTTTTCCTGAAAGTATTAAATTCAGATCGTAAAAAGCAAGGACAGCAGATTCTCTCACTATTGAAAATAAGCAGTACAGAAAAAAAGCATTCGTATTAGAATGAAAATGACATTTTTTCATAGTGAATAATGAAAAAATGTCAGAATTAACCCCTGGCATATTTTTTGTTTTTTTCTTTACGCACACCTTTGTGCAAGTTCAAAAATTTATTGTATAACAATTTTAAAAATTACTGTTATGAATCTTATTAAAAGAAACGGAGCCCATGTGCCGGCTTTCCAACGCTTGTTTTTTGATGATGTTTTTGGCCGCGATCTTTTCAATTGGGAAAACAACAATTTTTCAACCACAAGCACCACACTGCCTTCAGTGAATATTAAGGAAACTGACGAGAATTATGAAGTCGAGGTTGCGGCTCCCGGCATGAGCAGGGATGACTTTAAGGTTACCCTTGATAATGGACAGCTGCTTATTTCTTCCTTTAAGCAGGAACACGTAAATAAACAAGAAGAAAATTACACCCGCAGAGAGTTCAGCTACCAGTCTTTCCAGAGAAGTTTTGTACTTCCTAAAAATGTAGTGGACGAAGATAGAATTCGTGCCCGATACGAAAATGGAATTTTACTGCTGTCGATTCCAAAACTGGAACAGGCCAGACAAAAGTCACCAAGGATGATAGAGATTTCTTAAAAACTTTTATGAATTTTTTATTGAAAGCTGCCCCATAAAGGCAGCTTTCTTGATAATAATTTAAAATATGCTCTCACAATTATTCTCGGGTATAGCTGTGCTTTCCCTTATTGTCCTATTGCTGATTTTATTGCTGCGTCGTTTAAAGCAGCCTTACTTTATCGCCTACATAGCGGCCGGCGTTCTTTTAGGTCCTCAGGTATTTAATATTATCCACAAACCTGATGTAATATCAGAACTTGGTGAGATAGGGATCATTATTATGATGTTTTCTATAGGAAGCGACATTGACCTTCAATATCTCACGCGTAATTTTTACAAGCCCCTGTTGATTTCAGTTGTTCAGATCGTGCTTAGTTTTATCTGTATGTATTTTGTTGGATCATATGCGGGATGGGAAATGACAACAATTGTACTGACTGCTTTTACAATCAGCATCAGCAGTTCGGCTATTGTGTTTCAGTATCTGGCCAGAACAGGCCAAATTAAAAGTCAGCTCGGCATGATTACCTGCGGTGTATTATTAATGCAGGATATATTGGTTATACCTATGATGCTGGCTTTGAATTTTATGTCAGGTGCCGCTGTATCAGCACTTCAATTGATAAAAGTATGCGCAGGAGGTGTACTAATGATTCTTTTTTTGAAAGCGACTCTGACAAAAAAACTTTTTAAAATTCCGATGCGCAAAGAGATTACTGCTGACCATGAACTGCAGGTTTTTATCGGCTTTAGTATCTGTTTCACAATGGCCTGGATCAGCGGATGGTTTGGCTTGTCTACTGCCTTTGGTGCTTTTGCTTCAGGAATATTAATCGGGCATGATAAGGCAACCCGCTGGCTGGGCAGTTCCCTTATTCCTTTCAGGGTATTTTTTATGGCTTTCTTTTTCTTAGCTGTAGGACTGCAGTTAGATATTAATTTTTTTATTCAAAATACAGGTACAATAATATTGATTTCATTTTCAGTACTCTTTATAAACAGCCTGATCAATACGGTTCTTTTTAAACTGACTAAGAACTCCTGGCGGGACAGTTTATATGCAGGGGCACTCTTATCGCAGATAGGGGAATTCAGTTTTATTTTAATGACCATGGCAGCTTCTTTAAAATTAGTGGAAAATTATACGTATCAAATAACATTGGCTGTAATTACTTCAACTATGATGCTCACTGCAATCTGGCTTATGATTATCCAGCGGCTGATTTTCAGGCTGAAATAGAAAGGAAAGATTATTTTTTTTTGACCGGCAGGGCTGTAATTTCTTTTTCTTGGAATTGGTTTTTAAAAGCTCCCTAAGAATAAATATGCCAGTGATAAATTGATTGCGAGCGGCCTGTCTAAGATAATATGAATTGCTGTCAGCATCATAAAATATACTATGATTGACAGTGCTTATTTCTTAGGAGCTCTTCCCGTTGTGCGCTGCAATCTTTGCGGTGAACCCCCCAATAAAAGATTTTACTGCTATCGGTGCCGAGGATCCTCAGACGTGTTTTTTGTCTTAGAAAACTGCACTTCAAACCCGCTTTTTGCACTTTTAATCAACAGCCAATCCCGTATTTATACTGATGCAGTAAAACATAGCATGCGGCGGGGCTTTAGATTAATAAAAAACAGAAGGTTATAATAAAAAGGAGCCAATTGTCTTCAATCGGTGCCTTTTGGCTGCGGTGAGAGTAACAGGACAAATTTCTGTAAAATTTTTAGACGATTTAAAAAGATTGTCATACTACATTTAGTGTCTGTTTTTGATTGGCTTTAAGAATTTGGTTTGGATGTCCTGTTGGGGATTGGTATAAAAATCTATTTGATTTTTTTAAGACAGCTTACACAGAATCCGCCTTAGTCTTCTGCGGCTCTTTTAATGGAAACTCCAAAAGTCGATGTGCCGCGGTTTTGCCGCAAAACTTTGCCTTGTGAAATATCTTTATCAACCGCCTTAGCTTTTTGCCGCAAAATTAAGGGAAGTCCACTATTGTACAGTTTTGCCATTTGACCAACTGAATCAATATAATTAAATTGCAGATCTGCTCTGTCTTAATGGAAGAGTAACTGTAAATTCTGCACCATTATCTTTTTTTCCGGAAGCGCTGATTGTTCCATTATGCCTTTTTGCTATTTTTCTGCAGAGCGAAAGCCCCAGACCGTTTCCTTCGTACTCATCTTTGGAATGCAGCCTTTCAAAGTCATTAAAAATTCTTTCAGCGTATACTGGGTCCAGCCCGATTCCATTATCCTTAATGATGATCCTTAAAAAGTCCGAACCGTTATCCATTATAATCGACGATTTTATGGTAACACGCGGGGGCTGGTCCGGTTTTGAAAACTTTAGGGCATTTTGAATAAGGTTGTAAAAGAGCTGGTGTATTAGAATTGGTGCCCCTTCTATATCAGGAAGTTCTCTGGTAATCAGTATGGCTCCTTTTTCTTTTATGATAAGCTCGAGATCGGTCTTAATATTTTCAAAAATCTCATTGAGATTTATTTTTTCAACAGTCTGTATGGATTTGTTAATAGTGGAGTAGGCTAAAATCCCTTCAATAATACTCTGCATTCTCTGTGCGCTCTGATCCAGTTTATCAAAATATTTTTTAGATTTTTCTTTTATAAAATCCTGCGCCTCATTTTTTAATAGATTATTGAAAAACTTAATTTTCCTTACAGGCTCTTTAAGATCATGGCTGACAATACGGGCAAAATGCAGAAGATCATCATTGGAGCGGCGAAGCTCTTCTGTGTTTTGTGCAACCTGTTTTTTTAATTCTTCCTGAAACTTCTTCTGCTCATTAATATCCAGAATAGTTCCTATAATGGTCTGTGGCGATCCATTTAAATCACGAATAATCTTTCCGGTTATTTTTACCCACTTCTCCGATTGGACGCTGCTGATTATTCTTGCTTCATAAGATATCAGCCCTGTAATTTCGGCTTCTCTATGTGCATTCTCCCGGACAGCAAGATCTTCGGGATGTATTTTTGAAATCAAAGTATCAATATCTTTGAGTTCATCAACTGCTAGAATCTGCTTAAAGTTTCCGCATGCAGTAACTTCTCTGGTTATTAGATTTATCTCGTATGTTCCTATGCCGGAAGCATCAATTGCCATTTTAAGCCTTTCATCTGCCTTAAGGGTCTTCTCTCTGGATTCATGAAGTTCTGTAACATCTGCAGCGGTATTAAGCACGCCGTAGATATTTTTATCTGGATCGTAAAGCGGAATAAAACTATAGTTGAAGTAATAGGATAAAATAACACCATTTCTGCTGACTTCTACTTTTTCATCCCGGGCCTGAATTGGTATTCCCGTTTTTAAAACGCTCAGAGCCTGATTAGATAAATATTCTTTTTTAGAATCTGGAAGCACTTCGCTAAATGTTCTGCCCAGCACCTGCTTTCCTCTTCCCCAGGTTTCGGTCATAGCTTGGTTAGCAAATACAATCATAAGATTATCACCAGTATAGACGGCCGTAGGCAGAAGGGTATTGTCCGCTATGTCTTGCAGAAGAATCGTATTTGGATGCATGGATTATGTTTTTGGTCCTGTAAAGTTATCCTAATGAGGTATTAACTGTATTATGCCTGCTTATCAGGATTTTTCATAATTCCCATGTTTAAGGTGGAAATTGTGTAAATTTCTATTGCAGCTAAATTTGATAATCAAGCAATAAGAATGATTAACATAGATATTGCTGCAATATTCTCTCTGAGATAGATTTTAGATTACGAGGAACATGGATTGATGCAGATATTAGACGGGCATCTTTTGTTTTATAGTTAATTAATGTAAAATGAGATGCCTTCCTGCTTAATTTTAAAACTCTTGAGATATGTTATATATAAGTTGTGATACTTCTGATGAAAATGGTAAACCCGCCATATACAATAAGTATACGACGGGCGTCCATAATAAACATAATCTTCCATTTTATGGGTTCTGTCGCATCTAGATACGTTTTAACTTTGCCTTTTTTAAATTCTTAAACTCATGAATACGAAAGGGCATTGCTATCCGAAATCTATTATACTGCAGGCAGTATATTTTAAGCTTAGGTTTACATTAAGCTATCGGGATGTTGAAGAGATCATGAAAATGCGAGGAGTTCATGTTGATCATGCTACCATTCAGCGCTGGGTTTTTAAGTTTACACCTTTGCTTGAGTCAGAGATGAAGAAGAGAAAAAGTAAAGTAGGTAAAAGTTGGAGATTGGATGAAACTTATATCAAAATAAAAGGTATTTGGTGTTATTTATATAGAGCAGTAGATAAACTAGGCAATACAGTAGACTTTCTTTTGACAAGAAGAAGACAAAGAATGAGTGCTCAGTCATTTCTAATTAAAGCAATTGCTAATAATTACCGTCCAAGAGTAATAAATATTGATAAAAGCGGTTCTAATACCGCAGCGATCCAAGTCTATAACAAGCGTTCGTTCTCAAAGATTAAAATTCGGCAGTGTAAATATCTCAACAATATTGTAGAACAGGACCATCGATTTATAAAATGGAGAATACAAAACGGGTTAGGCTTTAAAAACTTTGAATCAGCAAGACGAACATTGAGTGGAATTGAAGTTGTGCATATGCTTAGAAAGAATCAGATGATTAGACCAGGGATATCTATGTTTAAATCATTCTGTAAATTAGCAGGCTAACTTTTAAATTACTTAAATTCTTATATTTGATTCTGACAGATGCGACAGAACCAAATCTGGAGTGGAAAGATACGAGCAGGATAATAATAATGATTTTCCAATGCTCAAATCCTTTATCAATACCGAGAGAAATTTACGGACAGTATTGGATGAAAGCCAACTTGGGGATTATACGACACTTTTAGAGCGGTCCTTTGACAATCAGAAAACAGATGCCACAGCGGCAGCGGTCAGCCGATTTTTCTTAGCAACACCGATACTAAATACTTATATCTTTCAAGTTGAAAAAGTATTTGGAAAAGGTATTCTTGATTGATTTTAATGATTATTTAAATTCTTGCGGCAGATATTCTGCTGTTTTTCAATCTCATAATTGATCCTATTATGGAGCTATTAACAGTCCTATTCACCTCTAAAGTGGATACCGTAATACGTATTAATCTTTATACAATTAGTTATGAATCCAGATGATGGTATAGAAAGATTTGTCATAGCACAGCAGAATGTTTACCACAGGGCTTTATATGAAATTAAAAATGGAAGCAAACAAAGTCATTGGATGTGGTTTATTTTTCCTCAAATCAGGGGGCTTGGTTTTACCGATTATAATCAGTATTATGGAATAAAGGACCTGAAGGAAGCCGAGCAATACCTTAATGATCCAATACTGGGAAAGCGCTTAATTGAAATTTCAGAAGCAGTTTTATCCCAACAAGGAAAAACAGCCCTTGAAATTTTCGGTAAACCCGACGATAGGAAGCTAAAATCCTGTATGACACTTTTTAACCAAATCGAAAATACAAATCCTATTTTCCTCAGAGTATTAGATAAATATTACCTGGGATTAATGGATGATAAAACAGTCTCAGTACTTAGATCTCAAGAAAATAAATAGTGAAGCTTTTATTACATTAGGCAGGTAAATTTTGGTACTATTTATAGCCTTTTATTGGCCAATAGCTATCCACATGTATATTTATTGCAATTTTTATTTTAAATTAGTAGTACAGAACCTTACTATTAAGATAAAATTTAAACACAAAAGATATGTATCAGCACACAACAATATATAAAACAGGGCAGCTGCTCTTACCTGAAAAAGTTGACAGTCATTTTATTGCTGACTTACTGCATGTAGGCCAACTGAAACTGGATTATTTTGGGATAGAGATTGACAACCATAATGAAACTCCCGAAGAAGAATCGCTGCTTGAACTGCATTTTGATACGGACCAGAAAATAGATTACAGCATGCAGGAATCGGAAATAAAGCATCTATTGTCTGAATTGCTTACCAACCGTAGAGCTGAAATCAGGACTGAAGATAATGACATTTCTGTTTATCTATAATAAAGGCGTATGAAGAAGGAGCAGATTAAAAAGGAGTATATACTGGAACTTGAAACTTTGATCAAAGAGAAAAGGAAGAAATTTGAAAAGTTGAGCGGTGTTGAAAAGGACGTGGCAAAATATCATTATCTGGAGGAATTTAATGATTTTGTTGCCCTTTGTAACAGACGCCTAAATGAAATAATGGACAAGCACGGTTTTATAATTCAAAATGATAAGGAGTTTGAAGATTTCACAAGTTTTATAAAGCCAGTTGTTGAGAATCTGCATAAGAAGTACTACGAGGGTTTGGGTGGGTAAATGATAATTTACAAATCTACAAAATTCAGTTTTGCGAGCTATAGGCTCACAGCTTTTGAAATGTTCCCAGGTTTGGGAAATGAATAATTTATACTGGAAATGCGACAAGGTTCCCTTCATAGGGAAATGCAAAATCTTCAATTTTAACAGACTGGTCCAGCCATGCCGATTCATCATTTCTTTTAAGCATTATAGGCATTCGGTATTTATGGTTGTGTACATAGGACATTATTTTATTTGCCTTTGTGGTAACCATTGTATAGGTGTTTTTTATTTCGTTAGAAACAGGATCTGTCCACGAGGAATATAACCCTGCGAAGGTGAAGATTTCATCATCTTGCGAGTTGATCTGGTATTTATCCTTGCTTTTTCCTTTTTCATCGTTCCAATGCCACTCGTAGTAAGCAGAAGCGATTATCAGACAGCGGTTGTGTGTTATATTTTTAAACGATGCTTTTTCGTCTATGGATTCAATCCTCGCATTGAGTGTGTTTTTCCTGAATTCAATATCTTTTGCCCATGATGGAAGCAGTCCCCACGTATAGTCCGTTGTAATTAAACCGGGTGAGGAATTGAGGATTATTGGGATATTTGGATGCGCGAACCCATTTATAAAATCAGACTGAAGATAGTTTTCCTCGTTGTCCACTTCTGCATTAAAACGTCGTTTTACATTTTCAATTGCCGCGGACTGCTGAACATAGTAACACATAATTTTTTGATTATTATAGTATATAAAATACCTTATTTTAATAATATTAAACTTTTTGTGGGCAGTTTGGTCAATTGCCATGTGATAGATTTGCCACCAAAATGTAGTGAAGAATCGGTATCAATTTGACGTAAGGCGCATTGAAAAACTGCTTTTGGAAAATGAACATAGGAAAGATAATCTTCATCAGAAAAACAGCAATAAACTGTTTGCCTTTTTGATTATTATCATTTTTATATTTTTCACATTCTATCAAAATTAGTTCATAATTGGGACTTTACATAAATAAAAAATCAAAATTTCATCCGATGGCGTGGCAGGTTAATTTCATGTTCCTGCGGATAGGGTTTCCGGTCCGTACTGCTGATATCCTGTTTAATCTGGTTCTGCGTGACAAACCGTTTGTCTGAATCCATATATCTCGGATCGGGAACAAATGGCATTTTGGCCATTTTGTTTATCGTTATAGTTGGAAAATGATAATCAATTTCTACGGTTCCCAAAAGCAGGTAACACCCGCCCCCCTGAAAAGGATATTGGACAAGACTGTCAGGAAAATGCGCCGTGTCAAAATAGGCACCTTCAACATCAATCCATGTTCCGAAATACATATTTCCTCTTTTTGTCGGCACCTGTTTTGTGGAGATTAAATAGGCAAGCATCCTTACCTGCTTTTTATAATGTTTCAAAAGATCTTTAACCAGTACGTCACCACGATGCCGGGTCTGCAAGAGATCAAAAACAGTACAGGAAACTGGAAAGTTCAAAAGTTCAATCTCATCAAAGGCATCTTCAAAAACGGAGCGTTCCAAAACGGGGAGCTTAAATTCCTTGGCTGGCTCCTGAAGCAGCATCAAACCACGATTGGCGGGTTTAAAATTATTTAACAGCAAACTTACGAGTACCAAAAGCTGGTTTTTGGTTTGACCTGTAAAGCGGAAAGCACCGATAAAAATCAGCACTTTAATATTCTCAATTCCCATTGGGACCCTGTTTATGAAATCTTCCAGAGAAAGGTAGTCACCGTTTTTAGTACGCTCAAGGGAAATAAACTGAGCGAGCTTTGAATCAATGTTTAATAGATGCATAAACCCCAGATAGATATCACTGCCATACAAAGCTGTTTCATACTCGCTTTTATTTACGCAAGGGTTATGAATAACTGCGCCGGCCATTCTTGCCTCGTGGATGTAAATTTCTGTCCTGTAAAATCCTCCCTGATTATTTATTACCGCCACCATAAATTCAATAGGGTAGTGGACTTTTAAATAAAGGCTCTGATAACTCTCCACCGCATAAGATGCCGAGTGCGCCTTACAGAACGAGTATCCGGCAAAGGATTCAATCTGCCGGTAAATTTCCTGACTTAGCGCCTCGGGATGCCCTTTTGCGGCGCAGGAAATAAAGAAATCATCTTTCACTTTTTGCAAAGCTGCCTTGGATCTTCCTTTTCCGGACATTGCCCTGCGCAGGATATCTCCGTCAGCGGCTGATAGCCCGCCGTAATGAAGTGCAATTTTTATGACATCCTCCTGATAAACCATAATGCCGTATGTTTCCCCAAGTTGCTCCTGGAAGACGGGATGAAAATATTCAAATTTTGAAGGGTTATTGTGCCGGAAGATATATTCTTTCATCATACCGGATTGTGCAACACCTGGTCGTATAATAGAAGATGCCGCTACGAGCGTTTTATAATTATCGCATTTCAAACGTCGCAGAAGCCCGCGCATTGCCGGACTTTCAATATAAAAGCATCCAATTGTCTTTCCTTCTGCCAGGAATTTGTTGGCTGACTGCTCGTTTTTTGATAATGATGTATCGCGGATATTGATTCGAAGCCCTCTGTTTTTCTCAATTAGTTTCACTGTATCGTCAATATGGCCAATCCCTCTCTGGCTCAGGATGTCAAATTTTTCAAAGCCGATATCTTCTGCTGTATGCATATCAAAAAGCACGATCGGAAAACCCTTTGGTGGCATTTCCAGCGGCGTATAATTGGTGAGTGGCTCTTCGGAAATTAAAATACCGCAGGAGTGCATGCTTCTCATATTAGGGTATTTTTCTAGCATCATCCCATATTGCTGTACCAATTTTACAATTTCATTGGTCTGGTGCATTTTCATTGGGTTTTTGGCCAGCAGGTCCAATTCATCCTTTGGAAGCCCGAAAACTTTTCCGACTTCGCGAAAAATTGACCGGTATTTGAATTCGACATTTGTACCACAGAATGCCACATGCTCATATCCATAGCGGTCAAAGATGTATTTTAGGATTACGTCACGCTCTTTCCACGACCAGTCAATATCAAAATCAGGCGGACTTTTGCGATTTTCATTCAGGAAACGCTCGAAATACAGATCAAGCTCCAAAGGGCAAATATCTGTTATACCAAGGCAGTAGGCAATAATGCTATTGGCACCGCTTCCTCGTCCAATATGCAGAAATCCCCGGCTGTTACTGTAGCGGATGATATCCCAGGTAATAAGGAAATATCCGCTGAAATCAAGATCGTTGATTACTTTGAGCTCTTTTTCAACCCTGGCTTTTGCTGCCTTGTTTTGAGGACCGTATCTCCAAATGAGACCCTCATGTGCAAGTGTGGTAAGTAAATTAATATCGCCTTTCTTGTCTTTGGTATAATACTTTTTATTCCTTGGGGTCTGGAATTCATAATTAAAATTGCAGTCCTGGATTATTCTTTCTGTATTTTGAATAATGTGGGGATAGTCTTTGTACCATTCGATTAGCTGATCGGGAGGTATCATAAGGTCGCTTTTTTTGCAAAAATCATCCGAAGTCAGTTTTGACAAAAGCTCATTGAGGTCCACAGCTCTAAGTATCCTATGCAGATTGTATTCCCTTTTAGTTCGGAAAACCACTGGCTGCAGGACAACCATTTTTAGCTGCCTGTCTTTCCAATTGGATAACACCAATTTTTGCAGCTGGTCAGGACGAATGCCGATATACTCATTTTCTTTTAGAACGGATGGAGCATTTTCCAAAGGATAAATGATAAAAACATGCTCAAAATCAGGTGAAAATTGCGGCAAAACAATATTTTGAAAGTTATGCTGTGTTAGAAAATAGTTCATTTCGGCAAGCCCCTTAGCATTTTTGGCCAGTGCAATATAACGAAGCTGATGCTCCGAGCGGAATTCCATACCTACAAGGGGTTTTATACCTGCTGCAAGGCAGAGTTTTATAAACTCATAAATTCCGGTAACGGTGTTGATATCGGTAAGGGCCATAGCCTTAACACCAAAAGATAATGCCTGCTGTACCAGCTCTTCAACCGGAATAGTGCCATAACGGAGGGAGTGAAAGGAATGGCAGTTGAGATACATGGGATTACGATTTACGTTTTAAAATTTCATTTTTGTTGTTGGGCTTAAAGGAAGCTCCGGCGCAGCGCATTACCGCGTCAAATCCATAGCGGTTTTTCATCCGGTCCATGGCCTGATAGAGTGCCAGCATTTCTTCGGTATCCTGAAAAATATCAATCTGGTAGGTTCCCCTTACCAGTCCGCTAAAGCGCACCCCGATAAGGCGCAGCCTCATTCTTCTCTGATATAATTTATCGAACAAATCCGTTACAGTCTTGGTAAGTATATGATCGGCCGATGTGTAGGCAACCCTGCATTGTTTGGTTTCAGTATCAAAGTTGGCGTAGCGGATCTTGACTGTGACAGTGGAAGTCAGCCACTCTTCAGAGCGGAGCTGGTAAGCCAGTTTCTCCACCATCCCCTGAAGCAGCCTGTTTAATTTCGCTACATCAATTGTATCCTGGGAAAAGGTATGTTCGGTGGATATTGACTTTCTCTCGGTATAGGGTTCTACGGGATTATTATCAATGCCGTTGGCCTTTTTCCAGAGCTCTATTCCGTTTTTTCCTATCATCTGCTGAAGCGGCTCCACCGGCATTTCTGAAAGGGTTTTGATGGTCCTGATCCCAATGCGCGAAAGCAGCTGAAAGGTCTTTTCGCCTACCATTGGAATTTTCTGGATTGATAGTGGATTTAAAAAAGACTGCACCAGATGCTCGGGTATTTCAAGGTTTTGCTTCTGCTTTCCTTCACCGGTGCCGATTTTGGAAACGGTCTTATTGACCGAAAGGGCAAAGGTGAGTGGAAGCCCGGTTTGCTCGGTGATCCGATGTGCGAGTTCATTAGTCCATTTATAGCTTCCATGGAATCTATCCATTCCTGTAATGTCAAGGTAAAATTCATCAATGCTGGCTTTTTCAACGACGGGAGCTTTCTCCTGAATAATTTCGGTGATGTCATGTGAAAGCCTTGAGTATAATTCCATATCACCTTTCATAACCTTTGCCTGAGGACAAAGTTTCATCGCCATATGAATGGGCATGGCCGAGCGCACCCCAAAACGTCGTGCTTCATAAGAACAAGAAGCCACTACGCCTCTTTCGCCTCCTCCAATAATGAGCGGAATGCCATGAAGCTCAGAATTGGTAAGCCTTTCGCACGAAACGAAAAACGTATTCATATCTATGTGTACAATTGCCCTTGTCATAATCTTCTCTTTATACAGGTCAAAATTAGTATAGATTAGAACAATTTGTAAAATCAATTATGTTATAAATGATAACAAAATTAAAAATATCTTATTTTATGGGGGATTTCAAAATAGAGAAAAATGGACTTTTTATAGTTTATTCAGAATTTACGGCGGATTGAATTATGGAAATATAACGCAGAGACGATTTGTAAAAATTTATATAATGGATTCGAAAAGCAACAGGATCAGGAAGAGAAAATTAGAATAAAATTATTTCAATTGCTTAGGTATATGCCTGAACCGCCCCATAAGAGGCGGCAGCAAAATAATATAACAGTGTAAAAAGTAAAAATTAAGAGGAAAAAAATGTAGTAGTGAACTTAAAGTAAAAAAGAAATTTTGAGCTTATTCAGATTGATTTTCACCTTTAGATTCCTGTGAAGTTCGTCTAACAAGTAAGTAAAAATCTTTTAAATGCCACCATGCAGGGCACATATCAAGGCTTCCTTTGTAATTGTTTATAGTGGAGTAGCAGCTTTTGAGAAAAACCTGGGAATCTGTGATTTTCGCCCATGGTTTCCAATCCACTTTCTGAGGCGGGGGCGTGGCTTCAAAGTAGCGTTTTATTTCATCTGGAGTCATGGGACAAAATTAGGCAAAAAGTGTAAGCCTGTCAAGGGCTCAGGGGTTTTGTTGGCTTAAAATTTAAGTTGTCTTCTCTGCTTTTGTTCCAACTATACTGGCAGTCATCAAATTGCTATGCCTAATTTATTTTTACTTTTTACAATACGTTTCAAACCCCTTAGAAGGGGCATTCTCTATAAGGTCCTTTTTCTATGTCCTTCCCCTTATGTCTTTGGGGCCGCTTTGGGGTTCCTTTTAAGGGTTCTGCGGGTCATAGGGGCTGGGTGTTTTTGGCTGCGTGTTTTGGGGCTTTGATTTGGTTTTGGGAATTACGGTCTTCATGATCGTAATTTTTGGTTGTATGGGAAGTTGTAATTTTATTTTTTGAATTTAATTATTGCTGTTGTTTTTTTTAAAGGGGTGTCCGGGGTAGGTTGGGTGGCATATTTTTTTTTGGTTTAATGTTTTTTTGGAGCTTTTTCCCGCTATTCGTTGCAATCTTTTATGCCGAACACCGGCACAAAAGGATTTCCACTGCTATCGGGGCTAGGGAAGTTGAACCCGTTTTTAGTGGCTGCCATTTTAATTAAGGATATTTTCTTCTTTACGTCTTTTGTCCATTTTTGTAAGATGTCATTAGATAGTGCTACTGCGCTGGCAACTGTGAAAACTCTTTTGAAAATTAACTAAGACTTCATTAGAAGGTTATAATAGCAGAGGAGATAATATTCTTTAATTCACCTGGCTTTATATAAAAAACAAACAAAACTAATATATTATTTACTAATGACTTGTGTTTTTTGTATGCGAATTTTTCCTACTTTTATGTAGCTGGCTTACGAAAAATTAATTAGTTAACATCTCTGTAGCCAGAGTTAAATAATTTACTCCTTAGTTGATCTGAAATTTAATTGCGAATCATTATCCATCTTAAGAAACAAACCTAAAAGACATGAAATCAAAAATTTTAGCACTTGCATTAGTTTGCTTTTTAGTATCCTGTACTAAATCGACAAAAACAAATGGGACCACAGCTGTTGCTGATACTACAGCAACAGCGGCATTCAAACCTGCAGATTTTGAGGAACAGCTGGTTTACAATCGCGCAGTTGAAGCTGTCATCTGGGGAATGCCCGCCGTAAATTCTGAACTCATGCATGAAAGCCTGATAAAAGTTAAAGGAGACTATAATCAGGTGGTGTACTGGTCAGGATTAATTAGTTCCAAAAACCAGACTTTAACCCCAAATCCGGATGTCATTTACATTAATCCGTTTTTTGATACCAGACAAGGCCCGGTGGTGCTGGAAATTCCGGCAGCCGAAGGGGTTTCCTCACTTACCGGAAGTTTGGATGATGCCTGGCAGACCGCTATAGAAGATATTGGCCCGGCGGGTGTCGACAAGGGAAAAGGGGGCAAATATCTTATTTTGCCGCCCAATTATACGGGGGCAGTACCATTTGGATATATCCCAATGCCCTCGGCAACCTATACCGGTTATGCTATACTTCGCTCTAACCTGACTGACGGAAGCCCTAATGATGTTAAAAGGGCAGTGGAATACGGAAGAAAAGTAAAAATTTATCCCTTTGCAGAAGCGGACAGCCCTTCAGAAACAACATTTGTGGATTTAATAGATGCCTCCTTTGGAAATACAATCCCTTATAACTTTCATTTTTTTGAAGTGTTAAACCAGTTTGTGCAGCGCGAACCCTGGCTGCAGAGAGATTTGGTTATGATTGATCAGTTAAAAACCATCGGTATTGAGAAAGGGAAAGTTTTCCAGGCAGATGCCAGAAGACAGGAAATCCTGAATGCCGCCATAAAAGACGCGCATAACTGGATTGACAAGAAGTACGAAAAAATCTTTACACCTGCTTTTTATGAAGGCACAAACTGGGCATTACCTGCATCGCAGGATGTGGTGAAAGCTATTATGTCCAATTATACGGCTCCCAATATTTATCCTGTTGATGAAAGGGCCATAAGCTATTCCATGGCCTATTTCAGTGCCAAAAAACTGGGAACGGGGCAGTTTTATTTAATGTCGGTTAAGGATAAAAACGGCCAGCAGTTTGATGGCTCGAAGCTGTATAAACTCCATTTGCCGGCCAAAGTTCCCGTAAAACTATATTGGTCTGTAACGGCTTATGATCGCGAAACCCATGCCCTGATTCCCGGCATGAAATATTCCAGCCGGGCTTCTACAAGTCCGGGCTTAAAGAAAAATCCAGACGGTTCTGTGGATATTTATTTTGGTGCTACTGCTCCTGAGGGAAAACAATCCAATTGGGTTCCGACAGATCCGAAAAGGAAATTCGAACTGCTGGCGCGTTTTTACGGTCCTGAAAAAGGATTTTTCGATAAGACATGGAAGATGGGGAATGTGGAAGAAGTGAAATAAATACAAACCGGAATTCAGGAAATTAAAGTATCAGCATTTAATTATCCTGAAATGTGCATAACAAATATTTTTAAGGGGTCCTATAAAAGTTTTTTTAATAAACCGGTAAATTTGAATTACCGGGTGAAAAAAGTACTCAAAAGGATATTACCGCTAAAGTATAGAAGGAATAAAAAAACCGTTATTATTTTTAACGGTTTTTTTATACGTCAAATTTAGTAATCAAAATCTTCGCCGGGAAGATTTGGTATTGCCCGGTGCACCACCAGTTTCATCTCTGACCAGTTCATCTTCTTTTAGCTCCTCACGGTCAAGCTGCCCAATTTCGAATTCCTTGTTCACTTGATTATCATGATCCGGTTCTATGGTCTCAAAGGGATCATTTTCAGCCTGATTGTTCTTTTTAGTATCAATGTCTGTTTCAAACCCCTTAGATGGGTTATTCTCTATAAGGTCCTTTTCTATGTCCTTCCCCCTTATGTCTTTGGGGCCGCTTTGGGGTTCCTTATAAGGGTTCTGCGGGTCATAGGGGCTGGGTGTTTTTGGCTGCGTGTTTTGGGGCTTTGGTCGGGTTTTGGGAATTACGGTCGCCTTGTGGTAATTTTTGGTTGTATCTTTTTTGGTTTGATATTGTTTTTTTGGAGCTTTTTCCCGCTATCCGTTCCACCCGAGCGCTAGCGAACTGGCGAAGCAATCTTTTGTGCCGAACCCCGGCACAAAAGGATTTCTCTTCTATCGGGGCTAGGGCTGCTGAGGAGCCCGGCTCTTTAGACTAATAAAAATAAGTGAGATTATAAAAAAATGGCGCCCATTGTCTTCAATTGGCGCCATTTGGCGTGTTTGTGCTCCCTACGGGACAAATTTCGACATTTTTTTTAGATGATTTGAAGAAATTGGCTTACTATGTGTAGTGTCTGTCTTTCAATGGCTTCAAGAATTTGGTTTGGATGTCCTGTCGGGGATCGATAGAAAATTTATCTATTTTTTTAATATGAGTTATAAAGTTTGGAATCTACATTAAAAAAAAACTTGACTTTCTAGATTTGTAATTCTTTAAAATGGATGTCCTGTTGGGGATTATTGTAAGTCAGTATCTTTTTTTATGAAATACCAATAATTTAATATCTATTATAATGTTTTAAATATATCTAGTTAAGTTATAAAAGTTGTTGCAAATTATAATCTGCAACAACTTGTATAACTTATTTTCGTTTTTCAGAGCAATAATAATTTTAATTTTGACTCAACTTAATGACATAGATCTAGGCCTTAAACCTAAAATAATTTTGAACTGTCCATTCAATTCCAAGTAAGCAATATAAAAAAGTTATTCATTTAAATATTTATCATTACAATCTTGAATGTTTTAATGTATTAAGTATTATTTAAAAACAACCAATATTCTTGTTAATATTTTTTAAATTGTAATAAAATATTTGTTACTTTGTACTTTGTGATTATATAAGCACTTGTTATATAAATAATTATACTCCTTCAACCTTTATTAAATAACATTTTAATTTAATAATTCTACACACTTTTCTAAAGAATTGAATTCGGCAAAATGTATATACAATTTTGTTAAATCATTATAAAATCATGTTTAATTAAATTTTGATTGATTATGAAAAGAAAAATATTTTTAATGAGTTTGTTATTTCTGTTACACTTGAAAGTTAATGCTCAGGTTGGAATAGGTACTTCATCCCCCAATGCATCCTCGCAATTAGATGTCCTTGCTAATAACAAAGGAATATTGATTCCACGGGTAGCATTAACTAGTACTACAGATGTGACAACAATTTCAAATGGAAATGTAAACAGCCTTTTGGTATTTAATACTCAAACAGTTTCAGATATCATTCCTGGTTATTATTACTGGTATAATAATAAGTGGATTCGATTAGGAGTGGAAGGAAATATTACTAATCTTATAGATAATGGAGACGGAACGATTACTTACATTAATGAATTAAATATTAAAGAAACAATTAATGTTTCCCAAATAGTTCATGATTATGAAACGTTGACATCGGCCAGTTTTGATCCCGCAACGGGAATCCTGACTTATAATGACGAAGCCGGTGCGGCCAATGCATTGAACCTGTCGACCATGATTCCGAATTTTGAGACCCTGACCTCGATTTCCCAAGATGTGGCGGCGGGCACCATTACCTATGTTGCAGAAAATGGAACACCGACAGTTTTGAATATCGCAGCTTTGATTGCCCAGAATGAAACCCTGACTTCGGCCAGTTTTGATCCCGCAACGGGAATCCTTACCTATAACGATGAAGCCGGAGCGGCCAATGCATTGAACCTGTCCACCATGATTCCGAATTTTGAGACCCTGACTTCTATTTCACAGGATCTTCCCGCAGGAACTATTACGTATATTGATGAAAACGGTGCCTCAACTGTTTTGGACATTCTGACTTTAATCAAACAAAATGAAACGCTGACTTCGGCCAGTTTTGATCCCGCAACGGGAATCCTTACCTATAATGACGAAGCCGGAGCGGCTAATGCATTGAACCTGTCGACCATGATTCCGAATTTTGAGACCCTGACCTCGATTTCCCAGGACTTGGCGGCGGGCACCATTACCTATGTTGCAGAAAATGGAACACCGACAGTTTTGAATATCGCAGCTTTGATTGCCCAGAATGAAACCCTGACTTCGGCCAGTTTTGATCCCGCAACGGGAATCCTTACTTATAACGATGAAGCCGGAGCGGCCAATGCATTGAACCTGTCCACCATGATTCCCAATTTTGAGACCCTGACTTCTATTTCACAGGACTTGGCGGCCGGAACGATTACTTATGTGGATGAGGCTGGAACTTCAAATGTTTTGAATATCGCAGCTTTGATTGCCCAGCATGAAACTGTAACAACATTGGGACTCTCAAATGGAATTTTGTCCTATACCAATGAAAACGCTACGAATTTGCCTTTAAATTTGGTCTCAACTGATGCAAATAATGCTGTTATAGCAGGAACTGATGGTGCTCTTTACGCTGATACAACTTCGTTGGCAATAGAGCCATGGTTTGCTCAGGGAAGTAGTAATAAAGCGACATTAAATACCCAGGATATTTATCAAATGGGTCGGGTGGGAATAAACAAGCAAACTGCAGATAAACAATTGGATGTTCAGGGAGATTTCAGATCAGTAAGTCCTGCATCTGATGGAAAATTTCATAGTATGGAGGTAAATAGTACCACTCTTGGCCGATCATCAACTCATATGTTTGTGGGAAATGGCCCTAGTCCTGATACTTCTTTAGACATGAGCGTAATAGCGGTCGAGAACGGGAGTGCCACGATATATTCCAAAGGCACAACTTCTCAAAGTGCTGCTATTTTGACTGCATATAATCAGGGAGTACATTTTATATTTGACAGTGCAAGTAATTCTGTAGAAGGATCGTATATTTTTCCACGAAATAATGGTTTTCCTAATCAGGTACTAACCACTGATGGAAATCCAATTACTGCTCAGCTACAATGGTCTGATATTAAGGTATTTGCTCATAATGGTCTTCAAGGGAGTGGAATGGATGTTATATTGGGAGGCCAATTAGATATGCCCACTACAATTCTAACTAATGGCGGCAATACTCTGGCTATCCAGGGTCTACAACCTGGAAACGCAACAAATGATAGAGTGGTCGTTACAGATGCAAATGGTGTTTTAAAAAATATATCCCCCATGCCCAGATTTTTTTATATGCCTGCCATTACCTTTGATACTACAGCAATTGGAGCCGGATTAACTAAAAATTTATATCAGGAATACGTTGCCCAGTTTACCAACGTGACGGTAAGAAATACAAGCGCTCCTGCGAACATTGCCTATATACCCCTTAATACTGAACTTAATTATTATATAACTTATTTCGATCCGGCTGTTTTTGCAAATTTAAGTATAGATGACAATGGCATTCTAACCTATGACATTATAGGTACAGGTAACCCAACATCTTATTTAAATATAGTTTTTGCGTTAAAATAGGATATTATGAGAGTAAACTTAAAATACAACAAAAAAAATAATTATGGTAGGTCTATAGTAGCTATTCTGCTTTCCATGTTTTATGTGAATGAGCTAAAAGCCCAATTTACTTTTAAAGATGATTTTAAAAATAATTCCGCGCCAGATGTAATTATTGGAGGTAGTGGCGGGGCAAATGGCACTGCCTATCTGACTTCGGGAATTGATGATCCTTCAGGAGCAGGCTGGCTACGCCTGACGAAAGCTGCAACAAATCAGGGCGGTTATGCCTATATCGCACAATCATTTCCTTCGACCCTGGGTATTGTAATGGATTTTGAATATAAAATGTGGCGCAATGTCAATGACCCTACCTTTAACGGTGCCGATGGTATAGGTGTTTTTCTGTTTGATGCTGCTGATGTTCAGATAAATGGATTCAGGCTTGGTGCATATGGAGGCGCCCTAGGCTATACTTCCAACACAGATGAAGGAATTACCTACGGACTAAGGGGCGGTTATATCGGGATTGGCTTTGATGCCTTAGGTAATTATGCCAATACCGTTTTTGGGCCTAAAAATGGCGGTGTGGGAATTCGCCCCAATGCCGTTTCGCTTCGTGGCCCGACAAATGATGTTGACCTCACGCAGTCAAATGTTTTTTTAACCGGGGTAACAATTTTAAGCGGGCATACGGTTGTACCCATTACTACTCAAGGAAATTGGACTGATAATGAACTGGATTATAATACAGTTGTTAGCGCCAGACCTGATGATAATACATTTTACAGAAGAATTCAAATCGAAATGCAGCCCGAAGGCGGAGGTTATCATATCACAGTGCGCTGGAAAACAGCTCTTAACAGCGATTTTGTTCCGTTAATTGATTACACGACCCCGTTACCTCCGCCGGCATTGCTTTCGGTTGGTTTTGCAGCATCAACTGGCGCTGGGGTCAACTTACATGAGGTTCGTAATTTAACCTTAACAACTCCGGGTAATCTCAGAATTACCAAACAGGCAGATAAGACTTATTTAAGGGCTGTAACAACTTCAGGATTAAATCAGATCACCTATTACATTGATGTGGTCAATGATACTGCGGCGGCGTTATCAGATGTTGATTTTACAGATATATTAACCGATGGCAACGGAACTCAAATTACGCCGTCGCTCTTTACAATTACTAACATTTCAAATACCGGTTTTTTAGCAGGAACAAATTTGCCGACAACTTCTGCTACTAATCAATTTACCGGAACATTGAATATGGCTGCCAATAGTACCGGCCGAATTATCATTACAGGTGAATTAACAACTGGCCAAATTCCGACAGGAAATGTTATAACGAATACTACAACTGTATTTTCATCTGCTATTACAGATCAAGATCCGGGAAACAACACTGCTGAAGTTACTGTCCCGGTGCTCGCTGAAAGTAAAGTCGTTTCAAACCCGATGGTTCGTCAAAAAGTAAAATATAATTAAATCAGAAAAAAATGAAACCGAAAATTCCCATACTGCTGTTTCTGGCTTTAATTAGAACTGCATTTGCACAAAATGCCCAAACTGTCAATGAAGGTTTATTACATGTAAATCCCAATACACTGGTAAGTGTGGAGTGGGATTTTGACAACAAAAATAGCGGCGATTACGAAAATAATGGCGAGGTCATTTTTAAGGGACATTTCAACAATAATGGCATAGTAACTTTTGACCCTCAATTTCAGGGTTACACCCGCTTTGAAGGTTTGTTGAATCAAGATCTTACCGGTATGGCAGCTTCTGATTTTTTTGATGTATTGTTTAACAATATAAGCCCTCAGCCTGCTTTTCGCTTGCACAGCGCTATTTATGTTGCCGGTGATGCCGATTTTAATAAAGGTATTGTACAATCTGATGATTTTGGGGGGAGTTTTACTTTTGAAAGAAATGCAACTCATACACATACCTCCAATACAAGCCATGTTGATGGCGAAGTCACTAAAAATGGAAACGAAGGATTTTTATATCCTATTGGTGACAAAGGCTTTTTTAGGTATGCTGCCATTTCTGCTCCGGGCAATAACGATAGCAGTTTTAATGCACATTATCTTTTAGAAAATTCTAGTGCGCTCTTTCCCCACGATAAAAAAGATGACACAATCATTGATATTATTGATGATAAGGAATACTGGACAGTTGATAAAAATGCAAGTACAACAGATATAGTCCTGACACTAAGCTGGGATGAAGCTACCACTCCGACGGCTATTATTGCCAATCCGCAGGATGTTATTCATATTGTAAGATGGGACGATGCAAAACAATTGTGGACAGACGAAGGTGGCGTTGTAAACACTAATGAAAAAACAGTTACTTCAATAGCTACTGTTTCCGGTTATGGTGCCTTTACTTTGGCAAGGGTAAAAAGCAGCGTCGATGACGATGTTGAAATTTTTGATGCAATAAGCCCAAATGAAGATGATAAAAATGATTATTTCTATATTAAAAACATAACGAAATATCCCGACAACAGGGTTCAGATTTTTAATCGCTGGGGAATAAAAGTTTTTGAAACTACAAATTATGACTCCAAGGGCAATGTCTTTAGAGGTTATTCCGATGGAAGAGCTACGATAAGCCCAGATCATTTGCTGCCAAACGGAACATACTTTTATGTTGTCCAATATACAAAAATAACGGGTGGATTATCCAGTACAGTAAAAAAAGCCGGGTATTTATATTTGAGCAGGAATTAAACAGAGATTTTCCTATTGATGATCCGGTGGTACTATGAAATGGACGCTATAGAATCTGGTAGTACACTGAATGGTATTCTTTTAAGCATAACTAAAAAATCCAATTGCTGCTATGAAAACTAAATTAATTTCCATCATTATAATGTTTTTTACAATTACAGGTTTTGCGCAGCAGGATGCTCAGTTTACGCAATACATGTACAATACCATAAATATAAATCCTGCGTATGCGGGTTCTCGGGGAGCTTTGAGTATTTTTGGCTTATACCGCACGCAATGGGTCGGACTCGATGGAGCTCCTGAAACAAGCAGTTTTTCAATTAATACACCTATCAATAATAGTAATCTGGGAATTGGAGGCTCGCTGGTGAACGATAAAATAGGACCAACCAATGAGAATAATATCTCAGTTGATCTTTCGTATACGGTTCAGACATCGGCCAATTTCAAGCTTTCTTTTGGTATAAAGGGAACTGCCAATATCTTAAATTTAGATGTCAGCAAACTGAATCCTGAAGATCAGGGAGATCCACAATTTCAGGATCTGGACAATAAATTCTCCCCAAATGTGGGAGCCGGTGTTTACTGGCATTCTGACAAGGCCTACATAGGTTTGTCTGTACCTAATTTCATAGAAACCAACAGGTACGATGATAATGATGTCGCTATTTACAAGGATAAAATCAATTATTATTTAATGGCCGGTTATGTATTTGATTTGGATAAATACCAATATACCAAATTCAAACCTGCTGTACTTACTAAAATGGTAGAAGGTGCTCCGCTTCAGGTTGATATTTCAGCAAATTTTATGTTTATGGACAAATTTGTAGTGGGTGTTGCCTACAGATGGAGCGCTTCATTGAGTGCTATGGCAGGATTTCAAATCACAGATGGCCTTTATTTAGGATACGGTTATGATCGTGAAACCACAAACTTAAACAATTATAATTCAGGATCGCATGAGATATTCCTTCGCTATGAATTTATCATTAACAATGGTAAAATGACAACTCCTCGTTTCTTCTAAAAAAATATGAAATGAAAAATTATATATTATCTGGCCTGTTATGTATAAGCTTTTTTCAATTTGAGCTTTATGCCCAAAAGTCAAAAGTTACTACTGCTGATAAAAAATATCAGAAGTACGCTTATATTGATGCCATAAAAACCTATGAAATAGTAGCAAACAAAGGATATAAGTCTGAGGACATGTTTAAGAAACTGGGGAATGCCTACTATTTCAACTCGGATTTTGAAGGCGCGGCAAAGTGGTATGGCGAGCTCTTTGCCATGAATGGAAATGTTGAAACCGAATATTATTACAGATATGCCCAGTCTTTAAAATCAACAGGACAATTGGATAAAGCCGCTAAAACGCTTCAGGAATTTAATTCACAAAATAAAGCCGACAGCAGAGGAAAGTTATTTAAGGAGAAAACAAATTATCTTGACGAAATTAAAGCTAACTCCGGACGGTATGATATTGAAAATGCCGGAATCAACTCAAAATATTCAGACTATGGAACCTTTGTGCACGACAATAAAGTATATTTTGCTTCTGCCAGAGATACGGGCAACTTTTCAAAACGAAAACATGCCTGGACAGATCAATATTTCACCAATCTGTATGTCGCTGACGTTGATTCTGCAAAAGTAATAAAATTCAAAACTGACATAAATACCAAATTCCACGAAGCATCTCCGGTTTTTACCAAGGATGGAAAAACAGTCTATTTTACCAGAAATAATTATGTTAAAGGGAAAAAGGGAAAAGATGGCGAAAAAGTTACTTTAATTAAAATTTATAAGGCAACACTTGAAAATGGAAAGTGGACTCATATTACACCACTTCCATTTGACAGCGATAATTACAGCACGGCACATCCTGCACTTAGTCCCGACGAGAAAACATTATATTTTGCATCTGATATGCCCGGAACGTTAGGCCAGTCTGATCTTTATAAAGTGAGCATAAACAATGGCAGTTTTGGGACTCCCGAGAATCTGGGGAAAAGCATCAATACGGAGGGAAAAGAAACGTTTCCTTTTGTAACGGATAAAAACGAAATCTATTTTGCCTCAGACGGACATCCCGGACTTGGAGGTTTGGATGTATTTGCAGGAAAACTAGCAAGTGACGGAACTGTAAGTGATATTCAGAATCTTGGTGCAGATATCAATTCCCCAAAGGATGATTTTGCCTATATTATTGATCCGGATTCCCGAAAAGGATATTTCAGTTCCAATAAAGATGGCGGACAGGGGTCTGATGATATTTACAAGTTTGTCGAGAACAGAGCGCTAAGATGCATTCAGGAACTTAACGGTACGATAACTGATTCTGAAACCGCTTTTGTTTTACCTGGAGCAAAAGTTGTTCTGTACGAAAATCGACTTGTAAAAGAGACTACAATTACTGATGCCAACGGGCTTTATAAATTTTCGGTCGAATGTGGTAAAAGCTATACTGTTAGAGCTGAAAAAGAAAAATATGCTACGAAGGAAGTTATTATATCAATTGGAAAATTGTCAGGAAAAACTAGCCTTCCAATTGCCTTGGATCCTGTTACTTGCAAAGTAACGGTGGGAGACAATTTGGGAAAATGCTTTAATATAAAAATGATTTATTTTGATTTGGACCAATCTAATATCCGTACCGAAGCGGCTATTGATTTAGAAAAAATACTGGTTGTTCTGCATAACAATCCGACAATGACACTCGATATCCGTTCGCATACCGATAGCCGTGCAACATCCAAATACAATCAGGGATTATCCGAGAGAAGAGCAAAATCAACCATACAATGGCTGGTTAAAAATGGCATCAACGCGAACCGACTAACAGGCAGGGGATATGGCGAGACACAGCTGGTAAACAAATGTGCCGATGAGAAACCTTGTAGCGAAGCTGAACATCAGCAAAACAGACGAAGTGAATTTATTATCACTGCTCTATAAATCAGTCAAATGGTTAAATACAATCTTAAATTTTAATGAGGTATAAATATAAAAAGTTCAATACAGCAATAGTACAGCAAAAAAAAGAGGTACGATTGTAAAAACAACTGGATTGGAAACTTAAATTAATATTTCATCTTGCGGTTTTAAAAAAGTACTATGACTTGAATGATATAAGTACAGTATAGAAATTCTACCTTTTGTTTCATTTTATAATTTGCAACCATTTAAAATAACGATAGTATGGTGTAAAAGATGAAATCGCTTAATTTTGAGTATTGCGTTATAAAACTAAAATATAGCTATAACAATTATTTCTATGTCTATTCCAGATGAATTGTACAATGGAACCTTTGCCAAATATATCGAATCCATTGAAATTATGTATCTGGTAGATGATGATTTCAAAATGATTTGCAATGATTATTGCTACTGTAAGAACAAAATTGAGAAATATAACAAAAATCTTAAAAAATATTTAAAGAGTAGCATCAAAGAGGAAAAATTATCACAAGAGCTGCAGGAAGAGATTATATTCTACTTAATACGGAAAATTTAAAGTTCACGATAATTAAAAACAAATAGATGTTAAAAGGATGAATAAAAATCGTAAATTAGTTCTGTTTATCTCACGGTATATCAAATCTTTAGCGCAATGTAAACTTTTTTATTTTCAAGACAAAAAAACGAAGCAAATTGCATGGATTCTATAGCTGATAGTCTATTTAATTAAATTCTTAGAAAACTAATTACACATTTAATTAATATTTAACTTAATACCTACAATAATATGAAGCTTGAAAAAGTAATAAAAAATTGCGGTAAAAAAGCACTAATTGGCATCTTTGTGGCTATAGGGCTAATTTCTTTCCAACAGGCTGAGGCACAGACTGCCAAGAAACCAAACATTTTAATCATATTCGGCGATGATATCGGGCAGTCCAATATCAGTGCCTATACCCACGGACTGGTAGGGTACCAGACCCCAAACATTGACCGTCTGGGAAAAGAGGGCACTATGTTTACCGACTACTATGCCGAGAACAGCTGCACGGCCGGGCGCTCGACCCTCATTACCGGACAAAGCTGCTATCGCACAGGACTCTCTAAAGTCGGCATGCCGGGCGCCCCAATTGGCCTGCAGGCCCGTGATATTACCATAGCGCAGGCACTTAAGCCTTTGGGCTATGCGACAGGGCAATTCGGGAAAAACCATTTGGGGGACCTCAACAAGTACCTGCCGACCGTTCATGGTTTTGACGAGTTCTTCGGAAACCTGTACCACTTAAACGCTGAGGAAGAACCCGAAGATCCGAGTTATCCTTACAAGGATTCGGCATTTGTGAAATCCTATATGGTAAGGGGAGTGCTCAAATGCAAAGCTACAGACCGCGATGACCCCACGGTTGACCCGCGTTTTGGAAGGGTGGGCAAACAAACTATTGAAGATTCCGGGCCACTGACCAAAAAAAGGATGGAAACGATCGACGATGAGACTTTTGCAGCCGCTATTGATTTCATTAAAAGGCAGAATGCCGATGGAAAGCCCTTTTTCTGCTGGATGAACGCAACGCGCATGCATGCTTTTACCCACGTTCGCGAATCCCTGCGAGGAAAAAGCGGTATGTCCGATAATGAGTATGCCGATGGTATGCTGGAGCATGACACCGATGTAGGGCTGATATTGAAAGCTTTAGATGATTTGGGAATTGCAGAGAATACCATTGTTATTTATACTACCGATAACGGGCCCAACATGTTCAGCTGGCCTGATGCGGCGATGTCTCCTTTCAGGAGCGAGAAAGACTCCAACTGGGAAGGCGCGTTTCGTGTGCCTGCCTTTGTACGCTGGCCCGGGCATATTGCGGCGGGAAAGATATCCAATGAAATCCTCTCAGGGCTTGATTGGTTCCCGACAGTACTCGCTGCGGCCGGAGAGCCTGCCATAAAGGAAAAACTGTTGACCAGTTATAAATCACAGGGCACCACTTTCAAAGTGCACCTGGATGGTTTTAACCAATTGCCGTACCTGACCGGGCAGCAGCCGAAATCTGCACGAACCGAATTTTATTATTTCAACGATGATGCGGAGCTTGTATCGATGAGGATGAACGACTGGAAGATCGTTTTCCAGGAGCAGAGAACCCAGGGCGGTTTTGGCATATGGGCCAATCCATTTACCCCGCTTCGCGTTCCCAAATTATTCAATCTTCGTATGGATCCCTATGAAAGGGCCGATATTACCTCTTTTGTGTATGAGAAATGGTGGGGAACAAAGATGTATATAGTGGCTGAAGGCATTCAGAAAGGGGCCGCATTTTTGGAATCCTTTGTCACTTATCCCCCAAGCCAGGATCCGGCGAGTTTTTCGATTAATGATATAAGCGAGAACGTTAAGGACCAGATTAAGATGATCCGTTCCCAGCAGCAAAATGCAGTAAGGAAATAATATTTATAATGGTGCCTGATTAAATAAAAGGCAGCTGATTTAAAACCTTAAAGTCTTAAGGATATTGTTTTTTTTTAAACTAAACATTTTAACACCTGCAATACCGTTTTATTTTTGTAATTTAGTAACTGTTTCATGGAAGGGCCAATTGACTTATTTTTAAGTCATTGGCTCTTTTTTATAATACTCGTCCCTTTAAAGGGTCATTCTCTATAAGGTCCTTTTCTATGTCCTTGCACGTTATGTCTTTGGGGCCGCTTTGGGGTTCCTTTTAAGGGTTCTGCGGGTCATAGGGGCTGGGTGTTTTTGGCTGCGTGTTTTGGGGCTTTGGTTTGGTTTTGGGAATTACGGTGGTGCTTGTGGTAATTTTTGGTTGTATGGGAAGTTGTCGTTTTATTTTTTGAATTGAATTATTGGTGTTGTTTTTTTAAAGGGGTGCCGGAGCGGGTTGGGCGGTATTGCGTTGCTTGTCCGGGGTTGTACTTATGCTTTGTTTGTACTTTGTACTTAGTGAATTGTATATAGTTTTATTTTTTGGAGCTTTTTCCCGCTATCCATTCCAATCTTTTGTGCCGAACCCCGGCACAAAAGGATTTCCACTGCTATCGGGGCTAGGATCTGCAACAGATCCAATTTGTCTTTGGAGAATGTAAATTTGAACCAATTCTTCTATTGTCTAGTTTACAGGCATTGCAAAAAATAAAGCATTTTTTTTAAGATATGTTTTTGCTTTTTTATGCCTTTTAAAAAAGGATTCTAAATTTGGTCAGTATTGTAAATAGGGAAGTGATTTAGGTAGAAATTAAGATTAAAGAGTTATGGTATGTTTGAATTTCTTAACTTTGCAAAATGAAAGAGATCATAACAAGAGAAATTTCGAAGTTTAACAATGAACTGAAACTCCAGGGTTTTAAAGCATTTCAGATAGAGGATGATGGCGCAGAAACCAGAACCTACAGCAGAAAGGAATTTTATAAAATCTGCCTCACTACAGGGAAAAGCAGGATTCATTATTCCGATAAGACCTATGAGCAGGAAGGCACGATTCTTTTTTTCGGAAATCCGCACATTCCGTATTCGTGGGAAACCATTTCCACCACTTACGTTGGTTACACTATTTTATTTTCTGAGGAGTTTTTTAAAAACTCCGAACGTTCTGAAAGCCTGCAGCAATCTTCCTTTTTTAAAATAGGGGGAACACCTGTTTTGAAAATCACAGAAGAGCAGAGAGGCTTTCTGAATACTATTTTTCAGAAAATGATTGCCGAGCAAAAAAGTGATTATGTATTTAAAGATGAACTGATTCGCAATTACATCAGTCTGATTATCCACGAATCCTTAAAGATGGAACCTTCTGAGAATTTCGAGCAAAACAAGAATGCTTCTTCCAGATTAGCATCTGTGTTTTTAGAACTGCTGGAAAGACAGTTTCCTATTGAAACCGCTTCGAATCCGCTCCAATTAAGAACGGCGCAGCATTACGCGCAGCATCTCAATGTGCATATCAATTACCTGAACAGGGCTGTAAAAGAAGTGACGGGAAAATCAACAACGACCCATATTACAGAGCGCATCATCACAGAAGCCAAGGCGCTTTTGCAGCACACCGACTGGAGTATTTCTGAGATCGCATATGCCTTGGGATTTGAATACCCGACCTACTTCAATAATTTCTTCAAAAAGACTACGGGAACCAATCCCACTGCATTTCGTCTGGCAGAAGTTTGAATTTCTTAAGCTTTGGTTTGATAATCGTTACTTCCCTGCTTAAAGGCAGCCTTATCTTTGTATCTGGATATTTAATTCAAATACTATGTCAGATTCAAAACCTATTTCTACTGCTTCATCGTCTCAAAAAGATATTTTTGAGAGGCTTTTAGCCGGTGAGGCGATACTTCCAAACGATCCGCAACTAGGCAGATTAAGAGAAGAGGCATTTGCTGTCAAAGCATTGCTTAACCAGATGAATAAATCCTCAAATCCAGAGGAAATTGAACAGATACTGAGCATAATTTTAGATACAAAAGTTCAGGATGTAACCGTTTTTACACCCCTTTACATCAACTACGGAAAACACATTTCGATCGGCAAAAACGTATTTATCAATTTTGACTGTACTCTTTTGGCCTTGGGCGGTATTACCATTGAAGACGATGTTTTAATTGGCCCGAAAGTCAGCCTTATTACCGAAAGCCATCCCTTAGATCCGGAGCAAAGAAAAGGACTCATTGGAAAACCTATCCACATTAAAAAAAATGCATGGATTGGTGCCAATGCAACGATTTTGCCCGGCGTTACCATTGGAGAGAATGCCGTTGTCGCCGCAGGGGCCGTAGTTTCCAAAGATGTTCCCGATAATACTATCGTGGGCGGGATTCCTGCAAAATTCATTAAAAATGTTTAACCTTAAACATATCGTATGAAACTGAAATCTTTTCTAACCGTTATGGCTGTTGTTTTCGTTTTTTGTTTTTGTAATGCAGGCTGCAGCAAGGACAATGAAACGTTACCGCAAAACAATGAGAATGGAAATGAAAATACTAATACTAATTCAACAAGTAAAATGAAAATTACAATTGGTACAGCAGTTTTTACAGCAACATTGTATAACAACCCGAGCGCCGCTGCACTAAAAGCAAGACTTCCCCTTACCATCGATATGACAGAACTGAATGGCAATGAAAAGTATTATGATTTTCCCAGTCCGCTTCCAACAAATGCTTCAGTTGGAGGCGATATAAAAGCGGGCAATTTAACGCTTTACGGAAACAATGTCCTGGTGCTTTTTTATAAAAGTTTCAACACTTCCTATAGTTATACAAAACTAGGATATATTGATAATCCATCGGGACTGGCCGCTGCATTGGGTACAGGAAATGTAGTTGTGAAATTTGAAAACAATTAAAACAGGATCTTTATGAAAAGTAATTTTAAAACAGCATTTTTATTCATCATGTTATTGGCAATGGCTATTGCTTGCAACAAGAATAAAAACCATGAAAAAACAAATGGAGATAAAAACCAGCTGACTCAAATTTTTCCAAAAGGTGAAAAAGGTTCAAAAGATTTATTTACAGGTAATGCATACAATACCGGTCTGGTTGATGCCGATAGGGTTTTTACAACAGCGGTTGGCAATGTATATTTCCAGCCTGGTGCAAGAAGCAACTGGCACAGTCATCCCGCGGGTCAAATCCTGATTATTACCGATGGTGTTGGTTATCATCAGATTGAGGGCAGGCCTGTTGAAATTATCAAAAAAGGGGATGTCATCAAATGTCCGCCCAATGTAAGGCATTGGCATGGTGCGAGTGCTGATGTAGGTTTGCAGCAATTATACATCGTTCCAAACACGGAAAAGGGAATTGTAAACTGGAACGAAGCCGTAACCGATAAGGTGTATCAAAGCGCAAAATAGTTTTCAAAACAATGGACTTAAATGAAATAATTATGGAAAACAATATCAAAGATAAAGTAGTAATCATTACAGGAGCAAGCAGCGGGATGGGAGAGGCTGCGGCAAAACATTTGGCAGGATTGGGAGCAACTGTGATCTTAGGGGCGAGAAGAGCTGATAAAATTGAAAAGCTGGCGACAGATATTCAAGCAGCGGGAGGGAAAGCCCTAGCTGTAAAAGTGGACGTGACAGATCTGCAGCAGGTAAAAAACCTGGTTGATTCAGCAGTGCAGCAATTTGGGCGTGTAGATGTCATCGTGAATAACGCTGGGATCATGCCTTTGTCTCCTATGGACAGAATAAATGTGGAGGAATGGAATACCATGATAGATGTGAATATCAAAGGCGTACTCAATGGTATTGCCGCTGTTCTTCCTTATATGAAAGAGCAAAAACTTGGTCAGATCATCAACACTTCTTCTGTGGCCGGCCATAAAGTATTTTACGGTTCTGCCGTTTATTCGGCTACCAAATATGCGGTGCGCGCCTTAACGGAAGGCTTGCGAATGGAGCTCAAGCCCTATAATATCCGAACCACCATTGTATGCCCCGGTGCTGTCAAAACAGAGCTATTGGAACAGATTTCAGAGGCAGATATCCAGAAGGCCAACAAGGATTATGTAGGGGAGGTAGGAATCAGTCCGGACAGTTTTGCCCGTGTAGTAGCTTTCGCAATCAGCCAGCCTTTGGATGTAGACATTAATGAAATCATCTTTCGCCCAACAGCACAGGAGCTTTAATAGACTTCCGTTCCAAATATAGAATAGTAAATTGGGGAAGTCCATAACTCAGAAGTGGTACTTAAGTATTAAAAATTAATTCAAACATAAAATGAAAAAAGCATTGGCAATCATAATATTGTTTCTGATAACAGGGCAATTATTTGCACAAAAAACAAAATTAAATTCAGAGAAAATGAACACGTCAAAAGAGCATTATACATTCCAATTAAGCGATAAGGTAACCCGTCAAAAAGTTGCATTCAAAAATCGTTATGGGATTACGCTTTCAGGAGATTTATACCTTCCAAAAAATGCAGCAAACCAAAAATTATCTGCATTGGCTATTGGCGGGCCTTTTGGAGCAGTCAAGCAGCAATCATCAGGATTATATGCCAATCAAATGGCAGAACGCGGGTTTATTGCTTTGGCTTTTGACCCGTCTTATACAGGAGAAAGTGGAGGTGAACCCATAAACCTGGCCTCTCCGGAAATCAATACGGAAGATTTCAGCGCCGCGGTTGATTTTTTGGGATTGCAAAAAAACGTTGACAGGAACAAAATTGGGATCATCGGGATTTGTGGTTTTGGCGGCTTTGCCTTAAATGCCACGGCTGTTGATAAAAGGGTGAAAGCGGTCGCCGTGACAAGTTTGTATGATATGACAAGAGTCATGTCCAAAGGCTATAATGACTCGGTTACTCCCGAACAAAGAACCAAGACACTGGAAGCTTTGGGTGAGCAGCGCAACAAAGATGCCCAGGCTGGTAAACCGGCAGCTGGTCCAAGGAATCTGCCCGAGAAATTAAAAGGTGATGAGCCGCAATTTGTAAAGGAATATTTTGACTATTACAGGACACCGCGCGGTTTTCAGGTCAATTCTGTGAACTCAAACGGGGCCTGGCTTGCAACCAATCCAATAGCTTTTATGAATATGCCGATACTCTCTTATGTAAAGGAAATTGCGCCACGACCAATGTTATTGATTGCAGGGGAAAAGGCACATTCAAGGTATTTTAGTGAAGATATTTTTAAAGTGGCAAACGAGCCAAAAGAATTAATCATTATACCAAATGCGGTTCATGTGGATCTATATGACAAAGTCGATGTGATTCCTTTTGATACATTAGGGCGTTTCTTTAATGATAATTTGAAATAAGATAGTGAACTATTATTGAAAAATAGTACATGCTAAATGGAATAAGGCTCAAAGAATTATAAGAATTGTCAAATTTTAGTTTGTGGCACAGATAGTTTCCTAATGACGTTTTTAATATAGCTGCAGCTCCTAATCCGTTAGATTATAAACCTCCAAAGTCATTTGATTTAGGAGGTTTTTGTGTAGGTTTATGACATGTAGAAACCTTGGCGGTAACCGGCTTTTTTACAATTGAAAAGAGGTGATATGACCAACTCATTTTTTGAGCTGTTGAAAATAATTAATTCTAAAAAAAATCCGGATGAGATTCAATGGTGGAGCCTCTTTAATTCTTTGATTAGCTTAACTAATAGTTTGAATTTATAATTTTATGCAAACCTTTTATGTTAATTTTGATTATAAATTAAATCCTAAAGTATTTATGATTAATTTTAAATAAAAACTAAATTAATTAGAATATGATTAAATTAAATGTAAATAATAAATCACATGATTGTGACATTAGCAGTGATATGCCTCTGCTTTGGGCGTTGCGTGATATTCTCCAGCTAACCGGTACAAAGTATGGATGCGGCGTGGCGCAATGCGGTGCCTGTGTGGTACATCTTGACGGGGAAGCAGTGCGCTCCTGCGTTACTAAGGTGAGCCGTGCGCAGGGGAAAAAAATCACTACCATTGAAGGCTTATCTTTAAACAATGATCATCCTTTGCAGCAGGCATGGCAAAATATTGATGTTCCGCAGTGTGGTTATTGCCATTCCGGGCAAATTATGTCAGCTGCCGTACTGCTTCGTGAGAATAACAACCCTACAGATCAGGATATAGACAATGCAATGGCCGGTAATATTTGCCGCTGCGGTACTTATCCCAGAATTCGAAAAGCGATACATATTGCTGCGGAAATACAACGAAAATCAGCTGAGAAATCAAAGTGATCTCTAGGATTCTAAATTTATACAACTTTTCAATTCTTCAGTATGATAAAAAATAGGTACTCAAAAAACATAAGTGTTATGCTCCGAAAAAAAGGCGGCTCAATTGCAGCTGTAATCCTGGTTATGATTACCATTGCAGCTTTTGGTTTTAGCAATACATACAGTTCCGATAAAGTATACAAAGATATACCCGCCCCTATTGCAAAGGACAGTATAGCATCGGTAAAGGCTTTTGAGAAAGTATATAGTGTGCTGATGAGCCCCAGATGTGTTAACTGCCATCCCATTGGGGATATACCCCTGCAGGGAGATGACAGCCATATCCACAAAATGTTTCCAAAACGTGGAGCAGACGGTAAAGGGCTTTATGCCATGAAGTGTGCCAATTGCCACCAATTGGAAAATACTGCAGGTCCTAATGCGCCTCCTGGGGCTCCAAACTGGCATTTGCCCCCGGCTAATATGAAAATGGTTTTTCAGGGCAAATCGGCACATGATCTTGCCAAACAGCTAGTAGACCTGAAACAAAACGGCAATAAGAATATGAAACAGCTCCTGGAGCATGCCGATGACGAACTGGTGCTGGCAGGCTGGAAGCCTGCCCAGGGGCATTCAATGCCCCCGATGAGCCACAGCGAATTTAAAAGAGCGTGGACTGCCTGGATTAAAAACGGGGCCTATGCGCCGGCTAAATAATGAATTTACAATAAAATACTCAAAAACATGTCAGAGTCAAATAAAGTGCCAGTCTCAAGGAGAAGTTTTCTTAAACTGGCTGGTATAGGGGGAACGGCTTTCTACCTTGGTGTATTTAACAGCGCGGGTGCATCGGCCAATATCGTAAATCCGCAGCTGGGCATGCTTGATTCGGTGGAGATGAATGCCTGGATTATTATTGAGCAAAGCGGCCAGGTAACCCTTATAGACCATCGCGCAGAAATGGGGCAGGGTTCTTTTCATTCTGTACCCCAAATTATAGCCGAAGAGCTTGAAGTGGACCTCAAGGATATTAATGTGGTATTTGCACAGGGAAGTAAGAAATATGGGGGCCAGATCACAGGGGGAAGCTCCACAATTAGAGGTTCGTATAAAAATCTTCTCAAGTTAAGCGCCACGGCCAGGGAAATGCTCATCGCTGCAGCGGCCGGTGTCTGGGCTGTGCCGGCAGGTGAATGTTTTGCCCAATCAGGCCATGTCATCCATAGGCCGTCGGGAAAAAGCCTGCATTATGGGGAGTTGGCCCAGAAAGCCTCCAAACTGGCTGCCCCTTTAGAGGTAAAATTAAAAAAACGCTCGGATTATAAGCTGATTGGCAAAGGTATCCGACGAATTGATACGGCCAGAAAAACCAATGGAACTGCCGTATTTGGAATTGATAAAAGAATTCCCGGGATGCTTTTTGCAGCAGTAGAGCGCAATCCCAGGCTGCGGGGAAAGCTCGTGAGCTATGATGACAGCGAGACCTTGAAAATTGCCGGGGTAAAAAAGGTATTTAAGATAAAAATGAAGGTCCATAACACCTTGCGTGAAGGGGTGGCAGTAATAGCGGACAATACCTGGGCTGCCCTGCAGGGCAAAAAAGCATTAAAAATAGTTTGGGACGACAGCGGCTTTGAGCACTTGGACAGCGCTGAAATATCCAAAAGGCAATTGGGGCTACTGCAAAATGAGCAGGGGCTTATCTTTAAAAAAGTGGGTGATCCCGATAAAATTATAGAGGGTGCAGTAAAAAAGCTCGATGTGACCTATCAGACGCCCTACCAGTCGCACTATGCAATGGAGCCTTTAAATTGCATAGCGCACCATCAGGGAGATAAAATTGAAATTTGGGGACCCCTGCAGGCCCCGGACTGGATGCAGGAATTTATAAGTGCAAGTTTCGGGATCCCTCTGGATTCGGTTATCGTAAATATGACTTTTTTAGGCGGTGGTTTTGGACGAAAGGCCTTTACGGATTTCGTTCATGAGGCCGTTGTGATCTCCAAGGAGATCAGGGGACCTGTCCAGGTCGTATGGACAAGGGAAGATGATGCCAGCCAGGGGCCTTTCAGGCCGGGTATTTCCTATAGGGGAGAAGGTGTTATAGAGGATGGGGAAATGACCGCCGTAAAGTTTCGTATGGCGGGCCAGAACATCGACCACTGGATGTCCGAGAATAGGGGAAAAGCCAATGGAAGCACTACAGAAGGGTTTTTGGCGCCCTATTTCGAGTCGGTTAAAAATATAAGTTTCTCTGATATTCCTTTTGAAACGCCAATACCAGTGCTCTGGTGGAGGTCTGTCTATGCCTCTACCAATGGTTTTGCCTATGAGAGCTTTATGGACGAAATGGCGCATGCGGCCGGGAAAGACCCACTGGATTTTAGAAGAAAATATTTAAAGCAACAGCGCCTTCAGAAACTTATCGATAAGATGGAAGAAGTATCGGGATGGAAGGCAAGAAAAAAAAACGAAGGATTTGGCGTTGCCATCACCGAATGTTTTGACAGTACCGTGGGGCAGATCGTAAAGGTTTCCCATAAGCCTGAAGGAGGGGTGAGGGTAGATAAAGTATGGGCTGTTATGGATTGCGGCTGGTATGTAAACCCCGATATAATTGAGGCCCAGATAGAGGGCTCTATCATAATGGCACTGGGAGCCGCTGCCTTCCATGAGATGACTTTTACAGATGGGATGGCAGATCAGCAGAATTTTTACTCTTACAATATGCCGCGCATCTATGATATGCCCCAAATGCAGGTACATGTGATGGAGAATGATGCCGATGCCGGGGGAGTGGGCGAGCCTGCCCTTCCGCCATTTGCGCCGGCGCTTACCAATGCTATTTTTGATTTGACAGGAAAAAGAATAAGGGAACTTCCTTTTAACCTGGAGCAGGTATAGTTTAGGTCTTTTTCTATGTTCTTCACCGTTATGTCTTTGGGGCCGCTTTGGGGTTTCTTATAAGGGGGCTGGGTGTTTTTGGCTGCGTGTTTTTGGCTGCGTGTTTTGGGGCTTTGATCGGGTTTTGGGAATTATGGTCGCCTTGTGGTAATTTTTGGTTGTATTTTTTTCGTTTGATATTGTTTTTTTTGGAGCTTTTTCCCGCTATCCGTTTCAATCTTTTGTGCCGAACCCCGGCACAAAAGGATTTCCACTGCTATCGGGGCTAATTGTTGGGTCCACACTATTGTTAAGACATACTTTATGATGCTTTTATACCATAAGATAATAAAGTTTTCCAAATCCCTAAACCGAATCGTGCCAATTCAGCCTATAGGGGATTTGTATACTGAAAAAATGGATTTGGCTGTGATGAATTCCTATGATATGTTGTATTTCTAAAAACTCAAAAATCATTTTTTAGAACAACTTTTTTGTTACATTTGAGGTAAAACAAACAAAGTTTTTCCATAAACTGACCTTATGCGTCATACTATATGGTCAGTGAAAAATATAGATTTTAATAGCGATAAAATGACCGACAAACTCACGGAGCTTGAAAAACAAATTGGACACCTTTCAAAAAAATTAGAACTGTCCGGAGAAAACCTTTTGGTATTCCCTGAAAACTTCAGACAGGTTCATTCCTTTAAGATTTTTGGAGACAATTTACTTGCCATACCAGCGAACCTAATAATTGAAGGTGATGATGAAGAATTTGAAAAACCGTTTAGTTTTTTAGACAGCCTGGAAAACCTAAAATTATTCGAGAGTGAATTCAGACCAGAAGTTCCCTATGATTTTATACAAATTGGAAATTTATATGGTTCAGCTGAAATTGTGTTATTAAATAAATTGAAGGACACTATTCATATTTTCCATGTCTCTGACTTATCAGACAAGGATTGGCTGAAATACAAATTGGAAAAAGGAATCTGTGATTTAGAATCATTTATTGATAGTATTCAAGTACAGACTGTTTGTTGTTTAATGGACCCAACAGATTACTCCAAGTGGGATATTTGTGAAATTCGAAATAATGAAATGTTGACTGGTGCCGGGCTCTTAAAATTTAAAGACAAGGAAACTGCATGCATGAAATATAATAGATTTATAGAAAAATCATTAGAGAGAGGATTTCAAATATACTATGCTCCGAAAAAAATATTAAATGAACTCCAGCAATAATTTACAAATATCTAACAGGCTCCGGGCGGACTCAAAATTTTAAGCCAGGAGCATTGCGTTTCATATACACAAAAACAGGAAACTTTGTACTTTGAAGCCTCATGAACTCAGGTTCAAAGTGTTAGTTGGTTAAACCACATCATACACTAAATAATTAAACATAAAATGAATTCTAAAAATAGAAACTTAATAAATATATTAATTGGTATAATTTTAATCCTTTTTGGCTATTATTTATATTCTTTAAATGCGTTATTGTTTCATTATATGGGACTTTTAATGATAATTTACGGAAGTTTTGTATCAATTGTTAAAACGCTAAAAATAATATTTTTGAATAATGGCAAATTTAAAGCTATACGCAGATTTGAAGAACGTGAAAACCTGCAAATACCTAGTTTTATTAAAGAAATTTTAGAATTTAGAATAAAACATAATAAAGAAGTTATTTTTGAGGTTCCTTATTTTGGCGAGTTTAAAGTTTTAAATTATAGCAGTAGAGACAGCAATTTTAATAATCCAAGTTTCTTAAAAGAAGCAATTCTCGACTTTGTCAATAGCGAGTTTTATCCAGTATTCCGTGTAGAAAATTTAATTCCTATAGCCCGTAATAAGAGCAATGGCGCTTTATTTGTTGAAGAAAATACATCCGAGGTAGTCTATATTGATTTAGATAATTCTAATTTTAAACCTTTGGCTTTAGATAAAAAAATAGATTTTTATTTAGACCTCAATAAATTATCGTTGCAAAATAATGCTTATTATGGCAATGCATTGGAGAAATTAGAGAATATAATTTCAAATAAGGAATTCTTTTATGATGTTCCGGATGGTATTTTTGAAGGTAAGGATTACATGGAAATTTTTGATAAAAGTTTCAATTTACTAGATATAAGTATTGATTATTCCATTACAGCTATTCAAGAAAAAGAAGATAAATATTTTATTGAGTTAGAAATAAAGAATAAAATTTTTAAAACTTTTTTTCAAAAATATAGCCATTATATCGATAACGAAAGAATTACTATTGTTTTAAATGAAATTTTGGAATTAACAGAAGCTCATGTTCAAAAGAAATTCTATTTACTCTCTTATGAAATTTGCGATTTCGGAATTGTATTGGCTGACCAAAATACTTATGAAAAATTAAAAGAAAATGGCTGTATAGATTTTGATTTTGAAAATCAAAAGTTAACAGCAGAAGAAATCAAAAGTATCAGGAAATATTCTGATTTGTCTACGGAAATTGAAAATATAGAATTTCATATAGAAGTGGTAAAAAAATCCAATAAGAACGATTTTAAAAAAGGAGAGCAATATCATTTTTCCTACCAGACCAAATATTTATTTGATGCTGATGGATTAAATTTAATTAAGGAAAAACTCAATATTATAATTGTAAAAATAGAATTGGGATATGAGATTTTCTTTAAAAACTGACAATAATATTTAATGATCAAACGATTAAAAATTTGTAGAATAGATTTGGGTAATTAGATTAATTGAAAATAGTTCTGGATTTGGAGGATTTGATAAAGTCGAAGAATAGGGCTCATTTAATGCAATATCTAGTTTAAGTCAAGAAAATCTGCTGTTATATTAAAAATACTATTATGAAAAATAAAACCATAATCGAAAGATTAAAAGAGACCGAAATTCAATTAGAAAAAAACGTAACTGAAAGTCTAAAATTAACAGACAACAAAACCCAACTTGAGTTTTATAATCTTTGGAAAGAACATGATAGCAATAAAAATATTGAAAGCATGTTTAATGATTTGAAAACAAATATTAATAATTACTGGTTGAATGACAAGTACAATAATGACCTGAAAAAAGAGTTCAATATGCTTTATTTTGAGCATGGAGGGCTGTACGGCGGCGCATTTGATACCTTTGCCATCGATTTCAATTACAGTAGCATTGAATCGCCTATTTTTAAAACTATGGACGAGCGGCTGAATTATTTAGAAAACATTTCTTGTTTGCCAGGGTGTATAATTCCATTACTTTCTGATTTGACCAGAGAAATTCAGGGAAAAGAAAATGATTTTGATGATTGGGAGGACTTAATGGATATTTATAATTTATTTGAAACTGCAGCATTTATTGAATCATACCATACTTTTTTAAGGGCTCACCACGAGAATATATTTAGTAAATTAAATTTTAAAAAACCTTTTTATTTAGCGGTTGGCGAACATGATGCAGGCGCTCCGAAATTACTATATGTAATTGAATAAATACACAGCGAATATGCTACAACGAATTTGGACATTTGGCCTATAGCGCTTAAAACGGATTTGGGCAACAGCCTTAATGGAAAGTTGGATCTGTATTTTGGAACCTGGCAAATCTCCTGGTTGCCCAGTTTCCCTATTTCGAATTCCCTGCGCGCGTGATTATCCGGTAATGTTACAGATTAGGTGTTTATGTAATTTAATCATTTAACTAGCTGAAAAAGAGTATTAAATTTAAATTATTGAAAAAAGAAAGAGATGACCATCAGGTCGTCTCTTTCTTTTTTGTCTTTTAATAAGCCTTAAAGTGCTTTTGCCTCAACTTAGTGTTCCAAATTAGGTCATGAAAATAAAATGTAATTTTTGCAATGGTAAATGCATAAAAAATGGATTTCAATCTAAGGGTAATCAGCGTTATAAATGTTGTGTTTGCAAAAAAAGACAGCAGATTGAGTATGGCTGCAACGCTTACAAAAAGGATATCAATCAGGAAATTTAAAGGAAGAATTATTAGTTAGTTAGTTAGTTAGTTAGTTAGTTTCTTTTTAGATTGTTTTAATTGCTGTTGATTTTTTTTATTTTGATTTTGGCCGGTGACGGGGTGGTTGGTTGGACAGGCTGGTTTATTTGAACGGGTAGACGATTAAGCGTTCTTAAAATGCGGTACAGCAGATAATTTGTTAGGTTATGACAATTTTGGCAGTTTATTTTAAATTTATGGTATTTCTGCAACCAGGGTAATTTGTGCATCCTAAAAAGTCTCCGTATGTTCCTGATCTTTTAACCATGAAACCGCTTTCGCAGCTGGAGCATAGAAATTGATCATCTAAAATTTCTAGGTTCTTATAGGTCTGATTGCAGTTAGGATAGTGCGAGCATCCTAGAAACTGGCTTCTGGTATTTTGATTTTGTCTGGTGACCAGTTTGCCTGTCTTACAGTATGGGCAGTTAGCGGCGTGCAGATTTCCGCCTTTTTTAGCCAGTAGGTAATTATTGTCTGTAAGAAGTTCTTCCGTAAATAGTGAAGCGTCCGTGGGAATCAGCAGCACAGCTTCATTCTTTGTTCTTGTCAGGGCAACATAAAACAGCCTGCGTTCTTCCGCAAATCTGTATTCTTCTTCATCACTCAGCAGGAGCGATAAAATGGGGTCATCGGTCATTTTATTGGGAAATCCCAGCAGATCGTTTTGAAGATTCAGAATAATGACATTATCGGCCTCTGTTCCTTTAGACTTGTGCACAGTCAGATATTTGATATTAATTTCTTCAAATCCTCTGACTTCCAGTGTGTCAGTTCTTTCAACGTATTTTATTCTGCTGTCCGGTTTTAGCTTTATCAGATCTTTAATGTCAAAACCGTGTCTTCCCAAGACAAGTATTGATTTGTTCCCATATTTATTGGCTAGATTTTGTATTTGATTTATGAAAACACCCTCTATCTCATCGAGCTTATAGTATACAAAATGTAAAGGATTCTCCAAGGGCTCTTTATTGGAGCGTGGCTTTTTGGCAATCTGTTTTGGGTTTTTCTGGATGTATTTTGAGCTGATATCGATAAGGGACTGGGAATTTCTGTAAGTCTGCTCGATCAGCAGCTTCTCATATTTGCCGACATGCTTTTCAAAATTGCTGAACAGGGAGACATCACTGCCTGCAAAACGGTAAATGGATTGCCAGTCATCTCCAACACAAGTAAGTCTTGCGCCTGAAAGATCCCGAATTTCTTTAATCAGATTAAATCTGGAAAAAGAAATGTCCTGGTATTCGTCAATGATTATATATCTGTATGGATAGCTGGGCCTATTCATTTTTACAGACTCTGCGGCTTTATTGATCATATCATTGAAATCAATTTCATTCCTTTCCTTCAGCCTCTGGCCGTACTTTTCAAGAATGGGGAGTGCAAACTGCAGGAACATTTCCTGTCGTTCGATCATGAAAGTGTCCTGGGATTTATTTTTCTCTGACAGCAGTTCCATTAATGAACTATTGTTCAGCTGTCTGGATTTGATGAGATTGATAAAGCTTTCAATAAGCCTGTTTATCTCCTTTCCGAAGTTTTTCCCATCTTCCGATACTTTTGAATAGATATCCTTCGTGTCTCTGGGCTTAAAAGATACATTCTCTGCTATCAGCATATTTTTAAGCTTCTCCAGCAGGATTTTGTCCCTGTTGTAATAGGAGTAAGTTTCCAGAAGCTTGGTTTTATGCTGTTTGTGGGTATTTCTTTTCATCTCCATGTCTTCCACATATTTCTGTTCATGGAATGGAGTAAGCCATTTTGCCTGATTATGCTCATCTACGCCGAAATGCTCCAGATAGATATTATAATCTGTCAGAAAGAAATCAGGACGGTACATTGCATCGCCATAGGGATAAGGCCTTTCATACTCATATTCAATTCCATTGAGGTAAAGGAAATTGGCAATTATAAGCTCTTCTACGCTTCTGACTCTTTCTCCATTCATGGTATTGAGATTGGGGTTTGCCACTATATTTAGCGGCTCGCATTTTGATCTCAGTGTTTGGAAATCGATTCCTTTCTCTGTGTCCAGTTTTTCTCCCAATGAATCGTAGCTGTCATGCTCTTCGGGAATATTCATATAGCAGGATACATATTGGATGTAGGACTGCAGGGCTTGGTCATCATCCAGAATATCGGTTTTCAGATATTCCCTGATAACGGCGCTTAAAGTGTTTTCATTGGTGACTGCGGGAACAGCAGCATTAAATCTTTTAATGGTATCATAACCGAGTTTGTGAAAGGTGGTGGCCTGTACGCCAAGATTGAGCTTCTGCAGTCTCTCATTCAATTCGGCAACTGTTTTCTGGGTAAAGGACAGCAGCAGGATTTCATCAGGCTGTATGTTTTTCTGCTTGATAAGGTATTGGACTTTCCCTAGAATGGTGAGCGTTTTTCCTGAACCTGCCCCTGCAATGATCAAGTTTGAATACTCATCTGTTATAACTGCGGTGCGCTGCTGGTCATCGAGTTTTTTTTCTTCAATATTGTCGAAATACAGTTTTAGTTTTTCTTTCTGGGAGCTGACGTAATTTTGGTTGTACTGGACGATATATAAATCAAAATCCTGAAAAATGTCATTAAACTTTTTTACAGTCTCTTCTTTTTTGTAAAAATTGGTTCGGTTTTTAAAGAATTGCCCTGATAATGAATATTCAGACTTTATACGGTCACGTTCCACCCATGTAATGTAGTCGCTTAATTTCTCGATGTGGTTGATAAAATTCTTAGCTTGATCTAGATTAATAATGTACTTTTCTTCTAGATACTTTTTCTTTTCTAGATTTTGTCGGTAGACAATAACAAAAAATACTGTCGCGATGCAAATAAGAATGATCGTTATAACCATATTTACTTTTTATTTTTGGTATTAGGTATCTGTTTACAAACAGTTTTTGGATGCCTTTTCAAAAATACAAATTACAGGCAAAGTATTGCCCGTATAAATACCTGTTGTAAATGCATATTATTTCTAGTTAGTTAGTTTCTTTTTGTACTTGATTGTTTAATTGTTGCAGATTTCTTTTATTTTGATTTTGGCCGGTGATGGGGGAGTTGTTTTGAATGGGGAGTTTTAATTGAAGGATTTATTAAATAAGTAATTCTTTTTATTAGAGATCGCATAAAGCTGCAATTGTCTTGATTTGAAATATCTGCTAATTACGGAAAACCGTAAACTTTAGAGGAAAGCTTTCTTTATGTTTGCCTGAAACATAACTATTTGACCATGATAAAAATACTTTTTTATTACACCTTACTCTTTTTTACGGTATTATGTGCTAATGCGCAGAACGATAAGCTCATGGCAAGCTGTTGTGATGCCAAACCAAAAGAAGCGGGGAGATGCACAGGGAGCGCTTACTGCAGCGCATGCTCAAACTGCAGCAGATGCGCACATTGTTCGAATGGGGGAAGCTGCGGAGTTTGCGCTACCTATTCGCCGCCTGCGAGGTATACGGCTCCGCGCGCAAGCACTTCTTCTTCTTCAAGAAGTAGCGTCAATAGTCCGTCTAAAAAAGTACAGACCGTTTCTCTTACTTCCGAAGAGTCCGTTAAATCCAAGGCAAAGAAAGAAGCCGTAAGCGAAAAAAAGACAGCTATCTATCATCCTGAGGATATAGTCGCTGTAAATTCTGAAACTCTAAAGCTGCGTGAAGAGCCAGGAAATGAATCTGCAGTTATAGAGCCCCTTAAAAAATATGATCTCTTGATGGTGATAGCCATTGACGGGGACTGGCTGCAGGTGAAGGTGATCCAGTCAGGGAATTTTGGATACGTGAAGGCGGAGTATGTCTATAAGATGTAGAATGTGGAATTCACATTTGCTTTTTGTAGATAAAGTAGTATTGCCTCCGAATAATGAACAACTTTTTTGAATTAAAAATTACGTAGTTACGATGTTCAATTCTATCAGATCTATGTATTATTAGTTTATTTTTAATGTTAATAAATTTAAATATACCAACAAGTATCTTATGAAAATAAATCTACTTATAATTTTTACATTGCTTACAGCCAGCATCAATGCTCAAAATCGAATGGATGAACCATTGCCAATAATAACAAAAAAAAGTAGCGCATTAATATTAGCTACCGGTTGGTTAAAAAACTCTTCTGGACAATGGATAAGCGGAAAGAATAAAATACCTCAAGATCTTGGTGAAAATCAAAAGCTTTTAGGTAACTATGAGTCGTATGGTTTAGGTACTGACAATTTTAATTCGCTTGAAATAAAAGACGTAAAAATTGCTGATAGTGCATATGCGATTATAATTAAAAAATACAGGGATGGTTTTTATACTTATAGTTCAATCCAAAAAGGCTGGAACAATAAAGTCAGTTGTAAATACTATGTAGTATCAAAGGCAGAATTAGCTAATGCATACAAGTTAACACCTGATTATCTAAATAAAACAACAATGAGAATATTATATGAGGGCACTTTGATGTTTATTAATACCCAAACCTTCAATGATAGGAATATAGCAAAAGACCTGGCTTCTAATGTTAAGCAGAATTCACATAATCGAGATTTTTTTGAACATAGATTAGGTTTGAATATATATTACTTTAAAGCAAAAAACCTTGTGCAATTTTACCTATACGATGCCAATTCTTATAGTATGGATATGGAATATGAAGATGATGAAAGTCAGAAAGCTACAAAGTATTATGAAACAGATGCCATAACCTTCAAAAAATTTCTAAATTTTTCAGTTCTATAAAAAATTATATTAAATCCTTAACATACTCAAACTTATGAATTGAAACTTATAAAAACTGGTCAGAAATCGCAACTGCAGCCACACCTAATTGGTATCCCGGATTTTTTCCATGGGATGCATTAGGTTATGAAATCTATCAGAAAAGTCATGCCAGTCAGCTTTAGATTTTTTCAATTTCTTTATTTGGACTGGCAGGGAAGAAGCTGGCCATAAAGATTAGTTTATTTAAAGGTGTTAGTTAGTTAGTTAGTTAGTTAGTTAGTTAGTTAGTTAGTTAGTTAGTTAGTTAGTTAGTTAGTTAGTTAGTTTTGTTTTTTGATGTTTTTTATTGTTGTTTTTGTTTTGGCCGGCGATGGGGGAGTTGGTTGAAGGCGGACGTGATTTTAAGTTTTTGTCTAGATGCACGGATTATTGAAAGATATATTTTCAACTGTAAAGAATGAATGTTATTATATCTGAAATTCTTATCTTTGTAATAATGGATAAAAATCTCTATATAATAGCTGGCTGTAATGGTGCGGGTAAAACTACAGCCTCCTTTACAATTCTTCCCGAGATATTACAATGCAAAGAGTTTGTCAATGCGGATGAAATAGCTAAAGGCCTTTCTCCTTTCCAGCCTGAAAAGGCTGCCTTTGAAGCGGGAAGGATAATGCTTCACAGAATAAATGAATTATTAGCCAATGGTGAGGTCTTTGCTTTCGAAACTACTTTAGCGACGAAAAGCTATAAACAGAAAATAATTGCAGCTCAGCAGAAAGGCTATAAAGTAATGCTTTTATTTTTTTGGCTAGATAGTGTCGACTTGGCTATCGAGAGGGTTAGGACAAGGGTTCAGGAAGGGGGGCATAACATTGAAACCGACGTTATTAGACGCAGGTATAAAAACGGAATAATTAATTTATTTGATATCTATCTGCCAATAGTCAATGAGGCATTGATTTTTGACAATACAGATGTAAAAGCTGAATTGATAGCACAAAAAACATTAGGCAATCCTATTGAGATTATAAATAAAATCAAGTTAGATAAACTCAAAAATAACAGATGATGGGAGAACACAAAACAACAACAACACCGACTCAGAAGAAGATCATAGAGGCAATGGATAAAGTTGCTGAAAAATTAATTGAGTTTAAAAAGAAGAATAACAGCGATCTAGTGGTTATGAAGGATGGTAAAATCGTAAGGATTAAAGCAAGCTCTTTATAAAAAAGTATTTAAATAAAAATTGAAAGCTCTCAGAAATGTGGGCTTTTTTTTATTATTATTTATTTGCTTAGTTAGTTAGTTAGTTAGTTAGTTAGTTAGTTAGTTAGTTAGTTAGTTAGTTAGTTAGTTAGTTAGTTAGTTAGTTAGTTAGTTAGTTAGTTAGTTAGTTAGTTAGTTAGTTAGTTAGTTAGTTAGTTAGTTAGTTAGTTAGTTAGTTAGTTAGTTAGTTAGTTAGTTGCTAGATTTTTTAGTTTAGTTTTGGGTGGTGAGGGGAGGTGGATTAAAAGGTTTTGTTAATTTAATGGGGAGAATGATTTGGTTGTGGATCATAGTCAGGTTTGAGAAAAGCAGCTGCCAAACTTTTTCAGTCAAAAAGGCTGGAACGTAATTGCGACCATGCGGGATCTTGAGGAAGATAAAGAATTAGCGGAACTGTAAAATGTTACCGTATTTAAACTATATGCTGCTGATCTGGGACAGATTAAAGAAGCTGTTAATTTCATTACATGAAATTGATGTGGTATTCAATAATGCCGGCTATGGATTATCGGATGCTCTGGTATAATATAACAATTAAAGGATAGTCCGTCAAATTAATGCCAATTTACTTAGCGTAATCCGTATCAGACAAGATTTTATCCCGCATTTTAGAGAAAAGAGGAACCGAACCATTATCAGAACGACCTCTTTTAATTAGCTTTAAATTTCAGCAGGCTGTCCTAAAGCATAATGGTATTGCGGAATTTTGTATGTCCAAGTATGGATTTTCTCTAGGTTAACTAACGGAATATGGATATAAATGAAGCTAAATTAAGGGTGCATTTTTTGCACCCTTAATTATTTTTTATAGTATAACTTTTTAAAATGAAAAACAATTTTTAAAATTCTCCGCAGCTTTTTTGCAGCAGAAATAGGATCAAGTCTAAAAATTAACAGCGTAAAAAGGCCTTCACTTTCCAGAGCAATTCTTAACCGGCCGGCATAAGCAAAAAAGGAGAACAAGGCTTCTGCTTTTTATGGTCTTCACTTCAAGACTGCCGCAGAGAATCTTTAATGAACCTGCTTCATTTTAAACTGCTCAATGCCTCCAGCACCGGATGTGTGTCCAGTGGCACAAATTTGGTGGTATAAACCACCATGCCTTTGCCGTCGGGATAGCTGGTGGTCATCTTCAGGACCCGTCCCTTGAATCTCGGCTCAATTACGTCAAAAAAGACAGGGGGTCTCTCTTCTGTTGGAAACTGCTCCAGTAGAATATCATATTTTTCCCGGTTTTCAGAGGTATAGCTGATTTTCTTGATTTTCTTTCCTTCCCAGACAGTATCCTTTATTTTAAAATTTTCATTAAAATGCAGATCTCCCCGGAAGTTAGTCCCATAGCTTTTTTCGCGCAGATTTTTCCACGGGATTTTTTCTGTTTTCTGCTCAAGATCCCTTCCCAGGTCCTTAAAGAGGTCCCTATGAAAATCAATAAGATAATAGGTTTCTACAGACTGCATCAGACTGGTCTTTCCGTTAAAATCGAATTGGTCCAGCCGCATGATCTGCTCAACGGCAAGGTCTGCGCTGACAAAAATGCTGTCATCAGGAAATTTAAAGATTCTTTGGCCGTTCTGCAGGCTTTCAAGTGAAATAACATATACACCTTTACTGCTCTTCTGAGAACTTCCCTTTAAGAAAAAAAGACCGCACACAGCAGCTGTTATTAGAATAGAGATTGAAAAAACTTTCATATTAATACCCCGTGCTGTAAACACCATTTGAATATACAATTGAATTGATATTTCCGTTTTTGTTTTGTGCAAAAGGCAGTGAAGAGTTGCCCTGTATCAAATTTCCAGAGGTATAGAACCAAAAATAGTTGGATGTATAGGCCACATTTCTACCGGTTTCACTCCAGCCTAAAGGACCAGATGCACCCCTGAGCCCGCTGCCGGCATGATATGCAGATACTATTATATAACTGTAATTATAATTTCCCAGCGGCCCGTTATTAGCAACTGTAAGGTTCTCAAAGGACATTATATCAAATAACCCTAATAAATTGTAGGCCATCGTCCATCCATAAATAAGGGTTTGGTAGCCGGATATGCCGATGATTTCGACACTGCCTCCAAAATCAGCACTATTTGCAGGAAACACCTGGACCTTCATGTAATCGGCAGGAGTGTAGTCGGCTGTTTTGGCAGTGACTGGTGAATCTCGAACTGCCGTGCGGGGGTCTTTTAAATAACCTTCGGGCATCAGATATTTAATGTCCTGGGGATTCTTTTCCAGATGTTCTAAGATTTCCTTACGCTCTTTGAGGGTCAGACTGTTTTTATCAGCAGTCTTCATAAGTCTGATCACAGCCGCATCTGCAGACTCCTTTGAAGTTTCAGTTTCATTGGTGCAGGAAAACAGCATTCCTAAAGCGAAAATAAAAATAATTTTCTTCATAATTTTTTTAATAGTTAATGGGTTGTTTACAAATTACACGATGTAATTTGTAAGTAAGAGCTGTAAATGCAGAAATGGGCGGAAGGAAAAAAGTTAAAAAAATGTTAATTTTGTAAGTTTAATATGTAGTCTTCTGATTACGAAATAATTAGCAGAATGCTATTTTTTAGTGTGTTATAGCATAATCTGATTTTACAAGCATAAAATGTTTTACAAAATATTTGCTTTTAAAACTTACTTGTTAATTTTTTTACACCAGCACATTGTAACCAGGCACTGTGCCGGATGCGCCGCAGGCTTTCAGTATAAGTATAGGAATTTTGTTTTTTAGAAATAAGAAGTTTTGCATGTGCTGGGTAAAACCCGGGAAGGGGAGAAGAAGGATTTTAATACTGCGGCGCTATTGCAGCACCGCAGCTGCAGGCAGGGAACTGTTGCCGATAATCTTACAGCTCAAAGACTGGGGGCAGCGTGTAAAGCAGATCCGCGGCGGTGATGCCGGTAACGGCCCCTTTGATGCCCAGTAAGCTCATACTGGATAAGCACTACTGATCCATAGAGGCTGACTGATTTAATTTCTTTTGAATGCTCTGTAATAACAGGGCAGAATGCCTGTTTTGTGCAGGCTGGCGCAAAAAGGGCACCCTGTAATGCAAAAGCATTTGCATGTAAAAAAACAGCGGTTTTTATGCCTTGTTTGAAATCCTGCCCGCGGTTCTCAGTTCAATCCAGGCAAGGGCCAGGATAAGGGCTGTTTCCCCTGAGAAGTAAACCGCCCCGAAAAAGGTCAAATTTTTACGGTGGATGATCGCCATCAAGAGGGCCGCAAGGCAGTAAAAGCAGTTGGCCGCGCTTAAGGTCCTGATAAAAAAGGCCCATTTTTCTTTTACCAGCAAAAAGCAGGCCCCTGAATAAAGCCAAAGGCATAACGAGGCGCCCAAAAGAAGGGAAAGGGCGTTTTTGGGCATGCCGGCTGCGGGGCTGAAATCCTGCATCAGGGCCCATAGGAGCAGGGCGCTGAGCAGCGCCCCCAGGCTGTCGGCCAGCAGCAGCATTTTTGGGTTCTGGGCTGAGAGGCGGGTTAGTTTTTTGATCATACGGTTGATGGGCATTTTGAATTGTATGGGATGTTATTTTTTGGGTTTGCTGCTGTTGTTGTTGTATGGTTTTTTAGATTTCATAGGATCGTGTTTTTTGGGAGCTTTTTCCCGCTATCCGTTGCAATCTTCTGCGCCAGACCCCGGCGCAGAAGGATTTTCACTGCTATCGGGGCTAGGGTATTGGCTTTTATGGTTTTATGAGAAGCGGCGCTGGTATAAGTATGACTGCCCGGATCTGCAGCGTTACTGGTTTATTTTATCCTTGTGGTACCTTGTGAGCCATTTTTCCATTTTCTGCACCAGCAGAATTTCATTCAGGTCACCCGACGGGCTGGAAAGCCCTGTGATGGTCCTTTTGAGATAAAATTTTTTATCCTCGAAAAGGCAGGTGAATTTTGGGTGCTCATTGTGGGATGCCATCCAGTTGTTATCTGCTGCTTTTTTAATTTCAAATTTCTTCATTTTTATTCTTTTCCGGAAGCCCGCAGGGAAGGGGTATAATTGTCTGGTGCCCTCTGTGATGCCTTTTGTTGGCAAAATTAAGGATTTTTATTTTTATGGGGTTTGAGGCTGTTTTTGCTTTGGGGCGTGAAGTTCGCGTGTTGAGAATGGCGGGGTTATTTGTTTTGTGATTTACTGCGCGGTTTTTTTAGGGATATCGGGTTTCTTTGAAATTATATAAGGATTTTTGTTTTGACTTTGCGGATATTATGTTTTTTTTGGAGCTCCTCCCGCTATGCGCTTCAATTTTCTGCGCGAACCCCTGCACAGAAGTATTTTCACTACACACGAGAAAAGCGAACTGGCGAAGCAATCGGGGCTAGGGATTTAGCCTGCATATTTTTTTGAAATATGTTGGTAGAACACGGCTAACAAACTATTGGTAAATGCAATGACAAACGTAAAAGTAACATGACTGGAATAGAAAATAACAAAACAGGGAGAGCATATGTCAGATATGTCATATATACTGACAAAGTTTTCAAAATCAATAACCCTAATATGTAAAACCTGATATTTATAGAACGTTATTCTTAAATAAGGTGGATGAAATGATCTATGGCATAGATTTTGAAGTACATAAGTGCCTTCAGAATAGTCTGGAGGGTTGAATGTTTAAGTTGACTATTCTGCCTATCGCGACAGGCAGAATGTGATTCATGACATATACTGCAATTTCTGTACCAGAGGGGAAGAAATATTCCACCAAGATACGAAATATCAGCCATAATGTCAAGATTAAAGTTGCTTTCATAACATTTCTATTGTTTGTAAGATTTCCCGGACTTTGTCTGGTATGTCCGAGCAGGTGTAAAACATTTCTGCAAGGTTCCAAGGCCCACAAAAGCAGTTCAGTCAGACTGCCGGTAATCTTGGAAAGGTTGGAATTAAAAAGCCAATCTGAAGTGCTGAGAATAAAATTCTATCAGCCAATGTGAGGATTAAGGCATGAATGGGTGTAAACCCCAGGGCGATGGAAATCGGTCGTCTGCCAAGCAATGTTTAACATTGTGCATCAGCAGGTAAGGTTAATGACTGATACTGCGTTCCTGCTGGTGTCCCTATAAAATTGTAATGAAGCAGACTTCAATTTTTACGCAGGATTTATGGGAACGTTTTCTGGCCAAGACAGCCCAGAGCCAAGAGAGTTTTGAACTTAAAACTTATCCCCATCTTGATCCTTATTTTAATTTCTTTAAACACAGCAGTGACATCAAAAAGCTCGTATCAAACACGGAGCTTATGGCAAAGCATCCTTTTCTTCCTTTTGTAAAAATACTTACCAAAACGCCAAGATTCAGATTTCAGGAAAACGAAAAAACGTACGGTCTGGAAACTAAGATAAGGCCTATCGCTTTCGCTTCGCATTTCGATTCTTATATTTACGGTTATTATTCTTTTGCCTTAACCGAAAAGTATCAAGAGTATATTCGCAGTAAAGGTTTTAGTGAATGCGTGCTGGCCTACAGGTCAGATCTTGATGGGAAATGCAACATACAATTTGCCAAAGAAGCATTCGACGCTGTAAGGCAGAAGACATCATCCAGAGGGCACTGCACTGCTATAGCGCTTGACATCACAGGTTATTTTGATAATATTGACCACGCTATTTTAAAAAGCAAATGGTGTACAATACTGGACCTTCAGGAGCTGGCAAAGGACCAGTATAAAATTTTCAGATCTCTGACAAAATACAGCTACATAAGCCGTGACAGTATATTAAAGCATTTTAAAATAGATTTAAAAACAGCCCCACACTGGAACTCCCTTCTGGATTTAGTTCCGGACAATATTGCCGGTCCAACGTTCAGCAATAAGTTTGATCTGCTCAGGAAGAGAAATCTTGTTACGGTCAATCTTCCTAAAATTTCCAAAGGGGGTGAGAAAAGTTTCCGGGGAATACCGCAGGGCTCCCCTATGAGCGCACTGCTGTCCAATATTTACCTGATTGATTTTGATGAAAAGATATTTAATCTCAGTATCAAGCTGGACTTTACCTACCGCCGCTACTGCGATGATCTTCTGATAATCTGTGACCCTGAAAAGGCAGCGCAGATCAACGAAATCGTTCTAAAGGAAATAACGGCATATAAGCTGGTTATTCAGCCAAAGAAAACTGAAATAATCCATTTCAAACCTGCATTATCAGGCAAAGTAAGAGGGTTTAACCAAAAGAAAATAGACACGCTAGCTCCCGTTTTCACTCCGCAGAATGAGCAGCAGTTTTATAAGAATCTGCAGTACCTCGGCTTTGAGTTTAATGGTTCTTCAATTTATATAAGACCCGGAAGCCTTTCCCGTTATTTCAGGAAAATGAAGGGCAGAATCGTAAAGACCGTCATGATGGCCTACAGCGATAAATCCAAGAGGGACAAAATATTAAAAAAACAGATTTTCGAAAGATATTCGCATTTAGGAAAAAGGAATTTTCTTTCCTATGCCGTCAAGGCCTCAAAGAAGCGTTATTATTCCAAATCAATGAAAGCCTATCGGGAAGGGATGGATTCCAAATCGATAAGAAAACAGCTGTCAGCACATTTTGCAATTATGGAAAAAGAGGTTTTAATAAAATCTCTCTCGCGCCACGAATTTAAAGAATATATATATACCAAAAAGAAAGAACAGGGACGAAGGGTAAGCCGGAAAAAAATGAAGTTTTAAATTTTATGAATTCGGTGCTTACAAATTGCAACTGCACTTTTTTTATTAAGGACGCTGTGGATGTCTAAAATTATTACGGCTTATTTTATGAAAGATTGTTTACTTCTTCTCCTGTCGTTTTCTAGCCATGCTGTTATTGGGCTTAATCATTTTTAAACCCTTGGAAGTGCCAGATGATAGGCACGAATCAACAAGTTACTTAGTTAAAAATACACATATATGGATATTGATATTAAACTAAAAAATCTCAGGGTCAAATTGAGACAGAATTCCAAGGAAATCATGAATGACGTTTTAGTTAGACATGTTCCTAGAATTAGTTCAAAAAATAAATCAAAAAAAGAAATATGTGTTTTTTGTGCAAATCAGGATAATTTAACAAAAGAGCATGTACTGCCAAAATGGACCTTTGAAGGTTGTACTAAGGAGTTCTTTGTAACAGATATAAATGGGAGTGAACAAACATATAATAAAACGACAATTCCTGTCTGCGCAGATTGTAACAATAATTTATTAGGAAATGTTGAAAAGTATATAATTTCCATTTTAAAGGATACAGATTTATCAAACTCATTTTTTGATAATGAGCAATTGCAGAACATAATTCGCTGGTTGGAAATTATAGAATATAAATTTCAGTTGTTAGAGATTCGAAGAAAATTCATAAAATCTAAGTCCTCTCAATATTTAGAATACCTAAAGGACATTCCTGTATCTATTATGAGAGCCAACATTGATTATTCGCCTAGTAAAGCGGTAGCTCAAATTAGACTTGCCCAGAAAAGAGTAACCCAGAAATCTAAAGCTAACAATGAAAATTCTTTAGTTATATTTAAAACAAAAAATGAAAGTTTTTTTTTCTTTCATCACTTAAATGATTTTATTTTTTTAGAACTTCCAAAGTTTGGAATAGCGCTATTTTACTTCTATACCCGACAGTTCGAAGAGGTAGAAGATGCTAAAAATGAAGCAATGGAGATTATAAAGAAAGTTTACGAATAATAATAGGCTTCTATGGGAATGTAACGGATTTGCCACCCAGCTTACTTCCAAATACAAAACCAACTTTACAGTAAGCCAATATTGCCCAAATCCGTTGTAGTAGCAGTTAGTGGCTGTCCAGATTATTGAATTTATCTGTCCCATGACCTTTATGATCGCTTAATTTTTCTGTACAGTGATGTATAATTTCTCCTTTTGAATTTTTCACTTCTTCAAAATAGTAGTCCTTATCACGATTGACTATTCGGGTTTTTTCTGCCCAGTCACCATTTGCTGATTGCGATGCTCCAAGAGTAAATTTCTCACGCATCTTGTCTTTGCTTCTCAAAGATGGATTTATTATTTTTCCATCAATACAATCTTTTAATTCGAATTCGAATTTATCAACTAACTCTAATACAATATTCTTCTTTATAGAGCCGCAAGATTCGCATGGTCCTGATAAATTTTGAATTTTATGATTACAATTTCCGCAAAATATTTGTTGTTCTGAATCCATGTTTGTCTTGTTTTTTAGGAAGATTTACAAAAGTTGCCATTAACGTACTACAGCAAGGTCTGTGACTAAATAAAGTCCATTTTACAGATTTAACATCCGAGTAATAGCGAACAGACGGAGCAAATCACTCCAAATTTTTATCTAAGTGCATTTGAATAAATTTTTTCGCCATTTCCTTAAATAGTAATTTACCTTCCAAAATACTTTCGTATTGCTCATTGTGAGCGAAATGACCATACGTATAAACTTGATAAATTCTTTTTCGGTTACTTGTTAGTTTTAGTTTCAAAAAGTTGTTTTCAAAAATTCCTTTTACATCTTTAATTGATATTGCCGCATAATTTCTATAATCGTATTTTTGACCATTCAATCCATTCGAGAAATTAATATCAATTCTAAAATTATTTTCAAATAATAGATTTACTTCGTCTCCTTTTGCTAATGTGAACGTGTCGGAAACTGAATAAAATTCAAGACAAAGTGTTCCATTATAGTTTGAAATTGTAATACCTAAATAGTCAGCACCGCTTCTTTCATCTTCAGTATATAATTTAAAATATCTAAAATCAGAGGCTCCTATTTTTGAAAATTTAATTTTATATTCGTTCGAAAAATCATCTAAAATATAATTGATTTCTGTTTTGTTTAAATTTTTCTGGTTTTGTTTTAAAAGATTTTCTTGAAATATGGTTTTATCATTTATTTGAGTAACGGTAAAAAGTACATCATTTTCTTTTATAAGTTCATTGCCATTAGTGTAAATGTTTTCCAATCTACAATCAAAAGGAAGAAAAATTTTTAAATTACCTGTTCCGTGAATTTGCGGTTTTAAAATAGCAATTTCTTTATTTGCAACGATTAATTCACCACTTTTAACAAGCATTTCAACAATGTATCTTTCTGTATCAACTGATCTTTGACCTTCAAATAGTAATTTACAATACTTTCTTTCAAATTTAATTACTTCAAACTTTCCATTTTCTGAATAGTCAACTTGATTCACAATTGGTGAAAGACTTGGTTTTAAATTGAATATTCGACTTAAAAAGTTTTTCATTTCATTTTCTTTTTAGCGATTCTGATGTAATAGATCTGACCCTTGGCGTGGTCGGGGAATAAAGATGCAGGATTTTTTGGTAAAATACAAATTTTCAAGTACATAACCATCTTTAAATTTAGACCGAAAATCCCAATCTTGCCAGACAGATGCTATACCTAGTAGTTTTATTTATTCCTATTTTTGTTAATTAAAGATTTCTAAAAACTCCTGGCATTTGTTTTTTATTTCTTCTATTTTCATTTTGTCTTTATCGCTTTCTTTTAATACCCAATATTTGTTTTCATTCCATTCAAATTTTCGGTTTTCACCTCCATTTTGCGTTATAAATCCCCAAAACCATAAGTCATCCCAAACTTCAATTTGATGTCCTTTATATTTTGTTTCTAATGTTTTGTTTATTTTGTTAAAATCCCATTTTATCGAATTATCTAGCTTCTTGAAAATTGCAATTATTACAGCATCAACGGGAAGATAAAAACTATCATTTTCATCAATTATTTTAGGAACATCATTCCAAATTTTTAGATTCTCTGAATATTGGCCGTTATGTAAGTGAAATATAGTTTTAGAAATTAATGCAGAAGTTTTTGGTCCCCATCCTTTTTGATTTAGCATTCCTTTATAAACGCTTTCGAAATTACTTTTTGCATTTGGATTAATTTGCCCGACAAATTCCTTAAAAGACTTCAAAGAATTTTCTTCAGTAATTATTGTTTTATAAAATTCCGAAAGTTTATCAATTTTGGGTTGACTTTGAGTGTTTGCAATATGGTATAATAAAGAAATTATTTTTTCTTTTTCATCTTTGTACGGCAAAATAATTGAACGATAATATCTTTCCTGTAAAGCTTTGTTGTATTTTCTATTATTAGAAATGAATTTAAAAAGTTTTTCTATTCTATCTGTCATTCAACAATTATTTAAAGGTTTAATTTTGTTCTGTTTTCTGTAGTATAAAGCATAATGTTTTGGCGCTACAGCAGGTTTGGACTAAATTCATCCCATTCTTGGGATTTGCCACCCTATCGCGAATAGGCGAAGCACTCGAGCCTTAGCGAATAGATGAAGTAAATCATTCCAAATACAAAACGAGCATTTAACTAAGCCAATTGCCCAAATCCGTTATAGCTGTTACAAACCTATCTCTTTGCCTCATTTATCAAATTCTCTATGTACTTTTTTTTGTCTTCTGCTAATATTTTTAAAATATCAAAGTTCTCTTTTTCAAATCTACCATTGTCAAAATGAGCTCCCGAATTTAAAACTTTATAGAAAATATCTGTGATAACTTTTTCGGCAATGTCGATCAGCTTTTCAGTTTCTTCAAATGTGATTTCTAAATTGTATTCATTATAATTTGGGTCTGTATGACTGTAAGCTTTGTCGCGAAGAGTAACAATTTCGTTAATAGTTTCTTTATTATTTTCAATGTCACTTTTCCATTCTTCGACTGTTTTATTATCAATTTTTTGACTTCCAAAATAACCATCTTTTTCAAACTTTTCGATAAAACGAATGATGCTAGATCTGTCACTATTTTTTGAGCTGAAAAGCTTGGAAAGTTCTGTTACAGCCATCTTCCATAATATTCCTCGTATAAAAATGAAATCAACAGATTCATCAACATAGTTTTGCTCTTCTAATGTACTAGGTTTGTGTAAATAGTATGAATAATGAAAACACTCTTTTGCATTTACAAGGATAAGCCATATTTTATTTATTTCGGTTTGGATTTCTTCCTTTTTAGTCATAGTTCTTTGGATTAGATCACTAATGTTCTGTCAGTAGCGGGTTTGGTATTAAATCAAGCGTATTCTTCGGATTTGCCACCCGAACTTTGGGAACAGGCATAGCAAATTATGACAAAAACAAAATCAATTTTCCATATAGCCAATTGCCCAAATCCGATGTAGTGGCTTTTGGCAGTAGTAGTTTTTATCTAATTTATTTAAGTTCCATTATCGGTTTGAATTCTATTTTTCCAATCTTCGGAATGGACTCAGTCAAATTTGCAATATGTGAATCAATTTCTTGTTCTTGTGAATGAAGAAAGACTATTGTGTTCATGAGCAAATAAGCGTTATTAATATTTTGTAACTGTTTTATTAATAGTTCAACTTGAGAAATTTTGTAAATCCAAGATCTTTTTTCATATCCGCTTTTTGTTGCTTTACTATGCCTAAGGCTAAAATAGTCTTTATCAATATTTCCATCAAAATCTTTCCATCCCAATCGATATGAGCCATGGGCAAAAGAATTTCTAATTTCAGTTACTTTGTCAACAATCTTAGAAATTTCTTTATTTGCTTTTACAAGTTCGGGTAATTCTTTGTAATTGTCGAATATCAAAGAGTCGTAAGATATCTTCAAGGTTGAAGCTGTCATTGCGCACAACAAAGTCTCAATATTTCTCTTTTCAAGTTCTGTATGATCTTTTTTATATATTATTCTTGGAATATTAAAAGGAATCGTAGAAATTACCGTATCAAATTGAAGAAAAAATTCGCCAATAATTTTCCTTTGATGATTTATGTCGTTTTCTTCAAAATTCATTAGTTGTAATTTTTAACAATGTTTTTTAGTACTATTACTGCCAAGGTTCTTACGCTCCACACAGTTGCTAGGTTCGGAACAGATCATTTTGTGTTAAATAAAAATTCTTGCTGAGGGTAGAGGTGAGCTTACCACAAAATTCGCAATTGTGTGTAACGGCTATTAGCAGACTTTCTTCACTTTTCTGCGACACAATTTTCTAGTCCAATTATAATTCGGTTAATCGTGTCAATGATTTTAGGAAAAGAGTAAATAAGATTTTGTAAATCTTCTTCTACGTCTTCATGATATATTATTATTTGTTTTCCGTAATTTTTTGTACCAGTGTAACTTAAAGTTGTTTTTTCTCTAGAATAGCTATTTACATAGTTTGGATCCAAATAAAGAATAGTATGTGCAACCAAATTTCTTATGATTTGGATATACTCTAAATCTTTAATCAATTCTTTGTAAAAAATATCGGCTGGAATTTTCCCTTCTTTCTTCAAAGAAGCTAAAATATATTTTTTAGTATCAAAAGTAATTTTATCAGAAACTATATATCTAAAAAAATCTCCTTTTTTACTTTCTTCTGCAAAATAGTTAACTAAAATTTTTGAGATTAAAAATTCGACAGTAACTGCGGTTTCCAAAATTCTGCCTCTAATTCTTTCAGAATCTTCTCTAATTAAAATTATGTTTTCTTCATTATATGGGTTTTCCATAGGAGTGTTTTTGAAATGACTGCAGTTTATTGTACTTGACGAAAATAGAATATTACGTTGCAAAATATTTTAAGCAAAATCAAAGAGTATATTAGTGGAAACCCAAATGAAACAAAATCAGTATTATAAAGTTTGTAACAAATTATTCCATTAACTATTAATGGTAAAAACATGAATAAAACTGATATAAATATAAAGCCTGTTGTACTTACAAAGGAGTCATTCGATAACCTCATTTTTATACTTTCTAATTCTATGAGAGAAGGAAATATAGTTAATTCCAAAATCGAACTTTGACTTATGTTTGGATATATTTTTTGTTGTATTTGTTTTAGTCCCGCATCTATTAATTGATTAAAAGCCATATATGTTATAGAAAAATAATAGCAGATTACAGACAAAAATGGAATTCCGATGATCAAAATTTTTCTATTGTTCAGATTAACATCAAATAATTTTATTTCTGTAATCACAGAATTGTCTATGAGAAACCAAAGAAGCATCAAAACAAGAGTAATGAAATAATACGCATACATTTGTTTGATACTAGATTTACAATTTTCGATTAATATTGGTTCTATCGCCTTTAATTCATCTACAGTTGTTTTTCCATTATTTATCGTATTATTTACTTGTTTATTGAAATTTGGATTTTTCATTTTTATATGTTTGTAAATTGCAGCTAACGTTCGCGCGCCTTGCGCCGTTTTCGACTTACGAAGACGAGTATTTTCAGCTAAATGAAAATACAATTAGAAAATGGTAATTCCACTAAATTTGCAAATGGCGCAAGACATTTGTTATCTGATGTTTTTCTTTTGTGTCGCGTGTTTTTGTCATTTGTTCTTTAAGTCTTCATTTTTTTTGCTTGATTTATTATTTGATATTCGGCTATTACTTTCATTATTTCTTTGTAACAATTATTATATGACAATAATATATTTGTATCAATTAACGCATATCTTTTTTGCTGGGATGGAGTTTCAATATATTCTAAAGCGTAATCATAATTTGGACTAATAAAACATAATTGTCCGTGAGTATATTTATTTCTATCCAAAATAAAAGTATTGAAAACTTGACTGAAAGTTTTAAGTTTTTTTGTAGAATTATATTGTTTAAATTCTTGATAAATTTTAGATGCTCTAACATCGTCCATAAACAATTTCTTTAATTTCATAAAATCCAACTTCATCAATTCCACTCTTTCTTCTTCTGATTTTAGATTGGCTCTATCTAAAACTATTTGATGTATTCTGTTCTTAATATCTTCAGCATTATCAACACAAGATTTCATTAAACCCTGCATTCCACCATATAAAATAACTTTCGGGTCAGTTGGATCCGTATTTCCCATATTAATATGTTGATGATTAATTCCAGTTCGTACAGGAAAAGTTATAGTCGTAATACTTTTTGTCATAGGAACATTTAATATCGGATCAATAAATTCAAATGAACCTGTAACGCTAGTCATAATATTAACTGGAGGAATTACTTTAGGACTTAATATTTCCATATTGTTGTGATTGTGATTTTGTTTTAATGTTAATATTTCTGCAGCTCGGCGTCAAAATAACAGATAACATTCTGGTACTACAACGGGTTTGGGATTAAATTAAGCCCATTTTCGGATTTGCCAAATATTCCAAATACAAGACCATTTTCCCATTAAGCCAAATGCTCAAATCCGTTGTAGTGGCTTTTATTGGTAGTTATTTTTTCTTTTTGCCTTCATTTAGTGTTACTCTTCGCTCTTGAGTTATTACAGGAATTACCCGAATTTTTTGCGGTTCTAATTTTGGTGTTGTCGTTTTTTTTTCGTCTTTTTTCTTATTATCAGGCATAATTATTTGTTTAGATATTTTTTTATTGGTTGGTCTAAAAATCTGATTACTAAATAAAAGTAAAGTTGATAAAACAATTGCAACTAAAGTTAGTTTAATTGCAAAATTATATTGACTATTATATTTTGCGGTTATTTGTTCGTTGTCGTTGAAAGAATCTTTATTAGCTCCAATTTCACTTAATAATATATTTTCATATGAATCATTTACCAATTCATCTATAAGTTTAAAATTGGCTCCTTGATATAAAGGCCTACTTCTTAATACTTGTATTAGCAGAATAATTGCCCAAATTAAAATTCCTGTTGGTATTATTGCTAGTATTCTTATCATTAGATATGAGTCGCCTAAACCATTTAAGAAAAAGGGTATAAATAAAGCTAAAACAGTCATTATTATACCTGAATTAGAATGATGTTGTCTATATGACGCCACTTGTCTTTCAATCAATTCTTTTGATTTTGTAGCTAAAAATTCTAAATCTTTGAGGTCATTTTTCATTAATTTTTAATTTCTCGTTTGGCATAATAACCGCTAATTAATTTATATCGGCCATAAAATGGCACCAAAACAACATTTTTTAGTTGGCTTTGTGCAATTAGTAAGGTTTTTTCAGCTAATATAACAATAATATACTACATTTTTCAGCTGTGAGGCTATAGCTGTGAATCAGTTATTTTAATTGTTCTGCTGCTGTTTTTGCGATAGTTGAAAATCAGTGTTTGCCTGCAGATTTTTAATTTTTTGTTGCAGTGTTAAAATGCCAGCGGGCTTGAATCTTCGCGAACATCTTTTGGAATTTATCCAGTGATTACTGCTTTTCTTACCTGTTTCTCTTTATCCAATAGTATCCCAATTGCTTCCCTTTTGCTTTTTATCAAAGACACTGTATGCTTTTGTTCATTTCAGGAGCAAAGGTAGTCCGTGTCCTGAGCAAAAGCAAGGCCGGGCCTTTCAGGTCTTGGCAAAAAATCTCCACCCATCCGGGTTGTATTTTTTGCCAGAGCCTTGCTTCTGCAGGGCACTAACCTTTTTATGCTCATGAAACAAAACAAAGCATACTGCGGCTCTTTAGACGAATAAAAAAAAATGTCAGAAATGAGAATTGAAATATTGAAAAAAGCAATGATGAAACAAAACAGCGCCTGCTCTCATTACCGAATAAAATTCTGAAAAAAAAATAAAAAAAATAAAAAGTAAAAATGCGGGGCGGGAAAAAGAAAGTAAAAATTTTAAAAACTAGAAATCATGAACATTACAGGAAGAGTGACAAAGGATGCGAAAGTAAGCACCTTGTCAGACAGCAGACAGGTAGTAAATTTTTCAATAGCCATTAACGAGAGCTACAAAAACAAAAAGGGCGACAGGGTAGAGCAGACCACCTTTTTCGAGTGCGCCTACTGGATAAGCCCGAGGGTTGCCCAGTGGCTGACCAAAGGCACGGTGGTGGAACTTACTGGAATGGTAAGCGCAAGGGCGTGGAAAGGAAACGATGGGGAACCGCGCGCGGGGCTGAACTTCAATACCTCGAACATCAAACTGCACGGGGGCGGGAAGAAGTCCGAAGGGACGCAGGCATTGAAAACTGGGCAGACTGCAGGGCAGGGAGAAAACCAAAAAGCCACCTTAAAAGAGCCTGAGGACGACATCCCGTTTTGAGCAGGCAGTAAAGGGTTTTAAACAATTTTATTTTCAAACTTTAAAAATCAAATATCATGGCACATAATATCAATTATAACAGCGAGACAGGAAAGTATTCTTTTTTCAGTGTAAAAGAAAAAGCATGGCACGGGCTCGGGCAGATTGTCGAGCAGTACCCGACAAGCGCCGAAGCCATCAGATACGCAGGACTTGATTATCAGGTGGCTAAAAGCCCTTTATATACAAAAGCATCGGGCATTATTGAGACCTCGGACGGCATCGAGATGGGCAGTACTGAACTTTCAGTACCTGACTGTTTTGCCACTATCCGTACCGACAGCAATGCCGTACTGGGGGTCGTGGGAAAAGACTACCAAATCGTGCAGAACCGTGAGGCGTTCAGTTTCTTTGATGCGATTGTCGGGGGTGGTGACGGTATACTGTACGAAACGGCAGGGGCTTTAGGACAAGGCGAGCGCATTTTTATCACCGCCAAACTTCCTGATTATATCCGTGTGGGCAATGGGGATGATGTGACCGAAAAATATATTTTCCTGACCACCTCCCACGACGGGAGCGGAAGCATCACAGCGGCTTTTACGCCCATCCGCATCGTATGCCAAAACACCCTTAATGCTTCTTTGCGCTCTATGAGCAATGTGGTGCGCATCCGCCATACCTCAGGGGCAAAACAGCGCCTTGATGATGCCCATAAAGTAATGGGACTGGCAGACAGGCTCAGCAGTCAGCTTGAAGGCATTTTCAATGAGTGGGCTAAAGTAAGGGTAACCGATAGAGAAGTTAAAAAACTGATCCAATTGGCATTATGCCCCAATACCGAAACTCTCGCTTTAATTAAAAAAGGGGCAGGCGATGAAGTTTCCACAGTGTTTAGAAATACGGTAGATGATGCTTTTGCCTATGCCATGGCAAGCGAATCCCAGCAGATGGAAACCACTAAAGGCACTCTTTTCGGGGCTTATAACGCGGTGACGGGCTACTATCAGAATGTGCGCAAATACAAGGACAGCGAAGCCAAACTGCAGTCCATTGTGATGGGAGGTACAGCGCAGGGAAAAGCCCAAAAGGCGTTTGAACTGTGTACGGCTTTTAAGGCAGATGGCGCAGAAATCCTAAACCTGAATTAGCAAGACATATAACCAAAGGCTGTTACGAAACCGTGACAGCCTTTAAAATCAGGTTTTACTCATGCGATAGCAGGGTTGAACATCTGCACAATTGAAGAACATAAAAGCGCAGGAATTATGGCAGGGAACGACCCAAACAATTTTGAGTTTATACTGTATCTCTACAATCAGTTTGTCAGTAAACACCGCAGTATAGGCAAGGAAGCACGGGTGTATTGGCATATTTTGGACATGTACGCAGAACTTGGGCTTTCAAAAAAAAGCCAGGAATCCGAAAAAAAGTACGCCCAAAAGCTTACAGCCATCATAAGGGAAGCGGTAATGAACTGGAACACTAATCTGCTTATCTTAAAAGGAGAAGAAGGGGAAAAGGAATATCAGGAAAACATGGCAAGCTACATCGAACGCCTCTACAGGTTAGGGCATGATGAGCAGGGCGTGATTGAGCTTGTCATTAAAAAATTAAAACTAAATTATGGAAACGACAACTAATTTTTTCAATCAGATAGCACAATTGCAGATCATAGGCGATTTGCACATTACAATTGCCAAAGGGGCAGAAGGAAGGCTTATTGTACTGGTTATGCTCCAAAATGATACGTGTGGGGACAGCGCCAAACACAGCATACCGCCATTAAACCTAAGAGGAACAGCCGAAGAACTCGACAGCGGTTTTTTTGAGAATATAACAGCGCCCATTGAGTCGGCTTCGGGTCTTATGGTGGACATGGAAGGCTATATGAAACAGCTTGAAGATACTAAAAAACAGTCGGCAATGGAGAAGGAAAAAGCCGACAGCCAAAAGAAGGAAACAGAAGCGAAAGACAAAAAGTTTGCTGACGCCATGGCAAAGGCGGATGAACTGGAAAAAGAAGGGAAATTCCGTGAGGCATGGATAAAAGTGCCCGAAGTGCATGAGTTTCCCTTAAAGGCAGAGCAGATACGTAAGAGAAAATCCGAATTGTCGGCAAAATTTGCGCCCGATCTGTTCGGAAACAGCCCTGACACCGCAAAGCCCGAACAGCCCCGAGAGGCACTTTTTCCTGACTATGCCAATGTGCAAGAGCCCGAAACGGACGGGGAAGAAATTGATACAGAGGACATGGAAAACTGGGAAGACGAGAACCAAGAGCAACGATACTAATCTAAAACACAAATCATGTTATTAGCGACACAATTACAGCGGGTTTTTATACTCAGGGACAAAGGGCAGGAAATCAGGCTTTCCGACCCCGAACCAAGATGGAGCACCGAAGCGGTACTGAATTTTTATGCACCGACCTATCCGATACTGACCACCGCCAAAATTTCTGCCCCTGCCATCAGGGACGATGCGGTAGAGTACCGATTTGAAACGTTAATGGGAACAAAAGGCTAACCAAAAATCTAAAGCCATGAATTATGCAGAAGAAAATTATTTCGGGAACAGTGCAACTGCCCGAGCGAAAAAGACAAAAACAGCTTCACGCACAGCTCGCAGGGTTTATGCACTCGATGCAGAGAATCAAGGACGCGGACGAAGTACAGAAAGACAAACCAAAGTCAGTTCCTGCGGGGATGCTGCCGATGGTTTTCTAAAGGTTTCATTTCTGCCCAGACTGCAAGAAAATAAAACGCTGCAGGCTGGTCAGGATATTTCCAAAATGGAAAGCGATTTTTACAGCTCTCTTGACAGTCTAGCAGAGCATTACCACATTTTGCTGATGCCTACCTCTCATTTTGAATATCCTTATAATACGGCATTGGCTGTATGGGATTTGGAAGAGAAACTCAAAAAAAGTGTGGGGAACTTATCCGAACTGCGGTTATTGCAGGACAGCCACAGAACGTATCTGCTCAGCGAGGAAAAATACAGCACAGGCACAACGCTGTACTACATCCCCATTGAACTTATTTATCAGATGCTCAAAGACCCCAAATACAAAAAAAATGCGCACCTTCTTTTATCGGTCTGCTCGTATCTGTGTCATAGTGCGGATGTACCGTATTACAGACAGCAGGGCAGTTATCTGTACTGGCTCTATGAAATGCACCGAGACTGGACAGAGCAGGACGACGACAGGGAAGAAAACGAAAGATATGTGCGGGAGTTTGACAAGGCAGAATTTATCGGGGACTGTATCGAAAAGAAGATTTTCAACCGCATAAATTTAGCCGTGTTCGAAGAACGTTTAAAAGGTTTTAAAAGCCGTGATGGCTTTGATAAGCAGTGTTTGGATACAGCTAAAAAAGCTTTTGCATTATTTAACGACTATCCTAATGAGAGCATTTTTCGAAATGCACCCATTAATGAAGAAGAAGAGGACGAAACCGAAAACGAAAGCATCGGGATGGAAAAGTACATTTCCTTTATTTCCAACACCAAAGGATGGCTGTATGAAAGCATTGAGGAGAGCATCAACAATGAGTTTAACGAATACGGTACAATGGACGAACCGACCATTTTAAAATGTTTTGACGGAAGTGAATTGATTAACACAAGCCTTGATTTTGAAAGCCGATTCTTTGACCTTTTGGACGAGCTGTGCGCTTTATTACATAACTATAAACAAAACGAAAATGAATAATGCAGTTGATATAACAGGGGATTTCGGGACGCTCTACCACCCGAAATCCGCCCTTGTTTTCTATGAAAGCAAAACTTTAGATAAAGAGGTTTATGTAGAGCATTTTGATATGGATAGAAACGGCATGCCAATTAATGCGCATCCCCTCACAGAGCGTGAAGCGGAAGCCCTTGCAAAATCGCTTACAACCGAAAAGCAGAAGCAGACCGCTTTTTTAAAATCGGATGGCATTCTGCCGACCAATATCCTGCATATCAATCCGAGCAGGGACAAAGGCACTGTTATATGGTACACCAAATCCCAAAAAAGACCGCTTTATTTTATAGAGGGTTTAGGGATTCCGAGCGGTAAGGCATTTGTACCTGCCATGGTCTGGCAGGCGGATAAAAAAAGCCTTAGGGTATTTGCGCTTTCCACAAGCAGAAGACCCACGGAAAAAACACCGCTTTATTACGCACCATTTTTTAATATTTATGAGGACGGCAGGGTTTGTATGGGTTCAGTCACTATCGATATTAAAAACTCTGCATCGGTGGAAGAATTTACAAAGGCGTGGGAGGCTTATTTCTTTAACAGCTATTTCAGCCACCTGATGGGAGAGAACAGCCCTGTAAAGGGCAATTGTGTGAGCCTATGGAAAGACCTTGTTATATCAGGCGGAACCTTTCCAAAGGAAGCATTGAAAAGCAGTAACAAAACAATTAAAAATCTATTGTCATGAAAACCGAGAAAATCAAAATGCATTTTACGGATAATTATTTAATAAGCCCCACAAACCCCATTACGGTAAATTTAATAGGGGCAGGTGGTACAGGCTCAAAGGTGCTCACCGCCCTTATGGAAATGAACCACAGCCTTACAGTGCTCGGGCATGCAGGGCTTTCGGTTCGCCTTTGGGATGATGATATTATCACAAATGCCAACCTTGGCAGACAGCGTTTTGCACACAGCGAAATAGGACTTTATAAATCCGTCGCCCTTATCAATCGGGCAAACCGTTTTACGGGTACAAACTGGAAAGCGGAAACCGTAAAATTTGAGAGGGACAGCTTAGGAAAACGGCCGAGTAATGCAAATGCATCAATTTATATTACGTGCACGGACAGCGTGAAGTCACGATTTGAGATTGCCGATATTTTACAATACAGCAGACGCGCGCATCACAGGGACGACCCCAAATACTGGATAGATTTTGGCAACAGCCAGTACACGGGACAGGTTATACTCTCCACAGTCGGGGAGATCCCACAGCCCAAGTCCGAAAAATTTGAAACTGTGGCGAGCCTGCCGTTTGTAACCGAGGAATTTGGGGAACTGCTGAATCAGTCTGAACAGCAGGACGACACTCCGAGCTGTTCACTTGCCGAAGCATTGGAAAAACAGGATTTGTTTATTAATTCTGCTTTGGCACAGATGGGATGCTCGCTATTGTGGAATTTGTTTCGTGAGGGCATGACCGCAAACAGGGGATTTTTTCTGAATTTGAAAGATTTCCGATTACAGCCCATTGCAGTTAGATAAGCCCTTAATCGGGCGGCAAAAAGACACTCCTTCCTTGCGGTCGGAGCGTCTTTTTGCGTTTAAAGCGGTGGAGCGCTTTTGCCAAAATGCAGTTCCCGCCATTTTACCAAATCCGCTGCGTTTTTTTTAAGGGATCTGCATCCCTTCTGCTGTTTTTGGCGGGCTTCTTTTCTTTCCGGGGCGGCCAAAGAAAAGAAGCAAAAGAAGGCCGCTTTATGGCGCTGGCTTTATTTAAATTGTGGTATAGGCTCTTTTTTCCAGCGAGCAAAGCCTTTGAAGAGGTACTGCATCTTTTCAAATTCGATAAGGGCTATGAGTTCTTCTTTGCACTTGGTTCTAAATCCGCGGATACGCAGGAAGTCCTTAAGTGGGAAATCGGCCATCTGGCCAAAGGTTTCGATCTCCAATGCATCGAGTACCGACAGCAGTCTTCTGCTTAACGCATACTGGCTGTCGCAGACGAGTTTTTCCCTGTCATTTTTAGTTTTTTTTTCTCTGATCTGGGCAGCACTGGGGTTTAATTCTTGTTTTAGCTCCTGCAGTTTCTCCATATACTCGTTGATTTCTGAAAGCAGTTCGGTAACTACTTTTACTTTGCTCAAGGTGCTCTCATAAAGTATCTCCACATATTCTGATGTAATAGCATATTGTGCTGCCGCCTCCTGCAGGGGCGTCTTTTCTGTTATAAGTTTATGAAGCAGACCATATTCCTTTTCGGGAAGCGCTTTTTCGGACATTTCAAGATAAAAGCTGTTGGTGCGGTCAATAGCATTCTGCATAACAATACAAATTAAATCCTTATTGTCAAATATGTTTTGGCTCTTTCGGTTCAATGCTAAGATACTAAGCTTAATTGAGTTATGCAATGTATCTGCAGGAAAGCATTAAGCAGATCAGGAAACAGAAAAGCCCAAAGCATTGCTTTGGGCTGTATTATTTTTAATTCTTTTTTGAATAATTATTAAAATTTAAGGTGCATGCTGCTTATCAGCCTGGCTTTTACCAGATCTGAATTTTTAATCTTGAGTGTCTGGTGTCTCCCTCCGTTTTTCTCAAAAATCTCAATTAGCAGCAGTTTGTCATCCGCTATTGTAAATTGATCAAAAAGAAACACATTCTGGTCTGTGGCTTTTCCGGGAATCTCATCAAGGGTTTTGCAAATTCGGAGCGGCACAATCGGCCTTTGCTGCGAGGCAGTTCGTCTGGCAGTTTTTTTATCTATCACCTTGAAAATCATAAAGTCAATGCTGAAAGGTACATTGGTTTGGTTTTCAAGCTGCGTATGGAAATAATACTTGCCGTTGTGGATATAGATGCCCTTTAAGATGAACTGAATGCCGAAACTCTCCGATGCAATGTGCTTTACGATTCGCTTGTTGTTTTTGTAAATAGTTTCCAGGATCAAACCTGCCAGTGATGGCGGTGTTTTTCCAAGCTCCTCAAAAAGAACATCGCTTGCGCTGACTTTGTCGAAGTTCTTCTCCATCGCCATAAGATCATAGCTGAGGGCAGGCGGGTTGGCGCTGTAATGCACGTTAAAATTGTAAAAGCGGCCGTCATCTGTAATCACCGAAAAGTTGGTTTCCTCTTCAAAAGTCTTTACCGATGCCTTGACGCGAAGGACGTTTTCAGCATCCTCGGCTTTTGAGGCAATCAGGTAGTCGCTTCCCAAATCCACGTATCGTATAGGGGACGGGAAAATAAGATGCGAAGTTTTGTCATATGTGACCTGCATCTCATAGGGCTGTATCGTTCCCAAATCCAGCCTTGGAACTTGCTTTTCCTGAGCAGGTACTGATAGTGAAAAGGCAGTTACAAGAGTTGTTGCCCAAAATGTTTTTAAATGATTTTTCATAAGTAATTTGTTTAGATTGCTGTTATTTTTTGGAAACCAGAAATACTTGATGCCCCGCTTTGAGAATCACTTTAGGAGTTTTCACTTTTTTAGCGAAATAGCCCGAGATACCCTGAACCACACCGCGGCTCAAATCAGCTGCCACCTGCTGTCCTGCCGACTGTGTCATCATAAGGCTGGTGCCGGACTGCTGGCTCATGTTGCCCGCCATTTCAGTCAGGGCGTTCCTTTCAGCAGAATAGGGAACTGGCACTCCCTGCTGGCCGTCCAGATCGTAAATGATGATCTCAACCGGTATAATCGAGCCATCCAGTTCAACGGAACTGATTTTTAACTGCAGGCGTCCTTCCTGTATCTTGGCATTTGCCGTTATCATTGTGCCCGCCGATACTTTGTGGCCCGAGATTCGGGCCGCTTCCAATAAGCGAAGGACGACGCCTGCCTCGCCACTAATGGTCTGGGTCTGGTGTACGCAGGCCCTGATACTGTTTTTTGGGTGCTGAGCCTGATCTGTTACACCTGTGGTATAAAATCCGTTATTTCCGCTTTTACTCAAGTCCGTCAGAAAAGTGCTGTCGGAAGCAGGGCGGTACAGGGAAGAAACCCTGTTCTTTTTTGCTGGAACCAGTGCCGAAAAATCCTTTTTTTGCGGTTCCTCATTTGCCACTGCAGCATTTTTGCCAGCGGGCCCGATGCTATTGGATCCCGATGGGAGGTATTTGGCGGCCATCTGATAGGATTTTTCCATGAGCGTCAGCTGGTCATCAATAGAGGCAGGTACGGGAATATCCTTTTGCGTGAGTTCCTCCTTGAGCTCCTCGAGCTGCCGGCGCAGCTCCTTTGTTTCTCCATTGTCCTGCTGGTAGAAAGAGCCAAGTGCGCTTTGGGCACTGCGGTATGTGCTGAGCGCCGGATTTTTAGGCTCTTGCGTTTCATCGGGCAGTGCTTGTTTCTGCTTATCGCTGTCCTCATTCCAGTAATCGGACAGCGCCGTTAAAGCATTCTTTTTGTGCTCTTCTTTGTCTTGGAGCATTTCCTGCTCATACGCTTTTTGCTTGTCTGCCTGCAGAACCGATCCGCTGGCCTGCGGCACGCTGTCGTTCAGCCCGAGGTTTTCTATTTGTTTTTTACCCGTCGACGGCTTAAAGATTAAATACATACAGCCGATGCAGACAATTCCCATCAGGGTGAATATCAGCGGTTTTTTAAAGCGTTCGACAGCTGTTTTTTTTTCAACAGGCACAAACGAGGTACTGCTTTGTACAGCCTCATCAGAGAAAAGGCTGACCTTTTTTTTAGCTTCTTTCATAATCTTATTTTTTTAAAATTGGCTTCAGGGAGTCCTGCATCTGCGCTGGACTCTCTTTTCCTTGCGGGGCTGGGTTTTCGATATGCTCTACATTCAGGCTATTTCTGGCTGTTGCCGTATCACGGCATACGTTGAAAATGACAACTGCGGTCAGCAGTGCATAGGCTGCAAAAAAGTAGAGTATCATCTGATGCTGCCTTCTTACCGGCATTTCGTCCCAGTGCTTGTCAAGCCTTTCCAGCCACTGGTCTATATTGGCTCTTAATTTTTTCATAATCTTGTTGTTTGTGTTTTCAGAGCTTAAAACGCTTAGGGGATTTATCTGTTTTTAGCTGCTGTTCATCATTGACCAAAGCGACTGCCTGCGATGCGGTGGGTGCTGATATTGCAGACAGGTTTGTCAGTTCCGATTTTTTCAGCAGCTGCCCAAATTGGTCTTTCCGTGCAATCTCCATTCTGTTAAGGGAAAATTTGCCATCCAGGTATTTTACCAGCATAATGCATCGTACACTTGGCTTGTCTTCACCCGACCATTGCAGGTAGGCTGTCAGCAGCAAATCCTCTTTAGGCAGGCTATCTGCTGTTTTTTGACAGTTTTCAAGATATTCCCCAATGCTGTCTTTCAATTTTCCCCCGTACGCACCCTGCGTATGGAAATAGCCGTTATATCCTTTGTCAGTAAGGATTTTGGCAAATGTGTCTAAATCTAATAATGCTTCCATAAGATTTTTTTAGCGTTCGATGACTTCTATATCCCTGTTTTCAACCACCGCAAACTTTTCAATATTAAAGCCCTGCGGATTATTGTCCGAGCGCACCGAGTTTACCAGAAGGCAGGATGTAACCAGACTGCGTCTGGTTACATTACTCGAGCGTATGATAATCTGCCTTGCATAGCTCCGCACCACATACGGGTAAGTCTCGAAATTGCAGACCACGCTGTCCATTTCGATACGCTGCTGTACATTGCCTGATATAATCCGGTTGTAATAACCTTTTTCCAAAAGGTCCTTGTAGTAGTTAAAGGCACTTTTATCGGCAAGGCTAAATGCCCTTTTCATATTGCTTTCAATAGCATTTTTGTCGGGCGCCAGGGTAAAGAAGAGCTCATGAAAACGCCTTACGTGCTCTCGGGCTTCCACAGGACGGTTGATTGAAGCATCCTGTGCCAGAGCCAGCATGAGTGATTTGCCATTATCGAGTACATAAATTTTTTGGCGCTGCTGCTCGGCAAAAAGGTACGATTTCCAAAGGGCAAAGCCTGTGACGACTGCACAGAGCACGGCAAATACAATGGCGTAGAGCCTAATCTGCCGGAAACTGTTTTCTATATTTCTGAGTGTTTTAAATTCCATTTTATTGAATGTTTATTGATTACTTATTGACCAGCCTTCCGGCAATGTTGCCTGCGGCCGAACCTGCGCCTGCGCCAGCGATATTTCCGGACTTCATGGCAGTCTGGTGGATGTTGCGTGAAAAGTTTCCTGCTCCGCCCGCCTGTATTATCCAGCCTGTCACAGTTGGAATGGTAAAATAGCCCACGATGCCGATGATCATAAAAATGATGTAAACTGTATTAGAGGTGTCAGGAATGAAAGCAGGATCGGCAAGCATTTCGATGTCCCTTTCAATAATCAGCGACTGAATCCTCGCCAGCATTGAGCTGAAAAGATCTGCAACCGGAAGCCACAAATACACGCTGACATACCTGGTGATCCATTGTGTGAGTGTAGATTCAAAGCCATCCCAGACCGATATGGCAAATGCAATAGGCCCAAGAATAGACAGAACGATTAGAAAAAATGTCCGTATGGTATCGATAACCAGAGCTGCCGCCTGAAACAGTATTTCGAGCAGGTTCCGAAACCACTCTTTTATTATTTTCTCTATCTGATAGGTCTGCTTGTCCATATACATTCCAGCCATAGTCCCGATGTCTGAAGGCGACCAGCCCAGCTCGTCCAGTTTTTTGTCGAACTCCTCGTCCGATACCATATACGCCGTTTCTGGATTGCGGATCATCGCCTCATGCTCAAGCAGGTCCTTTTTTGCCTGAAGATCGTTCAGATCCAATACCTGATTTTCCAGAATGCTGTGCGTTCCCTGAACTATTGGGCTTAATACGGCATTGATTGTGCCCAGTACGATCGTCGGGAAAAACATGATGCAGAAACCCAGAACAAAAGGCCTCAGAAGCGGATATACATCGATAGGCTCTGCGCGGCTGAGCGCCTGCCAGACTTTCATAGCTACAAAGAACAGCGCCCCGAGTCCTGCCAATCCTTTGGCCACTGCCGCCATATCAGCTGACAGGGGAAGCATTTCATCATAGAGTGAGCGAAGGACCTGGTGAAGATTATTGAATTCCATATTACCAGTATTTTTGGTCTGGTGTGCCGTAAAGCTCAAGCACCCTTTTGGTACTGTTCTGCTTTTTAGCCCTCAGGATACTGACTGAAATATTCTTATTGGTATAGTAGCGCACCAGGCTGTGGTATTCTTTAACCTCCTTGTACACGCGGTCAATAATATCCATGCGTTCCTTATCAGTCAGCGACAGGCTGGAGGAGGTGACAATCTGCTTGAGTTCTTTTAAAAGCTCTGTACTCTCTCCCAGGAGCGCCGAATATCCTTTGGCAATGGCTGTCAGTTCCCTTGCCGAAAAGTTAGGGTCATTTAGCATCCTTCCGAAATTCTGTACATACATTTCCGATACATTGCCTACCAGAAGGACGGTCTGCTGCACCTTACGGGCATCTTTTACCAGATTGTTAATGGCTTGAAGCTTGTCGTAATATTCCTTGCCCTGCTTGTATACCTTTTCGACTTCCTTGAAATTTTTAACCACATTGCTGACTGTTGAGGAAGTCTGGATGATTTCATTGGCGCTGTTGAGAATGCCCGAAGCAAGATTGGCCGGGTCGGTAACTACAAACTGCGCTTTTGCTGGAGGTGCCGAGGCAAGCATAATTGCCGTAGACACCATGAATAGTATTTTTTTCATTGTTATAAGTTTTAAATTATTGTTGATTTTTAATTTTCCTGCTCGCGGCGCCTTATGGCAATCTGCTTGATGGCGAGTTCTACATTGCCGCCAAGTCCCGAGGCACGCTGCATCACTTCCATTTTTTCTGTTTCCTCGGTGGTGTAAGCGTAATACTCTTCGAGGCTTACTTCTGTGGCATAGACCGCCGAGTGTGTTCCCCCAAGTCCGATCCACACTTCCTTGTAAAGACGTGATGGATCGTTGTTCATATTAATGGAAAGCACCTGCGCCTTTTCCTTATCGGTCAGCCCGAGCATGGCCTGGATATCATCAAACTTGTTCATGTATTTGCGTTGATCGAGAAGGATCTTGCAGTCTGAATTGTTGATGATACTTTCCTTAACAATAGGGGACTGGATGATGTCATCTACTTCTTGAGTGACCACGATGGCCTCTCCAAAGAACTTTCTAACAGTCTTAAATAAATACTTTATATAATTTGCCATACCTTCCTTAGCAATAGCTTTCCAGGCCTCTTCAATCAGTATCAGTTTACGGACTCCTTTAAGCCTTCGCATCTTGTTGATAAACACTTCCATAATGATGATCGTCACGATTGGAAATAAGATTTTATGGTCTTTGATTGCATCAATTTCAAACACGATAAAGCGTTTGGAAAGCAGGTCCAGCTGTTTGTCGGAATTCAGCAGGTAATCATACTCGCCGCCTTTGTAATAAGGCTCCAGTACATTTAGAAAATTGGCAATGTCAAAGTCTTTTTCCCTTACCTGTTTTTCTATCAGCACGCTTCGGTAATCTCCCTGAACATACTCGTAAAAACCATTGAAAGACGGAAAGACGTCATCGCGCTTAATCTTTTCGATATAGCCGCTTACGGCATTGGACAGTGCCACTTCCTCGGAGCGGGTGGGAGGCTCGTCATCACGTTTCCATAATGTCAGTATGAGCGTCTTAATACTTTCTCTTTTTTCAATATCGAAAACCCCGTCATCGGTATAGAAAGGGTTAAAGGCAATGGGATTGTCCTCGGTATAGGTAAAATACACCCCGTCTTCGCGTTTGGTTTTTCCATTGATCAGCTCACACAACCCCTGATAGGAGTTACCGGTATCAACCAGCAGGACATGGGCGCCTTGTTCATAATACTGCCTCACCATATGATTGGTGAAAAAAGACTTGCCGCTTCCCGATGGGCCGAGTATGAACTTGTTACGGTTGGTAATGATGCCGCGCTTCATCGGCAGGTCCGAAATATCAAGATGGATGGGTTTACCCGTCAGCCTGTCCGCCATCTTGATACCGAATGGCGATGGGGAATTATGGTAATTGGTTTCCTGGGTGAAGAAGCACAATGCCGGCTCAATGAATGTGTAAAAGCTTTCCTCGCTCGGAAAATCTCCCGAGTTGCCGGGCATTCCCGCCCAATACAAGGCTGCTGTATCGGTAGTATTGTGCCTTGGCTTACATTCCATAAGGGCCAGAGCGCTTCCGCAGTCATTTTTTAGCTGTTTGAGTTCTGATGGGTCATCCGACCATGCCATGATATTGAAGTGTGCCCTTACAGAGGACACCCCAAAAGAGTGCGCCTCATTCAGATAGCGTTCTATCCACTCTTTGTTGATCTGGTTGGCACGGCTGTAGCGTGCCAGCGAGTGCATGTTCCGGGCCGACTTTTCAAACTTCTGCAGGTTTTCCTCACTGTTGTCCAAAAACAGATACTGGTTGTAGATGTGGTTGCAGCTGAGCAGCAGTCCCACAGGAGCGGCAAAGGAGAGTCGGCAGTCGCTGCGGTCGGTGGACAGTTTTTCATATCGCGTATCAGCCGATACCGATGAGGGGAGTTCGTCGGTGTCTGAAAGGGTATGCAGGCAGAGCCTTTTGTTTCCGACCCGCACCTCTTCGCTGCCAAGCGCAATATCCTGCAGAGGTGTTCCGGTTTCCTTTGAAAGGGTCAGGTATTGTTCGAGCAGTCCTTGCTTGCCTTCGCATCCAATAATGTCTTCTTCACTCATGCGGCTGATTTTGATAAATCCGCAGTCGTTTATAATGCGCTCAAACTGCGCCACGGCTTCCATAAATCGATGCACGGTTTCCTTATCCCTTATTTCTTTAGGTATGAGTGCCCCTTTGCACAATGAGGAGAAATTGCTCTGCATTCGCATACGTTCTTTAGTAGTCTTGGTCAGGAACAGGTAACAATAATGGTTCAGAAACGGACGCTCATTAAAGTGCCGCTGATAGGATCTGGCCAGAAAACTCTGGTCATCCTTATCCATTTCAGAATCATAATTCTCCCTGATGTACCAGTCCTGTTTATGGACGACCGTAAAATCCGGCAGGGTCTTAATGGCCTTATGCCAGGCAGAATGAATGGCTTCATATTCGGGCGAAGCCACCGTGAAGAGTTCCGGCAGATGGACTTCAAAGCAGGCTGTCATATCCGCATCTTTGGAAAGGATGCAGTTGTTCTCTACTGCCAGCAGCGGAAATCTGCTTTCCAGTGTTGCGGTCTTGGCTGTGTTTCTCATACGGTGCTGGATTTAGGAGTTAATCTTAAGCAGCGTCGTACAGGCTTGCGGCAGATGATGTAACGGGGATGTCTTTTTTTTGCCCCGATTTTCATCAGCCCGTGCTCGCCGTACTTTCTGTTCAGTGAGAAAGTCTGCCAGACAATCAGCGAGGCGCCGCCCGCGCCGAGAAAAAGACAGATATAGGAACTGATTCCGGCCATGTAAAGTATCATGACCAGGATGAGTATTCCCAGAAGTCCGCCTGCGAAAATGAAAAGGTACTGCGCCTTGAGCCCCCTGAACTCGACAGTTCTCCCGATGCCTTTGTTGATGTTGTAATTATTCATAAGGCTTTTTTAAAGGAAGAAAGAGCGAAGGATGGTCGCCGCGACAATAAGGAAGATACAGGCGCCGAACCAACTAGCCGCGGTTTTTGATGTGTCGGGATCTCCGCTGCTGAATTTGTTATACACCTTAACCCCTCCGATTAAACCTACGACGGCTCCAATGGCGTAGATAAGCTGTGTCGCTGGATCAAAATAGGAGGTTACCATTTGGGTTGCTTCAGTGATACCTGCTGTGCCATTTCCTTGTGCAGATAATTTTACAGATGACAGCGCGACTATTGCTGCCGTCAGGATTTTTTTTCTTTGTTTTTTCATAATAAAACACTTTAGATTGTTACTGTATTGCCGCACTGTGCGGACGCTACAGACAAAAGTGTGATGAAAATCAAATGCCTTCAGGAAAGTGGCATTATGTGGAATCAGTTGGCAGTAAGAAGTATGATGAGTAGTTTCCAGTGCAAAAAAAAAAAAACGCCTAAACCATATTGTTTCGACGTTTTCATAATGCAGTAATCATTAAAATAATAAAGGGGATTTTCATCCTTAGACAAAATCCCCAATATCAAAATCATTGAAACCACTTTTCCGCAGATAGGAAGAGCCGGAATCATTTTCAGAAGAAAGGCCACCGTCCAGCAGCTCGGCTATTTTTCGCGAAGCACTTTCTATGGAATTTTCCAGCAGGCTGAATAATTCAGTTCCCTGTATTTTTTGAACTAATGCAATTGCTGTTTCTTTTTGGGATAGCTCTAGTTTTTCTTTTTCCAGCAGCACCCCTACAGCACTTAGTTCCTCGAAGGTAACCCCTTGGGCAAAACTGTCATTCCCTGTCAGTATTCCATAAGCGTTCCATTCTTCTTCCTCCTGTTCCAGATCAGGCTGATTTCTGAAAACATCGTCCAGCTCTTCCTGCGGAATTTCTGTATCGACATATTCCTGGTCGATTTCAATATCAAAATTATTCATTTCCTGCTGCTGTTTTCTTTCCTGGCTCTCAAAGGCGTTTATTGGCACTGGCAGGCTTCTTACGGTTTTTGGTTGTCCCATAACATCGGGCAGGTTAGGGTTAGCTTTTGCCAGCTTTTGCTTTTCCTTTTTCCTTATCTGAATAACAATTTTATCCTGAAGCAGCAGGATTATTACAAGGAGCAGGCAGATTACGATGAGCGTTTCCATATTAAAGTATTGGTTTATATTTATCATTGAAACTTTTGATAATCCGGTCACCGAACTCCTGAAAATGATATTCGAGAAGATTGTCCAGATAGGCGTAAATGCTGATCTTGTCCTCTCCAATTACCTGTACGATCCGGGTGAGTTTCTCATGAAAATCCGGCCGGATATATACCGTTTTCCCGTCTCGCGCATTGGTGTCTGACTTTTTCAAAAAGAGGATTTCGTATTCCTGATCATCCTCTTTCTTCATTTTGCTGTGCTCCTTTGCCATTGGCTTTTCCCTTAGTGGCTTTATTCCCTCTCCTAGACCTTCTTGCGGCAAGTGAAGTCCTTCCATCCTGACCCCGTCTACCATTAAGTTCATCATCATCTCTTCGTTTATCTCCGGTATGGCTTTTTTCTTTTGCTCTTTTTCCATGATGTTATAATTGGGTGATTCTTAAAAATTCTGTCATGAACTGTTCCAGGCGGCAAGAGCTCATCAGCCGCTCATCAGGAGGCATTAAGGTGGAACGAAAAACACTTCGGGCATCCGCTTCGCTCTCTTTTCGGAAACGTGTGCTGTTCATGATCTGGCAGTCCATCAGACTTAGGCCAAGATCAGCAATAAGCTTGTTATAGAATTCATATAAAGGCGAGCGTTCACGGCCGTCGACCTGATTCCAAAACAGGTTAATTGTCTTGATCGACGTTTGTCCTTTTTTCATAATAACATCCTTCATAAGCTGGGTAAAAATAAGTGTGCTTTCCATTACCACGCGGTCCGCTGTTATGGGCGTAAAAATATGATGCATTCCCACCAGGGCTTTTAATATGCCCGGAGTATTTACTGTCCCCGGAAGATCGAAAAAGATGTAGTCCAAGCGATCAGATGACGATTCTACAAAATCATGCACAGCCTGAAGCACCCCTTCGGCCTTATGCTGAAAAATGGGGTACGCTTTCTTGTTGATGGCTGTGAACTGCCTGAAGGCGGCTTTTTTTAAATACTCATTTTCCATTACCATTGATAAATCACGGGTTTTCATTTTCATCAGGCTGTGCTGTGGGAAGTCGGCATCGAATACCGCCACGTTGTAACCCAGGCGATAGTGGAGCGTACTGGCAGTGAGCGCCGTAAAAGTGCTTTTGCCTACACCTCCCTTCTGGGAGGAAAAGGCGACAAATACTGGTTTGTGATCTGTTTTCATCTTTAATGTATTTAATTATTTGTTATTATCTGTGCGCGTATGGATGTATTTTAGTAAGGCTGTCAGTGCGCAGTTATGCAGAACGCTGGATATCTATACACAGACATTATGCTGTATTTGTATAATCACAGATACACATGCATTTTCAGCGGGGTATACAAATAAGTATGTTTTTACATGCAAACCCAAATCTTGAAATCTGTACCTATGCTTGTACGTATATAATCAAGGGATCATGTAACAACGTATTTATGTCTCTACATTTTCCTGCATGCACAAAGAAATGCAGTTATATAGGTACTTCTTTTAATATAGTAGCAATTGGCGTTTGAAGACTTTGTTTGGCATTTTGCTGATATGCAATACTTTACTGGATAGTACTTTATTTTGTAATAAGATTTTTATTAATGGACTAGTGCAAAATCAATTTAAGATATCTGGCAAAAATGAGGACAGCTTCAAGCTGTCTTTCCTTCTATATTTAATCCGTACCGAAGGGCGGATTTTTGTGTTCGCCAGAACACGGCAAGTTGTGTTTTGCGGCACTCGAAACTGAATTCGTGCCCCAAAACAACTTGCCCTGCCGGGGGGTGGAAAAACCTTCCGAAGTCAGGTTTTTTTGCAGTAGTTAAATCGGATTTGTGATGAAAGAAAAAAATAATGGAAAAAAAAGCAGTGGAGGCAGAAATCCCAAAATAGATCCCAGCATATACAGGCATGTTTTTCGTCTCACTGAAAAGGAAAATGCGAAGCTGTTATCGCTGTACGAAGCTTCGGGAATGCACAATAAAGCAAAATTTATCATATCCCTTTTGTTTGGAAAAGAAGTGAAGACAGTCACAATAGACAAGGGGACAGTTGATTTTTATATGCGGCTCACCTCATTTCACAGCCAGTTTCGGTCAATTGGAGTAAATTATAATCAGGTTGTGAAACTTTTATATCGTAATTTTTCAGAGAAAAAGGCAGCGGCATATTTGTACAAACTTGAAAAACAGACCGCCGAATTTGCATCACTTTGCCAAAAAATTATTCGCGTAGCACAGGAATTTGAAGATAAACACTTGAAAAAGCAGTCTTGAAATGATAGCGAAAATTGGAAGAAGCAGCAATTTGTATGGCGCACTGGAATACAATCAGCTCAAAGTTCAAAAAAAAAAGGGACAGGTTCTGTTTACCAGCAGGATAATCGAAACTGCAAGCGGCATATATTCAACTGCACAATTAGCCCGGTCCTTTGAGCCATATTTGCTGGCCAATCGCAATACAGAAAAGCCGATACTGCATATTTCACTTAACCCTGATCCAAAAGACAGTGTAAGTGATGAAAGGTTTATAGCGATGGCAGAGGAGTACATGCGGGAAATGGGATACGGCCAGCAGCCTTTTGCAGTATTCAAACATACCGATATTGACCGTACACATATCCATATAGTATCGGTCTGTGTTGATGAGAAAGGTAAAAAAATCTCTGATAAGTTTGAGAAAAGAAAATCTATGGACGTTTGTCGACAACTGGAAAGAAAGTATGAACTCATAGCTGCGGAAGACAAAGGACATAAGCGGGAAGACAAATTTTTTAATCCTGTGGACTATCGAAAAGATGATATTAAAAGCCAGATCGGGTCGGTTATACGTTGTCTGCAGCAATATTATCAATTCCAAACTTTGGGTGAATATAATGCTCTTCTCTCACTGTTCAATATTACTGTTGAAAAAGTAGAAAGCCACCTGCATGGAAAAATCAGACAGGGGTTATTTTATATGCCCTTAAATGAAAATGGAGAAGGGGCGGGGCATCCTATAAAGGCGTCTTTATTTGGCAGGAATTCATGTTTGCCGGCTTTGGAGCTGCATTTTGCAAGATCCAAAGAGGCTTTAAGCGATAATGGTACAAAAGTTACTCTTAAAAAAGCTATTACCACTGCGATCCAGTCAACAGATAATCAAAAGGATTTTAAAATGCAGTTAACAAAACAGGGAATCAATACCGTAATACGTGTAAATGATAGTGGGCGTATTTATGGGATTACTTTTGTAGACCATAATTCCAGAACAGTCTGGAACGGTTCACGTCTTGGCAAAGAATTTTCAGCCAACGTCTTTAACGACTGCTGGAATAATGCTATAAAATCAGAAATTAAAGCCTCGGGGCAGCTGCAATCCAAAGTATCAAAAATCAAGGTCATGGAGGATTTATTTGCTGAAAAACCGCATCAGTTATTCGATTTCCTGAATATAGATGGACAGCAGGGCGGGCTGCTTGAAACGCTGGGAGGAATATTGCCTGAAGCCCCTGGTGAAGATTTTAACGAACAGGCATTGGGCACTAAAATAAAGAAAAAAAGAAGACCCAATAAAGATAAATAGCCTGCCTTGGTCATTTTCTAAAATCATAGTCCATAGTGGATTTAGTGTTTTAGAAAACCTTATTCCAGCAGTGGGCTCTTTTTGTTATATTTGTCAATATCCTAACTATTCCTTTAACATGAGTGATGAAATTATAAGAAGTAGTGACTACATAAATTGGTCAGCCTTTATTTTCAATAAAATAAAATTTGCCCAAACTCAAACTGCTTTCAAAGTAAATGCTGAAATGCTTACATTATATTGGGAGATTGGAAATTCTATTATTGAGAAACAGCAACAAAATAGCTGGGGAAGTAAAATAATTGATCTTTTAGCTGCTGATCTAGCTCGTAATTTTCCTGACAGCAGAGGTTTTTCTGTTCGAAATCTCAAATACATGAGAGCTTTTTCTGAGGCGTATCCTCATTTTCCAATTGTGCAAGTCCCGCTTGCACAATCCGAAAACCAATTTGTGCAAGTCCCGCTTGCACAAATTACATGGTATCATCATATAAGCTTGCTGGCCAAAGTAAAAAATGTAGCGGAAAGAGCATTTTATATAGCTGAAACATCTAAAAATGAATGGAGTAGAGATGTAATGCTTTTACAGATTCAAAGTAATTTGTATTCCAGAAGCGGGAAGGTCTTGAATAATTTTGAACAGACTTTGCCTGAATACCAATCTGATTTAGCAAAAAGTATTTTCAAAGACCCTTATAATTTTGATTTTTTAATGATTTCCGCTAAAGTCAAGGAACTTGAAATAGAAAAACTTTTGACACAAAAGATCACGGACTTTTTATTGGAACTCGGAAAAGGATTTGCATTTGTAGGAAGACAATATGCAATTGAAGTTGATAATACAGACTACAAAATTGATTTACTTTTTTATCATACCATTTTACATGCTTATGTTGTAATAGAACTAAAGGCAGGTGAATTTATACCCGAGTACGTCTCTAAACTTAACTTTTACATTAGTGCAATAGATGACACACTCAAAACTCCGGCTGACGAGCGAACAATAGGGTTATTGCTTTGTGCATCGAAAAGCAATATAAAGGTTGAATATGCGATGCGTGGTCTTGATAAACCTTTGGGAGTCGCTACATATCAATTAGAGCAACTGGTAAAAGAAAATATAGACCAGTTGATAAATGATGCTGACCAAGAATAGTATGTTCCAAATGTGACTGTAATAATTTAGAATAACTTTACAAATCATTTGATTTTAAAGGTATTGTACAATGCATTGCATGATCTTCCTGCCTCTAATACCCACCAACTCAATTTTCAGTAAAACTCAATTTCAAAACTAAATAGGATTGTATTGTTGCAGTGCCAAAGACTGCCATTCAATGCCAAAATCCGCCTTGTTATTACAGCGGTGATCTCCGGCGTTTAAATTCATGCCCGAATTTAAAATATTTTAAAATGCAGGGTGATGATGATTTAAGAGGACTTGCCAAAATTATGGCATTTATGAGGGCAGTAAGTATCCTGATACTACTGATGCATTTATACTGGTACTGCTATGGGTTCTTTCTTGAAAGAGGATGGACATTGGAAATCATTAATAAAATTTTAGGCAGTTTCCACAGGACAGCAGGTTTGTTTTCGCATAAAATTTACACGAAAATTTTTTCAGTAGTATTGCTGGCCTTAAGCTGCCTGGGAACAAAGGGAGTAAAGAATGAGAAAATTACCTGGACAAAGATCGTTAGTGCTTTCATCATTGGCTTTGTCCTTTTCTTTTTAAATACCCCGTTGTTAAGTCTGTCGAAGGAAACAGCTGCTTTTTTTTATATGCTTGCTTTGGGATTGGGTTATATCGCTTTAATGATGGCCGGTGTTTGGACCAGCCGTCTTTTAAGGACTAATTTGATGTCAGATGTATTCAACAATGAGAACGAGAGTTTTCAGCAGGAAACCAAACTCATGCAAAATGAATTTTCGGTAAATCTTCCTACCAGATTTTATTATAAGAACAAATGGAATAGGGGCTGGATTAATATAGTTAATCCATTTAGGGCTACAATTGTCCTTGGTACGCCCGGATCGGGTAAATCGTATGCAATAGTGAACAATTATATCAAGCAGCAGATTGAAAAAGGCTTTTCAATGTATATCTATGACTTCAAGTTTGACGACCTTTCCACAATTGCCTACAATCATTTATTAAAGCATCATAACAAGTACAAAGTAAAACCTAAATTCTATGTAATCAACTTTGACGATCCAAGAAAAAGCCATCGCTGCAATCCACTTAATCCTAATTTCATGACCGATATTTCGGATGCCTATGAGGCGGCATATACCATAATGCTGAACCTGAACAGGAGCTGGATACAGAAACAGGGAGATTTCTTTGTTGAAAGCCCTATTATTCTTTTGGCCGCCATTATATGGTTTCTTAAAATCTATGAAAATGGCAGATACTGCACGTTTCCACATGCCATTGAATTATTGAATAAGAAATATGCGGATGTGTTTACTATCCTTACATCTTATTCGGAACTGGAAAACTATTTATCGCCGTTTATGGATGCATGGCAGGGCGGGGCGCAGGATCAGCTGCAGGGCCAGATAGCATCAGCTAAAATTCCCTTGTCGCGTATGATTTCTCCAAGCCTCTACTGGGTTATGACCGGTGATGATTTTTCATTGGACATTAATAATCCAAAAGAACCAAAGGTATTATGCGTAGGTAATAACCCTGACCGCCAAAATATCTATTCAGCTGCATTGGGACTGTACAATTCGCGTATTGTAAAACTCATTAATAAGAAAGGACAGTTGAAAAGTTCGGTAATTATAGACGAGCTGCCTACCATTTATTTTCGCGGATTGGATAATCTTATTGCTACTGCCCGAAGCAATAAGGTCGCAGTGTGTTTAGGATTTCAGGATTTTTCACAATTGAACCGCGATTACGGGGACAAGGAAAGCAAGGTTATCCAAAATACGGTGGGCAACATTTTCAGCGGCCAGGTGGTAGGAGAAACAGCGAAGAGCCTTTCGGAGCGTTTTGGGAAAGTATTACAGAAAAGACAAAGCATGAGCATCAATCGAAACGATAGGTCTACCTCAATATCCACTCAACTAGACAGTCTGATACCTGCATCCAAAATCTCTACATTAACGCAAGGGTTCTTTGTAGGCGCTGTTTCGGATAATTTTGACCAGCGTATCGAGCAGAAAATCTTCCATGCTGAAATTGTTGTAGATAATGAAAAGATTGCAGATGAATCCAATGCGTATCAAAAGATACCCCAAATCTTATCCTTTGTTGATGAAAACGGCGCCGACAGCATGAAAAAAGAAATTGATGCGAATTACAAACAGATAAAAAGAGATATTATTAAAGTTATTGAAATAGAATTGGAACGCATTAAAAAAGATCCGGAATTACAGCATTTAGTACAAAAGGAGCAAAAAAAATGACCATTATATATTAATAGTCATTCCTGTTTTTATATAGTTTACATCTAGGCAGTATCAATTTCTATTTTTTCTTGTGCCGAATTCAAAATCACTTCCGGCTTGTTCATTTAAAGTGATATAAGCATCAAATTTCTTTCCAGATTTGCTTTTCATTCCCTTTATTAATGACGTTTTCCCTTTATTGACAAGATTTTCAATTTCAGATAAACTCAAATGCACACCGCAGATATTCCGGAACTGTATCCAATTGCATATTTCATCTTTGCATTTGACAATTTTATCGCCAATAAGAAGATGCTGGGTTTTGCACTTTGGGCATAAGAGTTGAGGAAGCTTGGTTTCTACAATAGAAGTTTGTAATAACTCAGCAGTGATAGATGCTGTGTAGGTTTCGATATCATTTTGAAAAACCACTTCATCAGCTTCGCTGTTTTCAATTTTCTCTAACGAAGCTTCCCACTGCGCAGTCATACCTGCATCAGCAATTTTCTTGTCTTTTACCAGTTCATAAACTTTTAGTCCTTTAGAAGTAGGTAACAATGATTTTCCTTCCCGTTGCATGTAATTACGGGAAAAGAGTGTCTCTATAATGCCAGATCTTGTAGCAGCAGTACCAATACCGATATTTTTTACAGGCTTGCATTCTTCCTTGATTTCTATTTCCCTTCCGACGGTTTCCATCGCAGACAAAAGCCCTGCTTCAGTGTAAAGAGCAGGAGGGCTGGTTTTCTTTTCCAGAACATACACACTTTTTATTTTGAGTTCGTCACCCATTTTCAATTCTGGAAGTTCCTGCTGAGGATCATTATCATAAAAAGTGCCTTTAATGGTGCGCCAGCCTGATTCTATAATTCGGCTTCCTTTCAGGTTAAAATCATAGTGCAAAGCCTGTAATATACTATGGGTCACCTCCTTTATGCATGGCTGTGAAATTGCTTCCAGCATACGGAAAGCAATCATATTATAAACTGCATTTTCCTTTGCCGTGAGGGCAGAAGGTACCTTTTCGGTTGTAAGCAGGCCATGATGATCAGTAACACGCAAATCATTCACGATACGTTTATTTAAATGCCCCCATTTAACTTTAGCGACTGCCTGCTTAAATAAGTCGCACCCCTGCAAAACTCTGATTAATCGAGGGATTTCTGCCCACAAATCATCAGGAATAAATTTGCTTCCGGTTCGTGGATACGTAATGAATTTCTTTTCGTAGAGGATTTGTGCAATAGTAAGTGTTTCCTCGGCAGAAAGATTCAGTTTTGTATTAGCTTCTTTTTGAAGGCCGGTCAAATCAAACAGTAATGGCGGATGTTCAACTATGTTTTTTATTTCTGCAGATGTGACAATAGCAGTACTTCCATCTCGTGTAATTAATTGTAACACCTTATCTGCCGCTTTTTTATCTTCCCATTTATTTTGGGATAAGCTTTTAAAATCACTGAATTCTTTTGAATGCACTAGTTCTAGCTGCCAGTATTGTTTAATTGAAAAGCTTTTGTTCTCGAAATAACGCCTGCAGATCAAACCAAGGGTAGGAGTCTGCACTCTTCCGAGCGAATAAATTCCATCTCCTGCTGCAATGCTTAATGCCTGCGAAGCATTAATTCCTAATAGCCAGTCAGCGCGGCTCCTGCTTCTTGCGGCCTTATATAGCCCTTCGAAATCACTGCTGGGTTTTAGGTTTTCAAATCCATCCTTAATAGCCTTTTCAGTAAGTGAGCTGATCCATAAACGCTCAACTGGCTTGCGGCATTTAAGAAATTCGTAAATGTTGCGGAATATTAATTCACCTTCTCGTCCGGCATCAGTTGCGGCAATTATCTTTTCACTCTGGTCAATGACGTGCTTTATTATTTTTAACTGCTTTTGTGCGCCTTCATCGGCAGCGTAGCCTTTGTTATTTTTTATTTTACGTATAGTTAATAAAAAGGGCTGTGGTATTATAGGCAGTGCGGATTTCTGAAATCCGGAAATTCCGTAATCTGACGGCATAGCGAGCTCCACTAAATGTCCGAATGCCCATGTAACAAAATAGCCGTTACCTGTCAGGTAGCCATCCTTTTTTTCTGTGGCTCCGAGCAGTACGGCTATTTCCCTTGCTACACTGGGCTTTTCTGCAATAATAGTTATCATAGCCAATTACATTTTACGGCCTTTTGATTTAGCAGGTGTATTGGATTCTTCTTGCAGTTCCTGTTGTTTTTTGTTATCAGGGTTTGCCTGCCCTGATTTTAAAGGCTCCTGAATGTTCTTGGTAGCTTCATTAGTTTTGCCTTCCGAATTGACAGCGGTCTGCGTTTTATGCGCTTCAGAAGGTTTTATCTGTTCTTTGATTTTATCTGGATTTTGGAATGAAAAATCTGTTTTATTGGTTTCCTTGTTATAGGTGATATATCCATTATATTCTTTGCCTTTTTTATCCACGAGGCCGCTGATATAAACTGTCTGGCCATTTTTGAGCTTTTGATACTGCTCATTATCGAGTTCTTTATCTCTAAAGTTTTTTGGTGCTCCCTGAGTCTGATTCTGCTGATTGCCTTGAGCCTGTTTGTTAGGGTCATTTCTATGAAAGAGAAATTCGACAAAACGTTTATCTGCATTGAATTGCACAGATGCATCAAAGGCAGTTCCTTTCTTGGAAACCATGCCTTCTAGAGTAAGCGGTTTTCCTTCCAGCAAGGTTTGTTTTTGCTCTTCATTGAGCTTTACTCCTTTAATTTCATCGGGAATTTTAATGAAATCCGTGCGCAGAGCCACCACTTCATTGGTCAGCCTGTCTATACTTATAATGGAGGGCAGGATTTCATTGTTTTTCGGATTAGTTAGATTCACTACACGTCCCATATTGCCTGTTTGCAGCAGATTGTCTTTATCTTCCTTGCTGAACTCGTGGCCGAAGAAAGGATAATTCAGGTTAGGTCCTTTGCGGATGCCGTGAATAGCCACTACGACCTGTCCTTCGTCGTTTTGTTTGAGTGATAAGCGGGCATCCATTTTGGTAACTGCAGTACCAAGATTAAGACTTACCGGTACAAGTTCATTTGTTTTGTATCCTTTGAGCAGCGGATCAAGCAGTCTCATTTTTTCAAGTTTTTCTTTGCTTAAACCCAAATGGTTTAATGTTTCCCAATCGATCTGTTCCGGTTTGTATTTGTATTCACTTGTTTCCGGATTTGTCTGTGCTGTTTCCATATTGATTTCATTTTTTTGTTTATAATCTTTTACTTCGTGCTGTTTCATTATTTGTTCACCTTGAGGTGTTGGATGATCTAAATGTTTCTGCATCTCTTTTGAAGTATCAACAGCCAGCAGAGCAGGAATTTTGAAGAATGAAAAATTAGTTGGGTTCTTCAGCTGGCTGAAAAAATTAGAAAAGAAATTTGAAAACACATCCCCGTGCTTGTCTACCCTCATAAACTGATTCTGATTTTTGTTGGTAGTGTCAACGGTTTCCAGATTACCATTTTGGTCAATGCCTTTTACCGCCATGATTTTCTTTTTCTCTTTATCCAATACCAGCAGTATATCTGATAACTCTTCAGGAGTATTTAGTCCATCTTTAATTTGTTCGTTCATAATCTTTGATTTTAAATTCATTTGCGAAATTAAATCTTGAGATAGTGCTGATTAAAAGATGGAACCTGTTGGCGTTATTTTTCACTCCCTGGCACTTGTTTTTGTTGTTCGGACATTTAAGCTTTCTCTGACGAACTGGTGTACATCCGACAGCTTATAATATATTTTTCCGCTGATAGTATAATAGGGCAGCCTGCCGATTGATCGGTAACGCTGAAGTGACCTCCCGCTTATCTTAAGCATCTGCAATATATCCTGATTGTCCAAAAGCTCTTCGCCATCGACACTTCCTCGCTTTTTTTCAAGTTCGCTGATATGCGCACTCAAAAGGTCGAAACGTTCTATGATCCGTTCCATCCAGGAAATGAATTCCATTCTGTCTATATTCATGGCCGATTATTTTACATTACTGATGCAAAGTTGCTAATGGCAAAAGTTTTTCATCGCCAATGCCTGCCAATGTAAAATGCGGTTTTGTGAAAATTTTAACGATTATAGGAAGTATATAAATCGTTGATTTTCGGGGATAGGTTAACAGAGGCAACTAGTTATGAGCCATAGTTAATATCGTTGCCAATTGCCCCTCATTGGCAAATGAATTGTATGTTTTTAGATAGGTACTATAACTCTTTTTCCATGTGCTGTTTAAGTGATGATTTAAGCTGGTCCAGAAAAATGCTTTTACTGTCAGTCCTGTCTTTCATCCTATGGAAGGCGTGATGGACATCGCCTAACTGAATCCTGAAAAGCAGCTGGAAAACCATACTTATTTTGCGGATGCCGGCTTTTCCATGCGAAATGCTTCCCGATGCATGAAGTGCATAAATTAATTCTATCAGGGCATTCTTTGAATCTGTCCAGAAAAAGTCTCTGTTTGCTGTATTTCCGTCTGAAAAAATGCTGGTCTGCTTAGTATCGGGTTCAATTTTTGAAGCAAGGTAACTGTAAAGCAGTTCGTTGGCAATTATGCGGGCTACCTTATAATCATAATAAGTTGAAAATTGAGTGTCAATTTCAAAAACAAAACTGTTAACGCCTTCATGGAGGTCGATTTTTCCCCGACAAAAAAAATGATGATCCCATTCGGTTCTTCCCGTGCGGTAGTACCTATAAAAATCAGTGTTATAAAAGTGCTCCTTATATTCCTGCTTGAGAAGGTTGAGCTCGTTGGAAAAATATTTATGATGCATTTTACCGCTTACAACTGGGCAGGATGCTTCAATTCGGAAAACTTTATTATAGAATATTAATTTACCAAGTATTTGGGGTTTAATACTTTTAAAAAAATTAATCTCTTCATTTTCATCGGAGAATCCTTTTTCTAAAACATTTTTTTTAACCGTACCAAGCAGGTTTCGAAGTACGGTAGTCATATGGTAGGATTTTTCAATTATAAGTTCAGGATCTAAGCTGAATTGCTGTTCTGCTTTTCGAATAACCTGAAGCGCGTTCTCGCATGTAGCTCTTATCATGGCAACAGAATTTAGATTTATTTGAACAAGGGAAAGCCGGGGCATTGCTGCCCGGATAAGTTATGACGTCATTTTTTTGCCGGAATTAAAATGTGGCTGTATCAGCGCGGGATGCCGGTTTCATTCTGCAGTGTCTGCATAAGCTCCATAGCATAGTTATCTCTGGCCTGTACGTAAGCAACCTTCGGTATTATAGAAGCACCAAGTTTTTTCTTCTCAAAACTTGCCGATATTCCAAAATCGATTCGTCCAATTTCAAGCTTTCGTGCTCTTTTGATAGTTTGGTATAAAAGCTGTCTATACAAGTTCAAGCCTTCGCCGGCAATATAGTCCATGCCAATAAGTTCAGGGACATATACATTTCCTGAATTTTTATAGCAGAACATTATCCCAACTAAATTCTTTTCAGGGTCATTTTTCAGGGTCAGAATTATGAACTCCCAGTTTGCAAAGCTGTTCATGTTTTCAAATACTTGTCTATTGTATGTAAAGGTATTTATGGCCAGGTTACGGTACTTTACATTGCAGTATAGCTCGTAGGACCTGTTTAGTTCTTCTTGGTTGAGACAGCCTTTTATCTCTACATCATAGAATTTTTCATACTTAAGTATTTCCCTGTTGAAATGCTGACGAGAACGAGTGGAAAGGAGGGAACCATAACTTTCTGCGGCAGACCATTTTTTATTTTCAATAACACAGGATTCGGGCATGTCGATCCTGAAATAACCTTGATTTCTAATCATTTCATCCCAGTGGAATCCAGTCTCGAAATCACGCAGTACGAGCATATCTGCCGATAGTGTATTATATGATTCCTCAAGCTTATTTAAGAGCATTCTCATTGACTGCTCTGCCAGAGGATGATCCTTGTCAATATAGCAGTGTGTTCCCTCTGTAAATAATGAGCCTGTGCTCAGTACTTTGGAAGTCATATGCATAGGGCTTGTTTTTCGAATTTCTTCAAGGTGTCTTGATACAGATTCAGTCGCGAGCATATCATCTTTCCAGATCCCAAATGTACAATAAGTCATTAAGACAACTTGCTTGTTCTGGTCGCGGATTGTATAATAGAAGAAATTCCATTTATTGGCTGGATCTTCGTTCTGTGCAAAAGAACTTTCAAGATACTGCATTCCGTCCCAATCCAAAATATTACAAGCGCCCAGATACTTGTTCCATTCCTGCTTGTCAATGTTCGCAATTGTTGTTGTCTCTTCGATCTGAAGTATTTCAGCTTGTTGTTTTATAGCAGGGAGTTTCGTTTTGATATCCATTCTAAAAGCTTGTCTTATCTTTTCGTAGCTGCTTTCGGTTTCTTCCACTGCCTTGTGAAAGTGATAATTCATTGCAAGTACAAGATCTGTTATATCTTCAATTTTATTATGCGCAGATATAGTGATACGGATTCCAGTATTTTTTATGGGTACTGCCGGGTAGATGCCAAGATTGAGATAAAAGCCCTCTGAGAAGAGGCGCTTGGTAAAATTATAAGCAGTGGCGGGTGTCCCCATTCCAAGAAAAAAAACGGGGGAGTCGTTATCAGATACTAGGGGCAGGCTGCTGTTTGAAAGCAGCGTACTGAAATGTGCTGTTTTTTTTGCAAGCTCGGTTTGGAACTCATAGATTTCTGCAGAGAGATGGATATCGCATGATGCGATTGCAGCGGCTACTGATGCCGGTTCAAGCTGGGCAGAGAAGGTAAGAGGACCGCCAAAAGTTTTAATCTTTTCACGTAATTTGCGATCGCTGCAGAAAAAGGTTGCGCCGCTGGCGCCAAATGTTTTGCTCAGCGTGCTGACAACCACAATGTTTTCTTCCAGCGTTCCAATTGCGTCAAAGATAAAACCTGTCCCATTTTTTCCTTTCCAGCTCATACCATGAACATCATCAAAGTAGAGGTGAAGTTGTGTATACTTTCTGGCAAGGTTCAACAAATCCTGTACTGGCGCATAATCGCCGTACATAGAATAAACACCATCTGCCATGTACCAGATTTTACCCGATTTGCCAGTTAGAGTTCGAATTTTATCTTCAAGCATTTCTAGGTTATTATGGCGTATCATCTCCACTGGTATTCCTCTAAGCTTCAAAACCTGACAAGCATTCTGGACACTCCAATGCGCCTGATGATCAATAATTACTGCATCTTCATCTCTTATCAGGGTTGGGATGATTGCCATATGTCCAAGGGTACTGTTCTTAGTTATAATTGGCGGTGTATTGTACATCTGTTCAATCTTGCTTTCCAGTTCAGCATATAAGGGATGGGAAAGATAAGTTTTGGAAAGCGGGAACTGCGTGCCATAATTATTTATGGCGCTTATTGCTGCCTCTTTTAGCCTTGTGTCCTGTTCCAATCCAAGATATCCTGTAGTTCCGAAATGGAGCATTTGCTTTCCGTTAATTTTTATGCTTCGCCCATTGAGATATTCACCTTCTGCGTAAAGATGTAATATGCCTTTTTCTTTTGCATTTGAAAAGACGGTGTCAACGGTATCAATAAAATTATTGTGCTTTATTTTTGCCATTTTTTATAAGATTTTTAAGTTTTAGAATTATTATTTTTTAAATATCTGAAAAACAGACATCTAAAATTCCTTATAAAAATTGAAAGTACTTTTATTGACAGATATTTTACTCCCAATTTGACAAGGGTAATTCCCGATATAACAACAAATTGGTGTGTTTTGCAAGAAATAATCCACAATTGACAATTAGAATGTTTCTTAATCTTTATATTTTTGTTAAATTACAACCCTTTATTTAAAAACTGATAGGACATGATTGCGGCACATGAATCTTATGAGAATCGAAATGCGAGGTTTTGGATTGAGAAGGGAATTCTTTTTTTCGAATATAAACCTAATACTGCAATTGATTTAGAAGTGGCTATGCGTGTTGTAGCTGACAGGATTGCATTTCAAAATGAGAGACTTCTTCCTGTCTTCTGTGATATCAGGGGAATAGCATCAATTGACAAAGCAGCCAGAGACTACCTGGCTAAATCCGGATCTCTGCTTGCAAAAGCTGTCGCATTGGTTGGCAGTGAAAACGTTTCAATGACAATGAGCACTTTTTATCTGGAAATAAACAAACCATCTGTACCTACCCGAATATTTACCATTGAGCAGGAAGCATTGGATTATCTTAAAGGATTTCTATAGAAACAGATCTAACCAGGCAGAAATATAAATAAAATCAGGACCGATGAAGAGACCCCACAATCGCCAGCGGCTAATATCCATGCACAAGATGTTATTTGAGATAGCACGGGGTAACTTCAATGGTCATATCCCCCTTAGCAGTTATGACGACGAAATTGAAACTCTGGTGGTTCTGGTAAACATGGTCGCCGAAGAACTTAAAGAGTCTGCCTTTCATTCCGGTTTTGTGAATCCCTATATTACACACAGGATGGTAACACCTGCAACTTTTATTTTAGATGAAAACCATTCCATAAAAAATGTAAATCAGGGTGCCTTGGAAATTTTGGGTTATAATGCAGCAGAAATGCTCAGACGACCAATACAGGATTTCTTAAGCGATGACTTCAGCAGTATGTCTGACATTCAGAGAAAAGAACTGGAAGAAATGCTTTTATCGGGTGAAATCATTACACTGAATTTTATAACACTCAAAAAGCTGATTGTAACTGCCGAGTGTTCCGTATCGAGATTATCGGATGGTAAGTTTACCGTACTTAGTTTTGTGGCTCCCTTTCTCAAGGTTAATGAAGCTGCTTCGGAATCATTTGAAATTAATTTAAACCGGCATTCTAATTTCAAACAAACCGATGCGCGCCTTATACAGCGGGTTTATGATTATGTACTGGCGAATTTGACGGAGCCATTACCATCTATTAAGGAACTGGCAAGACAGTTCGGTACAAATGATTTTAAACTCAAAGATGCATTCAGGCATTTTTTCCATACAAGTGTCTACAAGTTTTATACAGAGCAGCGCCTAAAAAGAGCTTATCTTATGATAGAGCATACCGATATTCCGCTGAAGAATATTTCCTTTATGAACGGTTTTAACAGCTATCCTAATTTTTCTAAATCATTCAAGAAGCAGTTTGGATTTCCTCCAAAAGAACTCGGCAGAGGCAGAGCCGATGGTTTTTTGCCATTGGATCACTTTAATCCTTCATAATTAATTTTTGATCCCGATAGTGTAAGTGTTATGGGTTTGGAATTCAGAATTTTACATTATTGAATTCAAATCGAGTAATTATGATACTGAATGTGAAAACGGGATTTAAAAAAATTATATTAGAGATAATTTGTCTACTCTATATCCTTTTGTTTGTCTACGCAGCCATGAACAAAAGCCTTGACTTTGAAAAATTTCAAGTCCAATTAGCACAATCTCCTTTATTAAGTGCCTTCGCACAATGGGTTTCATGGACTGTATTAATAGTAGAATTTAGTCTTGTATTTTTTCTTCTATTTCCAAAAACTAGAATTAAAGCTCTTTATGCAGGATTTTGTTTAATGGTAATGTTTACTGCATATATTTTTATTATGTTAAATTACAGTTCATTTCTTCCTTGTTCCTGTGGCGGGATTTTGGAGAAGATGAGTTGGCAGCAGCATCTCTTATTCAATATTTTCTTTGTAATGATAGGCGGAATTGCACTATGGTTAAATCATAGTCTAATTCAGGAAAGAAATAATAAATGGAAATTGTTTTATCCTTTCCAATTATTTTTAGGACTATTAGTAAGTACGGTAATTGTTATTATTTTATTTCTTTCATCTGAGCAAATTATGCACCGTCAAAATCCTTTTATCAGACGTTATCCACACCAGCCTGTTACTTTGAAACAAACTATCGATCTAAAATATAATTCGTATTACTTTGCGGGTTCAGGCGAAGGCAATGTATATCTTGGAAATTCAACAGTTCCTTTTTATCTACTGTCTATTGATTCCCTTTTACAGCAACAAAAAATAAGAGTAAAAATAGATCGCGACAGTTTTTCCTTTAAGTCACTCAAAATACGTGTTCAACCACCATATTTCTACATCTTAGACGGTAGGAGCCCAGCAATTTTTAAAGGAAAAACTACTTCTTGGGTAGCGAAACTACAAAATACAAAACTTCCATACTTTAATATAGCTATGCCAATTGACAGTAATTCGTTTGTTTTTAGAGGTATCAGTAAGACTAGCAGTACTAATATTTTAGGATTTTTTGAATCAGGAAAGGAATCTAAGATAAAATTAGCCCCGAGCTTGTTGCAAAAACAAATAGATGGAGTTTTTGATACTGATGGAATGCTTCATTATAGTGCAGAAATGAAGCGAATCGTTTATATCTATACCTACAGGAACGAATACATAGTAGCAGATAAAGATGGAATATTAGATTATCGTGGAAACACGATCGATACGGTATCAAAGGCGCAAATAAAAGTCGCATATCTCAAAAACAAAACAGAACAGACAATGGCAAAACCAGCTTTAGGTGTCAATGCAGACAGTGGTATTTGTGGACATCTTCTTTTTGTACATTCAAATGTTCCCGGTCGATTTGAGAAGAAAAAAATGTGGGAACAGTCTTCGGTTATAGATGTATATGATATTAATAGAAAAGTATATCTATTCAGTTTTCACATTTATGATATTGGTAAAAGAAAGATTCGAAATTTTATAGTTACACCAACCTATGTATATGCCCTTATCGATACCAAATTAGTAATGTATCAGTTAAACGATAAACTAAAAAATGAATTAAAAAATGTATCAAAAAAAAGTCTTTGATGCACTTAAAATATACTTGCGCAAGTATCAGGAATCAGATCGAACACCTGTAGAAAAAAGTAGATCACCTTAATCTTTAAATTATAGTATTATGAAACCATTAATTTTAAAAAAAATGACTCCCTTTGCAGTTGTTGTATTGGGAATCGTAGGTGCCTTTGGAACCACATCTATGCAAAGTGCCAAAGCGGATATTGCTCCTGTAATTGGTTATGTTTCCATACCAGGCGATCCTTGTAGTGTTGAAGTGGAATGTAGTGATAGTGGAGACGATACATGTCGTCTTTTTTATCCATCAGGACCAGAAGCAAAAGCATTGGATCCAGACAGTGAAACAACCTGTGCTCAACAATTGTATCGTCCGTAAATTTATTAATAATGATATTAAAAAAGTGCAAAGCAGCTCTTGGAGAGCTGCTTTGGTTTTAATACAAGTTGTTACTCTAATCCTGCTCTGATCCATCCTGTAGGTATAGTATCTTTTAAATGGTAATCAAACCACTCTTGAAATCGCATAGAGAGATCTTTTTTATTCTTACTGCTAGAAAGGACATGTCCTTCATTGGGATATAGTAAAAGTATATGTTTCTTTCCAAGCCGTCTCAATGCGAGATAAAATTCGATGCTTTGATTCCAGTTTACCTGTTTGTCCTGATCACCGGTCCATGATAAAAGTGGTGTGGTAATATTCTTAGCATGGACAACAGGTGAGTTTCTATCATAACCTTCCTTATCTTCAAAAAAAGATTTTCCCATGCGCCACTGTTGGCTCTCAAATCGCCACATATCGGGTCTTCCTGTATCCCATCCCAAGGTAAGGTAAAAACTGGTCAGGTCTGTTGCGCCACTTCCAGCTATAGCAGCAGCAAAGATATTGGTTTGAGTGATGATAAAAAAAGTTTCATATCCTCCAAATGAGTGGCCCGTAAGTCCGATTTTATTGGGTAATACAACTCCTTTAGAAATCACTTCTTTCGTTGCTGAGACAACACAGTCCACTGCGGATAATCCAGGATTTCCAAGTTCGTAAGATATATCGGCCGCGAGTACAAAATATCCCTGAGTGGAGAAGTTTGAAATATTAAAACCGGCATCACCTGAGAACTGCGAGGGATTGATATATTTATGTAGAAGATCCTGAGAAAGTTTTTCGTAAATATAAACGATCATTGGATATTTTTTTTGGCTGTCATAATGGGAAGGATAATATAAGAGCCCTTGTAAAGAATCTCCTTTCGCATTTTTATAATGAATCAATTCTGATTTTCCCCAATAAAAATTTTGTTGATGAGAATTGCTTTGAAAAAGTACTTTTGACTCTTTGCCCAACCGATTGTAAAGTATCAGTCTAGGAGCAAGGTCATAGCGTTCTTCACTGTATACAAAAACATTTCCCATCTCTGATTCAGTCAGCTGATCCAGACGTGAATTGTTAGAAAATATTAGCGTTTTCATGGATTTCGGTAACCATTTATAGTAACTAAAATGCCCTTTAATATTAGTGCTCTCTAGCAATAATCCTTTATTTAGGTCGATTGGATCATGGATTCTTCCGCTATAATTTATTTTGCTTACAGGTTTGATGGAATATCCTGCCAGACGAAATTGAGTTTTGGTTTCCTTTCCATGTGTTAACCTGCGGGCAGAAGAGCCATCGGGTCGTATCGCCCAGATGTCATAGGCATCACATAATAGTATTTCCTTATCTAATAATGTCCAGCCCAGATCCGGATAATTATTTTTATGCTGGTGCTGATTTTCGTCACTAGCAAAAGATGAACCAATATTTTTGGTAATATTGGTATGCGTTTTATTGGCAATATTATAAATCCACCAATTTTCCTCTTTAAAATAGGCAATATATTTTCCTTCTGGAGAAGGAATAGTATGGGAAAAGTGACCTGAATGATTTTTTAAGAGCAAACTGCTTTTACCGGTAGACAAATCAACGAGATAAAAATCCCTCTTGCCTTCATAATCATATTGTGGTTCATATTGTTTTGGATTGGATATTAGTGCATAATTCTGATCGCCAGTCAGCATAAATTTCGGCAGCGTGTCATTGGAAATAAACTGATAGTTATCAGCACTAGGGCACCATAGCGCAAGGTTAGTTTTTTTGTTCTGTTTTTCTTCCATGGGATAAATCCACTTGGCATTTCCATTCCATAACTGTACATCAGAAGGTAATTGCTTTTTTGATTTTGCTTTTTGCTGTACGGCAAAAAAAACTTTTTGTAAATCATCAGAAATTTTTAACTTATAACTTGTCGTTGAAACAAAAAGCGAATCTCCTAAGAATGAATTTCTAAACTCTAAAGGATTTGGACTGTATAACCTACTATTATTCATGTTATAGTAAAAAAGAGTATTGATAAAATCATTTTTGTCTTCAGCTTTTTCAATGAAAGCCAGTGCTTTTCCCTTGGAGTGCCAAACAAGATTGGTAAAAGAAGCAGACCCGCTCAATAATTTTTTATTTCTTTTTTCTCCTGCCAGCTCCATAAAACTAATTTCGTGGAGTTTGTTTTTTGTAGTTGTGTAAAGAATCATTTGCTTTGTTGGGTCTGCTATAAATTCATTAACGCCAACAATCTCTTTTTCGATTCTCCCATCAAGTTGGCGAAGAATCAATGTGTTTTCCTTTCCTTTCTCTTCTATCAAGATCAGAAGTCGCTTGGCTATAGCGGAGTAAAGATATTGACCGGCATGAGGTATTATTTCCTGCATTCCTGTTTTCAAGTTCCTCAAATGCAATGCAGTTGGTGACTGACAGACAAACCATTCCGGAGTTATAAAATCTTCCCTGTTTGCTGACGGAAAAGAAAATGTTTGTAATGATTTTGTATTTTTTACAAATAGCGTATCAAGGCCATTTTCATAAGACATGGTATAACTTATCCATTGCCCGTTTACATTTACTTTACCAAGCCTTAAATTTCCCCATTTTGCATAATCTGCAACAGTAAGTGCTTTTTTCTGCAATTCCTGCCCCCAAAGGGGACAGGCTACTAATTGCAAAATTAAAACTAAAAAAAAGGATGCCTTTCGGCGTGGTAATCTTATGTTTGTACAAAAGTGCGTTTTCATTTGGTATGACTTTTTTGAGAAATGAAATTGGTTAGCCCGGATTCTGAGAACCTAAATTAGGATTGACAATAAATTCACTCTCGGGAATAGGCAAAAGACGGTCAGTAGTATTCCATCCAGGTTTTATGGGCGATAATATAGCATCGAGTTTATTAGTTCGTTTGAGATCAAAAAAACGATGTCCATATTCGGTAAAAAGTTCTTTTCTTCTTTCGTCTATAATGGCATCTAGAATTTCTTCTTTTGTATTGGCTGTTATATCGTTTAATCCGGCTCGTTTTCGAATTTTATTCAGGTCTTCTTTAGCACCGCTATAGTTTTTTAGCTGTGTCCTGGCTTCAGATCGTATCAAATATTGTTCTGTAAGACGCAGTACAATGGAGTACTCCTTTGAAGCCGCAGAAACTTTTGACTCCTTGTATTTAGAAGCATGATACCATGTACCGGAGGCATTAGTTATGGCATTAGTCCAGCGTGTTTTTCTCAGGTCATTAAAGGCAAAGGAATTAATCAGTGAGGGACTAAGAGCAATTAGAGAAGGTGGTCCGGAAACAAAAGTAAAAAGAACTCCTTCATCGGTGTTTTTACCAGCAACGGAAGGCATAAACTGCCAGATTGTTTCTGTTGAGCCTTTCAAAAATACTTTGTCAGGATTGTCCTCAAAAACATACAAGGAGTTATTGTTTATAATCTCTGTCGCTATTTTTGAAGCGTTCTCCCAGTCCTCTCTGTATAAATATATCCTTGCGATCATTGCCTTAGCGGCAAAAGCATTAGGACGTACCCTTTCTGTACTGGAATAAGTGGCTGAGAGTAAACCGGCAGAGGTACTTAAATCATTAATTATATTTTTATAAACCTCTTGCTCAGGCATGCGGGAAGTAATGCTGTTTGCCTTGTAATCCGTACTGGTAATATAGGGAACATCACCAAAGAGCTGAAGCAGATAAAAATGTAACAACCCTCTTACAAATAAGGCTTCGCCTTCCAGTTGTGCTTTTTCCTGCGTACTTAGCGATGATTCTTGAAGACCTTCGAGTACGGCATTTGCGGCATAAATCTGATTGTATGAATTGTTCCAGAATAGTGTTACAGTACTGTTGGAAGGTAATACTGTGTTGTTATAAAACGGCAGGGTAGAATTGGTAGGTGATCCATAAAAAGTAAGCTCATCGGTGTAGTTGCCTAAATAATTCGTCACACCAAACTGCGTTCCTGTCAATACACCTTTGTCCCTGATTTTTGAAAATATATCGGACATTGCAGCGTTGGCTGTTGTGTAGTCTTTAAATACAGCAGTTTTGGTCAGTTGTGATTTTGGTAATTCAACTTCTACAAAAGAATCGCAGGAAATAACCAATAAGGAAATGCTTAAACATACTATTGCAGAAAACATCTGCATTTGGGTTGTAATCTTTGGATATATTGTTTTCATAGCAGGATTATTAAAAAGTTAATTGTACACCACCTGTAATTATTTTAAGGGGAGGCAGATAACCGCTGTTCTTAAATTCAGGATCGCCATCTTCGTAGGAAGTAAAAGTCAGCAGGTTCTGTCCCTGAAGAGTAATACTACATTGTACTTCTTGCAATCTCAAAGGAAGGTTATAGCTGACTGATACATTTTTAAGTCTGATGTAAGAGGCGTCCACAATACCTGCATCACTGGTGCTGTAGCGTGACTGGGCAGCTATAGCTGCTGAGTTGTAACCTGTGGTATAAACCTGATAAACAGCATTATCCCCCTGTTGTTGCCAGCTATTGACCATTCTTTCTGGTTGATTATACATAAGGCCCGGGATGCTGCCAAAACTCCTGTTGCGTTGTTTTACAAACTGAAAAAGAAAATCGATTCTCCAGTTTTTATAAGTCAGTTGATTTTGCAAACCCCCAAAATAATCAGGATTCAGATTTACAATCGTCTGTTTATCATCTGGAGATGACAGTAAACCATCTCCATTAGCATCTGCAAACTGATAGATTCCTGTTACGGGATCAACACCCAAATATTGGTATGACAATTGAATATTGAGCGGTTCGCCGATTCGGTATTTATCCTTATAGGTTGAGCTCTTCAAATTCGGAAAGCTAATAAGTTTATTTTGGGAAATACTAAGGTTAAAATTGCTTGACCATTTAAAACTTTTTCGGGAAAAATTGACCGTACGCAGTGTAAGCTCCAATCCTGTGTTTTCTACAGTGGCGTTCAGATTAGCCTGCAATTGTGTAAATCCTGTAGTCCCAGGCAATGGAATACCTACAAGCTGATTGGAGGAACGGTTTCGGTACCAGGCTCCGGTTACAAATATTCGGTCTGCAAAAAATCCCAGTTCCAAAGCCACTTCCAGTTTTTTATTAATCTCCCATCCAAAATCAGGATTAAATAAACGCGAAGGCTGAAGCCCTGCGATACTCTGATAGTTAACACCCGACGAAGTGTAGGTATCTAAAAATTGATAATCCCCAATCTGGTCATTACCAGTTGTTCCATAACTGGTGCGAAGTTTTCCAAAACTAAGCCACGAACTGCTTTTTAGGATGCTTTCATTAGAGAACAGCCACGCAGCTCCAACTGCACCAAATTCAGCAAACTGGTTGCCGGGACCAAAGCGGCTAGATCCATCCCGTCTTGCGGTCAGGTTTACAATATAGCGGTCTTGCCAGTTGTAATTAATTCTGCCAAAAAATGCCTGATACTTATACAGGTTTTCATCGTTTACCTGTACGGATCGGGTAGTTGCCGAAGCGAGGTCATAGATAAGACTGTTGGAGCTGAATCCGGTTCCGGACTGGATCAAACGTCCTGTATTCTGGTTTTGAAAAGTTCCTCCTAAAAGAATTCCAAATCTTCCGCCGCCAAATTCCTTTTCCCAGTTGACTTGGGGTTCAATAATCCATGAATTTCGTGTAGTGTTGTTTCGGTATAAAATTGAGTTGGCACTGGTATATCCGTACGAAGGGTTATAAATGGTAGAAGGAGTAATCCTTGTCTCTGTATGTTGTAGATCGGTGTAACCAAAACTGCTTTTTAATACCAAATCTGGCAGTATTTCGTAAGATAGGACTGTATTTGCAAGCAGATCTTTTGTTTTGGATAAATATTTAGCGTAAAGGTTTCGAAGGGGATTATCCCATGTTCCATTTTCCCAGTTTAGATTTCCGTCTGCATTATACAAGGCAGGAGCATTAGGGGCAAGGTTACGGGCTTCTGTAGTGAAGTCACCTGCGGGCTGGTCATTGTTTTGAATTGTATAGCCAGCGGAGAACACCATACGAAATTTACCGTCCGTGGACTTATGATTAAGATTGAAATTTGAAGCGCCTTTTTTGTAATTAAAAGTACCTGGAAATACTGTTGTCTCGCTATGGTAGTTCCCGCTAAAAAGAAACTGAGTATATTCAGATCCCCCGCTAATACTTCCACGGAGATCATTCATGACGGAGGTGCCGCCAATGAGTTCCTTCTGCCAGTCAGTATAGCGGTTTTGGTCCCATGTGCCGTTGACATCGTAGGCGTTTGCCGGATAGCTAGTTATTTTATCATTGGCAAAGGCCTGCCGTCGCATGGCAAGATACTGCTCGGTGTTCATCAGGTTCATGAATTTGGTTACCGTTCCGGCTCCAGTGGAAGCATTGATAGTGAATTTTGTTTTTCCCTCTTTCCCTTTTTTAGTGGTAATAAGCACTACTCCGTTAGCACCACGCGAGCCATAAATGGCAGTTGCATCGGCATCTTTTAAGATTTCGATACTTTCTATAGCATCGGGATTGATACTGTTTAAAGGACTTGTTGTAGTTGGGAAAATTGTTGAGGTCTGCGAGTAACCGATGGCGTCCGATGCATAGGGAACACCGTCTATAATATAAAGGGGAGCATTCGCTTCCGGACGGATGCTGTTCTGCCCCCTTATCTGGATTTCAAATCCTCCGCCGGGTGTTCCTGTGGTTTGGGTGACATTAACTCCCGCCATACGCCCCTGCATGGTAGCAAGTACATTAGTTACAGGCTGTGTTTCGATATCCTTGGAGGTGATTCTAGCAATACTTCCTGTCCGTTCGCTTTCTTTTATGGAATAATATCCTGCGTTAACCTTAACCTCTTGCAGAGTCGTGGTGTCATCAGATAGTACAATGTTTAGAACTGAGCGTCCCTGAATGGGAACAAGCGCAGTTTTAAAGCCTATATAAGATACTACAAGTGTGTCATTAGAAGAGCAGGTGAGAGAGAACTGACCGCTATAGTCGGAAATAACCTCGCTGTTTCTTTTGTTTTTGATAGCAATGGTTACACCAGGTAGGGGATTAGAGCCGTCAGTGATAGTTCCTTGAATCTTATGCTGTTGGAAAAATAAATTGTTTTGCCGATAGTAACTTTTGGCAAGCAGAGGTGAAAAAGATAGAAGAAAGCCTAGAAATATTAGGCAATAACAACCTCTCCCACCAGTTAATAATGAAAAATTATTCATATTTTTGGTTTGGTTAAATGAAACTTTGGTTTTATTAGCTGTGGCCCTCTATTCAACAGCCAAGAAGAGTTAGAGGGCCTTTTATTTTATCTTGAAGTAAAATGTTGAACTTTCAATTTTGGCTTCAAGTAGTTTATTCCATACGCATTTTAGTTTAGTCAATGTTTGGGAAGGCACACTGCCGTTTCCTTAGTTGCAGCCTAGTAAGAGTGTATATTTTACATCAAATTTAAAAGAACCCATCAGATTTTATTTGATAGCTAGCAAATGTGATGAAACGGTTTCCTTGTAAAATTTTTAGAAAACATTTTAAACTTTCAGTTGTGAAATAGAAATAAAGGATATACTTTTAAAGTGCGAGTTTAAAGATTTTATCTGGTCATTCTAAGCATAAACGAGAGTAGTTACGGGGTCTAATTACTGCAATTTATAGTTTTCTGTAGTATAGTTATTATTAAGATGGCTTACAAAATCGTCTCTCTTACGAGAGCAAACTAAATGATGTAGATCTCCACTGTGTGTTTTAATGGGGAAACAAAAAAGTTGACCTTGATTAAGGGGGTCTGACAATAAAGGGTTTTAAGTAATTCGTTCTCATCAATTATTTATTTTATGATAGTTGAACGATGTCTTTCAGAAAAGTAATGAAGAGAAACAATAAGGCGAACTTCAAAACTTTGAAAGAGGTACCGCTAAGAACCCTACAATCGAAATTGTAGTCCACAAAGATTTACATGAAGCTCGCCCTATTAGATATTATACAAAAATAGTAAAATCTAATAGATAATGGCGAACTCATGTCTTCTCATGTGGAATTTTTAGCGGTTTTCTTTCATGAGAGACATCATCAATGAAGTCTTATTAGACTTAATTAAAATTTAATGTCGCAAAATTATAAATACAAATGTATAAAAGTTTTACGTTAAACGCAAAACTTTTTATTAAAATTTTTAAGAATGAAATTAAATAGATTAAAAAAAGTCTTTGACGATCAGAAAATTAAGAACCGAGTAATTGCTATATATTTAGGAAAATCAGAATCTACTATATCTTTATGGCGTAACAATAAAAGACAACCAAACCTTGAGGAGTTTTATCAAATAGCGAAACTTTTACGTATAAACATACATAGTTTGATAGAACCTACTAATTGGAAAGATGAAACGTCAGAAACTTATGAAGAGTTTGCTAAGAAGTATGCAGGTAAAAAAAATAATTAGTCAAGATATATATGTTTTTTCCGTAAATCCTACAAATTGGTACAGTAATAAATTTAATAGCTATAATAATTACGAGTATAATTGAGTATTTTAAAAAACAAGATAATCCGAATAATGGCTTAATTTAATCCCAAACCTTGTGTAGACCTATATTTGAGTTAAATTTGCGTGACAGAATTAATCCAATTATTGGTAGGCAGTAAATATGTAGTATTAATCAGATAGTAATTAAAATATTTATTTTTTTTATTTTCAATAAAAATTAAAAAATGCCACAGCAAGAAACAAAGGACAAAAGATCATTGCCAATGTATTTTACATCATTAAAAATTAAGAATGTGAAGTCATTTGGAGAAAATGAACAAATTTTAAGTTTATTAAATAATGACGGTAGTATAGCGCAATGGACTCTTATTTTGGGGGATAATGGGGTAGGTAAAACTACATTGTTAAAATGTTTAGCGTGGATGGTTCCTGTTCCGGCGCCACCTAAGCACGAATACACTGAACAACTAAGAATTGCAAAATTATTGCACGACCATAAGTATGAGATTGAAAAAATATCAAAGATTACTGGTATTTCGAAAGAGGAAATATTGAATCCTTCAGAGCTATCAGTTAAAATTAAGCCGGCAATGGATGATTTAAGTTATGATGTGGAGGTTTACAATAAGATATTACGCAAAGGTGAGAATATTAAAACCCAGCTTTTTGCATCATTTTCAAATGGATATCAATTAAATCAAATACCCGCAGAAGTACTTTCTATTTCAATGGATTTTGAACGAATTAGTGGCAAATTGGAGGTTGTAGAGCCAGGTTCATCAGAAATATTAGAATTTAATACACCCAATCTTTTTGCATATGGAGCTAGTCGACATTTAGTGCATAAAAATTTTGAGAAACGAGAATTGACAGATCCAACATTTAATTTGCTATCTGATTTTGGAGAACTATATGATCCTGAGCAGGTTTTGGCATATTTAGATTACGCTGCAATTAAAGAAGAGCTAGAAAATAAAAAAGTAAAAAATCCAAAAGACAAGAAATTTTCATCTAAAAAATTACTTGACACGTTAAAAAAATTGCTTGCAGATCTTTTGCCTGATGTCAAAAATGCAAAATCAATAATTATAAATCCACCTATTAATAAAGATGGATTAAAGAATGAAAAAATCGTTGAAATTCAAACTGATCATGGACTTATATCGTTATTTAATATAAGCTTAGGCTATCAGACAATGCTTTCTTGGGCAGTTGATTTAGCTATTAGAATGTTATGGCTCAATCCCGATAGTTTAAATCCTTTACATGAACCCGCTGTCGTTATAATAGATGAAATTGATTTGCATTTGCATCCTGTTTGGCAGAGAAGTTTGAAAAGCTTTTTAATCAGCCATTTTCCAAAGACACAATTTATTTGTACAGCACATAGTCCATTTATGGCACAATCAGCTGAACTAGAAAATTTATGTGTTGTAAGTAGGAGAGGTGCAGAAATTGTAATTGAAAACGATCCATACGTGGTTAAGGGATGGAGGATTGGACAAATTGCAACAAGCGAATTATTTGGATTACAAAGCGAGAGAAGTTTCGAAATTGAAAAGGATTTAAATGATAGGCGCGACATTTTAGATAAAGATGTTCAATCACAGTCTGACAAATCTAGATTGTCAGAGTTAAATAATGAACTTTCTAGTATTCCAGTGATTGAAAATGAAGAGGACCAAAAAATTATAGATCAAATTAGAAATGCTGCTAAATTATTAAAAGAAAAAGGTATGATAAATGATTCAGATAATTAAAGGAGCAGCGCCTGCATCACTTGTTGTGGCAGGAACTGCACTACATAACGCTATGAAAGCTGATTACTTAATTCATACAAGGGATTATAGAAAAGGTAGTAGAACTTTTAGTTTTACAGATGCATATAAGTCTGAAGATGTTAAAAAAGAACTTAAAGATATTCAACATAATAAATGTTGTTTTTGTGAAGCAAAGTTCGTTAATGATTTTTTTCATGTCGAACATTTTCGTCCAAAGGGCAGAGTAGACAAATGGCCAAGAGGTGCTTTCTCGTACCCAGGTTATTACTGGCTTGCTTATGAATGGACAAATCTTTTTCTTGCAAAAGGAAAAACAAATACAAGTTATAAGCGTAATTTTTTTCCTTTATCAGGAAATATCACTCGTAACAGGAGTCATCTTGAAAATAAAGTAGAAAGCTCTGTACTAATCGACCCCGGAACGGAAGATCCACGACTTCATATAAGGTTTGTAAATGAAGAAATATCAGGAGTCACTAAACGTGGCCTTAAAAATATCAAGCTATTAGATTTACGGAATCCTGAGATTGATGAAGCTAGGCGTACTAAATATGTTATTTTAAACGCATTGAAATCTTCAATCGATTTACTAGTTGCCGAGGGTGTTAACATTACAACTCCTGCCGTTCAGGATATGATTCAACCTTTGAGGGATGCTATTAAACCACAGGCAGAATTTAGTTCGATGGCAATAGATTTGTTATTAGGATGGCCCCATCTATAGTTAGATCGCCACATTTAACAAAATCCTTTAATTGGAATAAATCTTTTTTTATTTGGTTAATTCGTAATTGAATGTATTTTTTTTCTGATATGTTAGTTTTAATTAAATCTTCAAAAAAATCTAATAAAGCTTTAAAAACAAATAATCCATGTAGTACTCCTCGAGCAGGTCTTGGTTCATCTCGCCAAGGAGAAAAATAAACACCTCTTGCGTTTGGTATAATTAATGGGACTATGTTTTCAATAAGAGTTAGTTTAAGATGCATTGCCTCATGTAATATTGATTCGGCAACACGTAGATCTGATATAATTGAAATTTCTTCGCATACGGAAAAGAAAATTGAAAAGGGAATTTCGGGATGACTATAGCTAATATCTGTATCAGAGTATTCTGCTTTGATTAATTGTGCAGATTTTACAATCTTCAAAATAAAACATTGTATTGGCTCAATTTTTTGAAATACCTGTAGCGCTGTGATAATTTTATTAAATTCATTCTCAGGCTTATCGATGCTAATTTCGATTGGTTTTATACCATGTTTTTTATAAAATCCTTTTAAATCATCAGATGGTACTGCAATTTTTATATCATAATTACTGTCAGACAAGGGTAGATTGGTCTCAGTAACACTTTTATCCTTTATAACGCATTCCGCAATAGTGTATGTATTTGGAGTTATGTTAGATTGTAAAGCTAATTCTTCCCATTTATGTTCAACAAGTAGTTGCGTAATCTCATTTTCCCACACCGGTAAAGGCTGCTTAAGATAATCTTGTATAATTGTTTGTATATCCAATTTTATAGATGTTTAAAAGTATAAACGATTGTGAACCTTTTAAAATCATAAATTTTAGAAACAGCATGATGTGATTTTCTTGAGATTTCAAATCCAAAAGCAGAATTATTAATTGGGCTAACTACTTTCGCCATATCTTTTGAATCAGAGGAATTGAATAAAAGTAAATAACCTCCGTGTTCTTCTTTCCATTCCGGATTAATATGAAGTACTAGTCTGTGAGTTTCTTCATCATTAATAAAATCATTATGTACACCAATATGTTGAGAGTTTACTAATTTATGTGCTACCACATCAACAAGTTCAAATCCTTTTACGTTAAATGATTTAGTAAATTGATTTTCAATATTATTTAAAAAATCTCGTTCAATTATGCATTTTAAATCTTCTGGCAGCTTTACATTCAATAAACTAAATTCATACTGTTCATAAAAATCTGTTTCAACTAAATTCCAATCTGCTGTTAATTGAAACCACTCATATATTTTTACTTCTAATTGATTATTAAGAACCGATGTTGCAGAAAAATGTGGAAAAGGTATTTCTTGAGCTACTGCTGAAGAAAGATTTAAATTTTCTTGATTATGCATATGCTTTGGTAAATTGCGCGACAGTTTCACGCAAATTTTTAATTAAAAAAAGTTGATCAGAACAATAAACAGAAGGGTTATCAAAACCATTTTCATTACTCCATCGATTTAGAATCATTCCACCACCACAAATGTGAAGTTCAGGGCAACTTAAGCATTTAGAATTAGTTGGCCTTTGCATTTTGCGATAAGCATCAAACTCATCCGATTTTAAAAAGTCACCTAATTTTATCTGTTTAATATTAAAACTATCTAGAAATTTGTCGGCACCATTAAAAGTACTTTTTAAGGTATCGTTTTTCATGATTGTACCATCTGTATCAATAATAACAATGGCAAAATCAGTAATACCCAAACCTTCTTTTGTAACGACTCCTCCAAGCAATACTTTTAGCATATCATCCAAAACTCTTATCTGAATAGGATTTGAATCAGCTAAATAAGTTTGAAGCAATTCAACCATCCATTCACCATATTCAGTTGAATCTTGGGATAATTTGTTAAGAGGTAACTTAGAATGATTACCATCTTTATAGAGAAAATCAACACTTGGAGCTGATAGCGTTTTGAAAAAATTATAAACCTCTGACGCACTCGAAAGAGGATCTATAACTGCTAATAATCCGGCATTCAAAAATTGAGAATTAGGATGGTTTACTAATATATCAAAACCCTTTAAAACTTCATTAAATGTTCCGGATTCTTTATGATCGACTCTGTATTTATTATGAACATGTTCCGGACCGTCAATGCTTACAGCAACACTTGCACTATATTGAGAACAAATATCTAAAATTGCATTAGAAATTAAAATTCCATTCGTCTGTATACTGATTGGATAATGTACAGGAAGAACTTTTCGCAAATTTTCTAGTAAATGCGATAGTTTTTTGGTTCCAAGTAAAAAAGGTTCTCCACCATGCAAAACAACACTGAAACACTTTTTTTGGTTTTCTACTAACTCTTTAAGTGATTCACATAGGGCATCAATTGTTTCGTCACACATGAATTTTGATAAATTTTTCCAATTATCATCACCCATATTATAAACATAGCAATAACTGCAATTAATATTGCATCTACTAGCTACTTTTACAAGAACAGTATCAAGACCTTCAATGATATTTTTATCTTCCACGGTTGTGGCGGTTATGGGCACGATCGTAAGCAAACATGTTGTTTGCAGTGTCATTCTTTACTTCCTCCATTAACCTTTGTAAAACTGAGTTTGGCATTTGGTGTGCGTCAACAATAATTTCTTCTGTTTGTGCCGCAACTTCAATTGCTACACCCTCTAAATCTGAATGATTAATATGTTCCATAGTATCGATTTTATTAAGCAAAGATATATAAAAAAATAGCGATAAAATAAATAAAAGATAATGTATTGATATTCAATGAATTGTATTTGTTTTGTATTTAAATTAAATAAGAGTTTTTAGATATTTTTTTTTGTTTTTTTATGTTTTAATGCTTTGTTTTTCAGTTGTTTGACTTGTGTTTTTTTATTTTAAAGTTTATTCTTTTAAAATAAGAAATAGAAATAAAAAAAACTATAAATTAAATATAAAAAAAGATTTAGAATCAACATTCTAGAGTAGTTTATGGGAGTGATTACAAATTTCCAAAATTATAATAAAAAACAGGTATTTATTCTCTTATCTATCAAAAAGATTAATTTGCCAACTAAAAAAAGATGCTGTTACGGAAAACCGTAAAATAAAGCAAAAGTGGTTTTGTATGTTTGGAATTAAATATTGATCAATCCATAACGCTTTTGAAAATAAATGAGTTAGAACATTTTATAAGAATAGAATAGTTACCGGTATTGTAACAAAGAGAAACACAAATAGAGATAATGCAAACAGGGAAATCAACAGTAAAAACAATTTTTGACGGGACTCGAATTTTTAACGTTCCAATTTATCAACGTTCCTATTCCTGGAACAAAGAAAACTTACAAGAATTCCTTACCGACCTTGTTAACCAATATAAAGACAGAAAATATTTCTTAGGATCTTTCTTATTTCATATCAATGGAACACGTGATGAATTTACAGTAATTGATATAGTCGATGGACAGCAGCGATTAACAACTTTTATAATTTTTATTCAGGCACTTTTAAAAAAATTGGTTGAAAAAAACTCCTTATTAGTTTCTCAAAGAACTCAAAGGATTTTTATAAAAGATGAAGATGTTTACAAGCTAGAATTATCCAATGAAGACACATCTTTTTTACATAATTATATCTTATCGGATTATGCATTAGACAAAATAAAAACCAATACACCTTCCCAATCATTATTACTTGAATCAAAAATATTTTTCACAGAGGAACTTAATAATTTAGAAATTGAAATTTTAGAAAAAATATATCAAACATCAACAGAAGCAGATGTTTTACTTTATGTAGTTGAAGAAATAAATTCTGCAACTCAAATATTTGAACTTTTAAACGATAGAGGAAAACAACTTACAGACTTAGAAGCAATCAAAAGTTTTTTGATGTATAATATTGGACTAGTGTCCAAAAATCCGAATCAATTAATAAAAAATATTCAAAGTAGTTTTGGTGAAATTTATCGTTTGATAGAACAAAATGAACTTAATGAGAAAGATATTCTTCGTTATCATACGATAGCTTTTGAAGGTTCAGACGAAGATGCCAAGAAATATATCAAAACAAAAGTTCAATACTTAATGAAAACAGAACCTTCTGAAATGGTTATAAAGACTATTACAGATTATGCTATTAAACTAAAAGAAAGTTTTGAAATTTTTGTTGAAATTCAACAATTGAAACCAGTTAATTTTGAACTAAGTAAACTTTTTATGATCGGAAGAATTGCTCCATTTTACCCTATTTTAATGAGAGTAAGAAAAGATGATAAACACCTGTTTGACGATTTACTTAAAAATATCAATAGCTTTACTTTTAGAGCTTCATTGATAGGACTTAGGAGTAATGCAGAAAGTCAAATAAATAATTCACTTCGAAACAACACCCTTTCAGACATTGTAAACTTAACAAAAACAATTACTGTTGATAATTGGTGGAACATTAATGAAAGAGCTAAAGAAACCCTTACTAGTAAATATATTTATCAATCATTGGGAAATAATATTTTAAAATTTATATTGTTTAGCTATGAAAATAGTTTAAGACAAAAGAAAGGTTTCCCCTTACTTGGTTATAATGAATATTTCACAGAGAATGAAAGAGAGAAATTAAACATCGAACATATTACCGCTCAAAAAGCGAAAGGTCTACAATTTGACATTGACTTTGAAGAGAACTATTTACACAATATAGGTAATTTAGTAATTGACTGTAAGGCATCTAATTCAAGCAAAGGCAGCAGAAATACTGAGGACAAAATGAATGCTTATCAAGCAGCACCTATTATGTCTCAAAACGAATTAGACAATATTAACTGCAATTGGCAGGATTTAGTCAGTGTAAAGCTGTATATAAACAATAGAGAGGCAATATTGAAAAATTTTATAAAAGAGCAGTTCGGCTTAGCATAAAAAAGAACAACTAAAAAACCAAAAAAAATGACACAAGATAACTTTATCAAAGCGTAATTGGATCTACCACAGATTAAAGCATTATTTGATAAAAGTAAATAAATCAATAAGTAAAAGATTGCATCCCAATATATATAAGTAAATAATAATGAGAAATTCAGATAATAATTATAATACAAACTTAGCATCTGAATATTTTGTTATGAGCTTGATGTGCCGCGCTGGAAAAGAAGCATATTTATCTTTAGGAAATAAAAAAGGGGTTGATGTAATTGTAAAGACTTTAAAAGGATCAATGTGTATCGTTGAAGTTAAAGGTGTTAATAAAAGAAATGATTGGTTAATTAATAATTTAGGTAAATTTGAAGTTGCGCCAAATCTTATTTATGCTTTGGTTTGCTATCATGGAAAAATTGAAGATTTAACATCAACGCCTGATTTTTGGATTATTCCTTCTTTGAAATTAGCAGAAGTAAGTGAACATAAAATTTCTAAAAATGAAAGAACTGTTTATATTTCAAATAAATATATAAGAGATAATTATGATGAGTATAAGAATTCGCTAAAACATCTTGAAAATTATCTCAGTTCTTTCTAAGTAATTATTACTAATATTATGGATTCTACCAAAGAATCCAAGCATTTATAAAGATGGTAAATCCTGATTATTTTAAATAAACTTATTTATGTTATGATAAAAAAAACAATTGAAGATGAAGCAAGTCTTTTTCTAAGTTATGACGCATTTTTAAGATCATTTAAGCGGAATGTTGATACACCTCATTCATTTTTGTTAGGTGCAGGAGCGTCAATTACTTCAGGTATTCAGTCTGCATATGATTGTATTTGGGAATGGAAAAAAGATATATATTTATCAAAACATTTAAATGCTTCAGAATTTTATAAGAGTCATAAAAATGAATCTGTTCGAACTAGTATCCAGAAATGGTTAGATAATGAAGGTATCTATCCAGTTTTGGATTCTTCTGAAGAATACAGTTTTTATGCGCAAATGGCTTATCCAATAGCTGATGATCGAAGAAAATATTTTCACAGTCTATTTGAAAATAAGGAACCTTATATAGGTTATAAAGCATTATGTTTACTTGCTAAAAATGACATAATTAAATCAGTTTGGACAACAAATTTTGATGGACTTACAGTTAGAACAGCTTTTCAAAGTAATTTAACTCCAATTGAGATTACCTTAGATAATGTTGATAGACTCTTTCGCAACCAAAGTAAAAGAGAGCTTCTTTCAATTGCGCTCCATGGTGATTATAAATACAGCACACTTAAAAATACAGAGAAAGAACTGGATTCTCAAGATAGTAATTTTTCTGAGCATCTTGGAAATTATCATGTTGATAAAAATCTAATTGTGATTGGATATAGCGGTAGGGATAAATCTTTAATGAAATCTTTAAATGATGCATTCACTAAACAAGGAACAGGAAGACTTTATTGGTGTGGTTATGGGGATAAGATTAATAAAGAAGTTGAGGAACTTATAAGAAATGTACGAACCACGGGACGAGAAGCATTTTATATATCAACTGATGGATTTGATAAAACTCTCATTGATTTATCAAAATCTGCATTAGAAGATAATTCAATATCATTAGAATCACTTAATTCTATTTTAAAATTGGCTAATAATGAGGAATTATCTAAAATTGAATTTAGCCAGTCTATAACCAGAACCGATAAATATTTAAAAAGTAATTTACATGCTATTGTGTTTCCAAAAGAAATATTTCAATTTGAAGTGGAATTCGGAGATAATAAACCTTGGTCATTTTTAAAGGATAAAACTAATAATACTGATATCTGTGCAATACCTTTTAAAAGAAAAGTTTATGCGCTAGGCACATTATCTGGTATATCAAGTGTGTTTAAAAATGTATTAAAAAGTGAAATTAGAAGAGTTCCTATTTCAAAGTTTGATATTGATAATGTTAGTTCATTTAGGTCTTTAATGATTCAAACCGTTATTAAGCATTTTTTAAGTTATGGAATATTTGATTCAAATTTAAAAGATAAGATTTGGCTTATAAATAGTGATAATTCATCTGGAGATAAAAAAATACATAAGGCAATATATCTGTCGTTTTATTTTGATAAGAGTTCTAAATTTGGTTATATATCTTTTAGCCCTTCGATACATATAACAAGTGAAAATGAAATTTCAAAGGAGGTAAAACAACGAATTAGTAAAGAAATTTTAGAGAAATTACGTAACGATAAATTTGATGAAATTTTAGAATATTGGAATACAATTTTGTTTAATTATAAAAACCTAAAATTCGAATATCCATTAAACTCAGGAACTGGTTTTGAATTTCAAATTTCTAGAAATACTGCCTTTGCTGAGATAATGGTTTTAGATCCTAATTATAGAGTTTATAAACCTTCTGATTATAATAATAAATTAACTCAGTTTAGGGGTGTTCAATATTTGGAACCTCAATTAATATTTCAAAATAGTTTGTCAAATTCTCATACTAAAGATTATCATCCTATGCGTGCTCTGACAAATAATCGACCTTATGATAATAACTTGAATGGAATTGTTTATTCTAATGAGGTCAATCTGGCTGTCATTTGTGGTAAAAATTATTCAAAAAATTTGTATGATTTTTTAAATCAACTAAATCTAAAACAACCTACGGATAATATAAATCCAGATTTTTTGATTGAATATCCTGGTTTTGCTTCGGCATATAACCTCCCAATAAATATTCCCTATTATGAAGATGCCGATAAATGGATAAATATTGAATTAGAGAAATCTAATAAGAGTGATAGTGAAAATGCAATCATTGTGGCGAGACTAATAACCTCAAAAATTGAGCAAATTATTAATATTCAGAGTCAACATACAATTGTAATTTTCATACCAAAGGAATGGCAGGCATTTGAAAGTTTTCAAGAAAACGGAGAGGATTTTGATTTGCATGATTATATAAAAGCTTTTTCAGCTTCTAAAGGTGTTTCTACCCAATTAATTAGAGAGGAAACCTTAAGTGATAGATTAAAGTGTCAAGTATATTGGTGGTTATCATTATCTTTTTATGTAAAATCATTAAGAACACCATGGGTTTTAAACAATCCAGAAAAGAATACGGCATATGCAGGAATCGGTTATAGTATTAAAAAGAATTCAAATGATACTGAAGTTGTAATCGGTTGTAGTCATATTTACGACTCCAATGGTCAAGGGTTAAAATATAAATTATCAAAAGTTGATAATTATATTTTAGATAAACAATCAAATCCGTTTATGTCTTATAATGATGCATTTCAATTTGGAGTTTCAATTAGAGAACTTTTCTATAATTCATTAGATAGATTGCCTGAAAGAGTTGTAATACATAAAAGGACAAAATTCACAAATGATGAGATTAAGGGGATTACTGGTAGTCTAAATATGGCAGGTATCACAAAAATTGATTTAATAGAAATTAACTACGAAACTGAAGCTCGTTTTTTATCAATGAATGTGTTTAATGGTTTACTAAGTATAGATAAATTTCCAATATCGAGAGGAACGTGTATAATTACAAATAAATATGAAGCCCTATTATGGACTCATGGAATTGTGCCTTCTGTCAAAAATCCAATTCATAAATATTACTTAGGGGGAAGGAGTATTCCGGCACCTATCAAAATTACAAGACATTACGGAGAATCAGATTTGAACACGATTGCAATTGAGATTTTAGGACTAACAAAAATGAATTGGAATTCGTTTGATTTATATTCGAAATTGCCAGCTACTATTAATTCGTCGAATCAGATTGCTCGTATTGGAAAATTACTTGCAAGATTTGAGGGTAAAACATATGACTATAGGCTGTTTATTTAGAATCTTAAAATGTTTGTTATAGATCAAATTAGCAAAGAAGGTTGTCACTTACTCGTCACAATTTCTACTTACAATATTTTTGGCAATGACCTCAATATTTTTTTTGCCACCTGGGAAACTAGTTCTTAATAACTTCAAAACACTGTACTTTGTCGTAGTTATATCGACCTAAACTTTGTTACTATTTTTTAGTTATGTTCCCTAGTATTGAGCAAAAAATTGGGGAAATATACTTCCTTCTAAGGACAAGTACTACTGCTACTTAAATTTGAATCATTTCTGCATTTAAATTACATTTTTATGAATTTTAAAAGGTGTGATTATGGAGAAAGATATTGACTATAGTAATTCAAAGTTAACCGCGGAAAAAGCTTTACAAATGCTAAAGTCTGAGGGAATAGATGTAACTATTGAACAAGCAGAGGAAATCTTGTATTTCTTAAGAATAATTGCTAATATCGCTGTGTTGAAATATTTAAACAAAAGAAAATGAGCAAGATAGCAGACTTGTATATTAGAGTGAGTACCGATGAGCAGGCAGAAAAAGGCTTCTCGCAGCGTAATCAGGAAGAGATGTTAAGAAAATATTGCAGTATAAATCAGATACAGATACGAAATGTAATATGTGAAGATCATTCGGCCAAGACCTTCAATAGGCCTCAATGGAAAAAATTCCTTGCTGATCTGAAAAAATATAAAAATAGAATCAACATGGTTCTTTTTATGAAGTGGGACAGGTTCAGCCGTAATGCTGGAGATGCTTACCAAATGATTAATCAATTGCGAAAATTAGGGGTCGAACCACAGGCAATAGAACAGCCGCTTGATCTAAGCGTGCCGGAAAATAAAATGATGCTTGCATTTTATCTGGCCGCGCCGGAAGTTGAAAATGACCGTCGGGCTTTAAATACTTTTCAAGGGCTTAGACGAGGCAAGAAGGAGGGAAGGCATATGGGGATGGCGCCTTATGGATATGCAAATAAAATTACTGAGGATGGAAAGAAATATATTGCGATTGTACCGGAGAAAGCTGTAAAACTTATCTGGATATTCGAACAGGTCGCAAGAAATGTCTTCAGTACTGAATCTATTTATCAGATGGCAAAAGATAAAGGGCTGGTGCTGTCTAAGAGCAACTTGTGGGTAATTTTAAGAAATCCGCTCTACTGCGGAAAAATAGTTGTTCCTAAATACAAAGATGAAGAGGAAAAATGGGTTTCGGGACAACACGAGGCGATTATCAGTGAGGGGTTGTTTTACAGAGTTCAGGACGTCCTTGACAGCAAAGCGCGGACATACAGACCGAAAATTAAGACTGTTGAGAATTTTCCTTTGCGAGGTTTTTTTCTCTGTCCAAAGTGTGGACAGAAGCTAACAGGCAGCAAATGTAAAGGGAGGAGTAAATATTACTACTATTATCACTGTGATAAAGTTTGCAAATGGAGAATAAACTCAGAAGTAGCCAATAAAATATTTAAAGAACACTTAAATAAATTTAAACCTTTAGTAGAGGTAAAGAAACTATATACTGCAGTGTTGCTTGAAGGTTATAGAGAGCATACCGGAGTAATAGCTGGTGAAAAAAAGAAGTCCCTTGAGCAGATCGCGGTTTATGAAAAGAAATTAGCAGTGGCAAGAAATTTATTAGTTACTGAGAAAATCGATGCTGATGATTATAATCTAATGAAAATTGAATACAATGCAGTTATCAGTAAGCTGGAAAAAGACATTGGAAATGTAGAAGACGATAGGGCAAGTATAGAGCATCTAACGACGACAGGATTGGAAAACCTTTTAAAGTTAGGTGAGGCCTTTGATAGTGGGACTTTAGCCGATTGTAGAGAATTAATTGGTTTAATTTTTCCCGAAAATTTCACATTTGAAGAAAAGAAAATCCGCACCGCACGAATCAATGAAATGGTCAATTGTATCTATTTGGTAAACAATAGATTACGAGCAAAAAAAAACGGGACAAAAGATGATATTTTTCTTTTGTCCCGAGTAGTGACCTCGACTGGATTCAAACCAGTAACCTTCTGAGCCGTAATCAGATGCGCTATTCAGTTGCGCCACGAGGCCTTTTTGCTTGGTTCAGCTAATTTTCGTAGCTTTGTTGAACGCTGTTTGCGGGTGCAAATATAGAGATAAATGTGAGATAAACAAGCAAAAAAATACAGAAAAATAAAAAAAAATGAAGATTGAAAATTATATACGTGATATTCAGGACTTTCCTAAAGAAGGAATTTTATTTAAAGATATCACTCCGCTCTTAAATGACGTTGAAGCAAGGCAAGAATGCTTATCTATTTTGGTAAATTCTTTAAAAGGACAGAAAATTGATAAAGTAGTAGGGGCAGAAAGTCGTGGTTTTTTCTTCGGAATGTTATTGGCGCAAGAACTAAATGCAGGATTTATTCCGGTAAGGAAACCTAAAAAGCTGCCTTATGAAACTATTTCAGCTTCATACGCATTAGAATACGGAACAGACAGCCTGGAAATGCATACAGATGCCATTCAAAAAGGAGACCGCGTATTAATTCACGATGATGTTCTGGCAACTGGCGGAACTGCAAAAGCAGTCTGTGAACTGGTTGAAAAGTTAGGTGGTGAAATTGTACAATGTAATTTTTTAATGGAACTGACTTTCCTTAACGGAAGAGAAAAAATCAAAGAGTTTCCAGTTTTTGCCGCGCTTTCTTATTAATTAAACAAACTCGTTGGTTATATAATTAATAAAAAATCATTTAACACATAGAAACATAAGTTTTAAATGCGTTAAAAGAATATAAAAAGAAACATGTTTCTAAAACATAGCTGTCTCTGTGTGTTTAAAATGAGTGAAATGCCTTTTTTCTGAGTGCTAAATCTATGTTTCTATGTGTTAAAATAACTACGCCCAAAAAGTTTAAACAAAAACAATTTTATGTTTAACAGCGTACAAAACTAAACCTATTCTCGTTTTTATCTCTAACTTATCAAATAAAGATTCCCTGTAACCGTCAATGGTTTTAGGGCTTAAACACATTTCTGAGGCGATTTCTTTATAAGTCATCTCTGTGCAGGCATGTTTTATAAAAACCAGCTCTTTTTCCTTTAAACTGATTTTTTTATTATCGCTGTTGACTTTGTTAACGAGCATTGCTGAAACTGATTCGGTAAAATAATAGCCTTTTTCGATAACACATTCAATAGCTTCTTTAAAAATTTCGGGTGATGTATCTTTTAATAAATAACCTTTTGCACCGTTTGTAATCATTTTTATAATGATTTCTTCATCGTCGTTTACAGAAAGTGCAATTACTTTTAAATCAGGTCTGTTTTCCTTAACCCATTTCATGGTGCTTAAACCGTCTAAAACGGGCATATTAACATCTAATAATACCAAATCGATATTAGTATCCGGATTTTCCTGAAGGTAGGAAATAAACAACTTTCCGTTTTCAAATCGCTCGATAACATCGTAATCTCCAAAACTTTTAATTAAAAGTTCTAATGATTGGGAAAAAAGCTGATGATCGTCGACAATAATAATTTTACTTTTAGTATTCGGTTTCATTGGTTGTGGTTAAAGGGTATTCTAAAGTTACGGTTGTTCCTGATGAATCTGATTCCATGATTAATTGAGCTCCAATAAGTTTAGCCCGAAGTTTCATGTTAGTTAATCCTTGTCCGGAATTTGCTTTAAGAGGATCATAGCCAATTCCGAAATCCTTTAATTTTAATTGAAAAAGGTCTTCAGTTGTTACAATATTTACCTCATATAAATCGCTGTGGGAATGTTTTAAACTATTGTGTAAAGCTTCCTGAAAAATTCTGTAAATGAATAAATCGTGTTCTTCACTTATATTGGGAATTTCTCCAGTTAAATTATATCGGTACTGAATTTTTCTAAGTTTTTTTATACGTATTAAATCCTGTTTTATAGCTTCAATAAAGTTGCTTTGCAGTAAATTATCTTTACTAATAATGCGAGATAAAATCCTGAGTTCGTCAAGTGCTTTTGCAAGTACATTTTTAAGATCTTTTAATTCTTCTACCTGAATACTTTTACTGCTTATAGACATATTAAGCTGCATGATTCCAACAGATATAATCTGGCCAATATTATCATGAAGTTCTTTACTGATTTCAGAAAGTGTCTGATCTTTAATTTCGATGCGGGTTTTTACCAATTCCGATTGGAAATACATCTCAGATTCCATTTTTTCGACCAGATAGCTGTTCTTCTTCTTTAAAAAATAAAAGAAAAGTACAAGTACAACGGCCAGTAAAGTAAAAAAAACAATACCTAATGAAATTACTAATAGTTGTATTTCTTTTCGCTCCATAAAAAACCTATAATATAACAACTATGTGCTAAAAAATTTAAGATGAACAATACTAAACTAAATACCGATTCGTCTTGTTTGATAAGAAACCAATTGATGGCTAACATAAAAGGCGTAAAAGGAACGTGGAAAACCAATATTCCTAAAATGTACCAGAAAAAAACAGATCGTTTGAAATTTAAAATTTTGTCTGAATTAAAAATCTCCACCAAATATAAGCAGGATAATATTAATACTAACATTACACCTATGGCAAAACTGTATGTAAAGGAGCGATTTGTATCTTCTTTAAAATAAATAATATTTAAAAAGAAGGAAACAATAAACAGAATTAAAAAGTAAACTGCCGTCATTCTGTAATTTATCTTCGACAAAAGACTTCGGAGCAGTAGTATATAGGCAGAAAAGCTGACAAACATATAGAAATTATAGACATAATAATTTAATAAGCCTGTCAAATAGGTAAAATAGTATCCCACTAATTCTATTAGTGCAGAAAAAAAGATTAAAATTACTAAAAATTTAGCTTTATTACCAGGTAATTTATGCATTGAAATTAATCCGATGCCTCCTGATAATAAAGCTAAATAAATGATATACGATCTTAAAAATTCAAACATATTTTTTATTAATAGATTAAGCTTGGCGGTCTGCCGATATTACCGTAATTCATGGGGTCAAGACTTTGAATATCAGCTGGAGCTGATTCTTGCACCATGGCAAAGCTTTGAACTTTTGCGGTATTATCTTCAACTTTTTTTCCTGTTGGAACCAAGAATAGGGTTGTTAATCCGGCTTTTTCGCCGTGTTGTTCATCATCTGGATATACACCAAAATAAAAACGTATTCCATCTACGTTATATCCGTCTTGTGCGCCATGGGTTTTAATATAGTGTATATAACTTTCTAAAGCTTCTAATGAATACCAAACAGCATTTGCATCTTCTTTCTTAGCGCGTTTACCAGTTAAGGAAGCCGCTTTTTTAGCATTGTAGTTAACATTTAATTGTTTTGCAAATTCTTTCGATATTAACTGATTCGGTTTTGCGGGAGGATTTTTCATTGTTTTTTTAATTTAATTGGTTACTGGTTTAGTTTACTGTTTTTTTAATTGTAGACGACAAAATTATTTGATGCCTAAAAACAACGCAAGGGGAAAAACACCCTTTTTTTACAGGTAAAATTATCTAAAAAAACGGGTTAAAATACGGCTTAATACTATTTTGTAATTAAATAATTTTACGATGTCAATTTTTAGGAATAAGAACAGATGCTAAAAGCACATAAACAACAGTAAAGAAAATCCTTTTAGCAGAAAAAGACACAATGAAAACTTATAATTAAAAATACATAATTAACAATTAAGATTTTAGGATCAAATTTGAAATAGATATTTTATTAGTTAGTGTTTTTGTTTTTTGGTGTTTAAGGTTTCAGGCTCGGCAGCTTGTGAATTTACCTCAAAGTCCGCAAAGGATTGCGTAAAGAAAGAAATGTTTTGAAGATGTGGGTCAACAAAAACATTCAGACACTTTGTGAAATTCTTTGCGAATTTTATGGCAATACAATACTCAGGCAGCCCCTGAAACCTGAAACTTGAAACAAAAAAACTTGAAACAAAAAGAAAAACCCGACAAGTATAATACCTGTCGGGTTTGTTATTTAATAACTTTAAGACTTTATCTCAAGCTTGCGCCAAGTTCAGTTTCAAAAGTCTGTTGTAATTTAGACATGATTTTATCAATCTGAGCGTCAGTAAGCGTTTTTGTATTATCCTGGATTGTAAAACTTAAAGCATACGATTTTTTACCTTCCGGAAGTTTATCTCCCTGATATACATCAAATAAATTAATGTCTTTTAAAAGCACTTTCTCCGTTTGTCTCGCCAGGTTAAAAATGCTTTCGTAAGTCGTTTTTTCATCGATTAATAAAGCTAAATCCCTGCGAACTTCAGGATATTTAGGAATCTCCGTATACTTGATTTTTCCTGTAATGATTTTTAAAATCAAATCCCAGTTGAAATCAGCATAATAAACATCTTGTTTGATTCCGAAATGTTTTAAAATCGATTTCTTCACGACTCCCATTTCAACCAATGTATCATTGTTGTAGCAAATAGAAGTTCCTTCTGAGAAAACATCAGACTGAACCGGAGCATTCGAAATTTTTTCAATTCCCAAACGAGCCAAAATACCTTTTGCATACCCTTTCAATAAGAAGAAATCAGTTCCTTTTTGCGGCGTTGTCCAGCTTTCTTTATTTCTGTTTCCAGAAATAGATAAAGTTAAATGTTTGTGCTCTTCGTAACCGTTTAGGTATTTGTGATAAGATTTTCCGAATTCAAATAATTTTAAATCAGAATTTCTTCTGTTGATATTGTATGAAATCGCTTCAAGGGCAGAAAACAACAACGACTGACGCATTGTTGATAAATCACTGCTTAAAGGATTTAACATCGTAACATTATGTTCTTCTTTTAAAACAGTCGATAATTTAGCATACGCGGCTGTTGTTAAAGAGTTTGCCATCATTTCGTGAAAACCTTGAGAGTTTAATTGAGAAGCGATAACATTTTGCACTTTATAATCTTCTGTTCTTGGAGAATTAGCTACCGTTGCATTGAATTTTTTTGAAAACTCAATATTGTTGTAACCGTAAACTCTTAGAATTTCTTCGATAACATCAATTTCTCTTTGTACGTCTACACGATACGCAGGAATAGTTAAACCTAAACCAGTATCAGAAACGCTGTTTACTTTAATATCTAAAGAAACCAGGATTTTTTTGATGGTATCTTTTGGAATTTCCTGCCCGATGATTTTAGAAACGTGGCTGAAATTCAATAAAACTGAAAAATCTTCTACTTTTTTAGGATAAACTTCTACAACATCAGATGTGATTTTTCCACCTGCAACTTCCTGAATTAAGATAGCCGCACGTTTTAAAGCATATTCTGTAATAGTTGGGTCAATTCCTCTTTCAAATCTAAAAGAAGCATCGGTATTCAATTGATGTCTTTTTGCTGTTTTACGAACGCTTACAGCATCAAAATAAGCACTTTCTAAGAAAATAGAAGTTGTTCCGTCTGTAACGCCCGATTTTTTTCCTCCAAAAACACCTGCAATACAAAGCGGGCCTTTTTCATCACAAATCATTAAATCCTCAGCATGCAATGTTCTTTCAACATCATCAAGAGTGGTAAATTTTGTTCCTTCAGGCAATGTTTTTACAATTACTTTTCCGGTAATTTTTGCAGCATCAAAAGCATGAAGCGGCTGTCCTAACTCATGTAAAACATAATTAGTAACATCGACAATATTATTTTTTGGCGTTAAACCAATCGCTTTTAAACGATCCTGAAGCCATTTTGGAGATTCATGAACGGTAATTCCAGAAATTGTTACACCACAATATCTTGGTGCTAAAGCTGGTTCTTCAACATTAACATCGATTTTAAGTGTACGCATATCCACTCTAAAATTGCTTACAGATGGTGTAATCAATTCAACATTTACGCCTCTTTGAAGCATTCCGGCTCTTAAATCCCGCGCTGTTCCATAGTGGCTCATTGCATCGGCACGGTTTGGTGTTAAACCAATTTCGAAAACTTCATCATCTGCAATTTGAAAAACTTCAGAAGCTTTAGTCCCCGGAACCAGATTTTCATCCAGAACCATAATTCCGTCGTGACCATTCCCAAGACCTAATTCATCTTCGGCACAAATCATTCCGTGGCTTTCCTGTCCGCGAATTTTACCTTTTTTAATAGTAAATTCAACGCCATCTTTATCATATAAAACGGTTCCAATAGTTGCAACAGGAACTTTTTGTCCCGCAGCCACATTTGCAGCACCGCATACAATTTGTACAGGAGCTTCTAAACCAATATTTACTGTAGTAACTTTTAATCGGTCTGCATCAGGATGTTTTTCGCAAGTAAGTACATGACCTACAACAACGCCTTCTAACCCGCCTTTAATAGACTGGTATTTCTCAACAACTTCAACTTCAAGACCCAGATCTGTCAATAATTCAGAAGTTTGCTCAGATGTCCAATCCGTTTTAATGAATTGTTTTAACCAGTTATAAGATATTTTCATGTTAGTTTTATTCTTTTATCAGGATACAAATATAAGGATTGAGAATTGTAGTAAGAAAGAATTTATTTGGTTTTTCTGCCTTAAAACGTTTGGTAAACTCAAAATTGTACGTTATTCTTTTGATTTTTAGCTTCTTTAAATCAATTCTTCAATATGTTTTTTGATGTTTTCAGAAATCTTTTTTGTTGGAAGATCATTTTCATCATCTCCAAACGGATCTTCGATTTCCTCGGCAATAAGCTCCAAACTCGCCAAAACATAAAATATAAAAACGACAACCGGCGCTACAAAATATCCCAAACTAATAGAATACCCAAACGGAAGCGTCATGGTATAAAAGAAGATAAATTTCTTGATAAAAGCGCTGTAAGAGTAGGGAATAGGCGTATTTTTGATGCGCTCGCACGCACCGCAGATATCTGTAAACGACTGCAATTCGTCATTTAAAATGATTAATTGATCGCCTGTGATTTTCTTTGCATCATACAAATCATTGATTTTATGATACATGATTCTTTTAAGCTGATTGGGCTTGTGTTTATGATGGTCAATTTCTAAATCAACATCTTCAAAAAGCTGTTTACTGGTATCAGCATCTTTTAAATGTTTGTGCAGAATATCAGCATACAACGGGATAAATTTTCTAAAGAAACTCCTGTCGTTTTCGTCTTTTAAAATTGCAGACAATTTAATAGCCAGATTACGGCTGCTGTTTACCAAACCTCCCCAAAGTTTACGTCCTTCCCACCAGCGGTCATAAGCGGTATTTGTTCTAAAAACCAGCAATAACGAAATGACAAAACCAAGCATTCCGTGCATAATAGGAATGTTGTGGATATAATCATTTTTGCCAACTTTAAAATATTCAACTTCCAGATATCCAACGGCTGCGGCATAAGCACCAATCGCAAGCATGATTGGAAATAGTTTTCTAACGGTATCTGATTTATGAAAATGGAATATGAACGTAAACCATTCTTTGGTATTATAAGAGATCATCTAAATTTTGTTTTGAAACAAATTTAAACTAAAAAATCACCTAATTTGTTGTAATTTGAAAAAAAATCTGCTGAATCTGCTGTATCTGCGAGCTGATTTTTTTTTCCGCAGATTTAGGAGATTAGCAGATGAAGATGAGTTCAAACTAATGCTTTGTATTTTATAGGTAAGTGGTTCTAGTTCTCTTAATTATTAGTTGAAAAATTAAAAATTAATATTTCCTGCTAATTCTTTTAAGGCAATTTCAGATAATTTTGCTTCGTATTGTGCATTGCTGTAACGAACTTTTGCGTTTACATAATTGAGCTGAGCCGTTCTGAAATCAATGGTTGTGATAGTTCCAATTCTGAATTTATCTAAAGTAATTTCTAAATTTTGTCTGGCGATTGCTTCGTTATTTTCTTCTAAATCAATAAGTTCTAAATTGGTTAAATACGTTTGAAAAGCAGTGCTTAATTGCGTGTTTAAAATCATATTTTGCTGATCGATTGCAATTTGAGAATTTTCGATTTGAAGCTTGGCTACTTTTTCATTTCGATGCTGATTAAATCCGTCAAAAATATTCATCGAAGCATTAAAACCATAGGTAAAACCTCTTGAAGAGTTTTCACTTGTAAATCCTAAACTCGACTGACTTTCGGCAAAATTATAACCAGAAGTTAAATTTACAGTTGGATATCTGCTTGCTTTTACTTGTTTCAGCTGTAATTCGGCAATACGTTTATTGATAATTTGCGATTCCAGAGCCGGATTTTGTTTTTGTGCCAAATTCATTAAATCGGCCAAAACCAGTTTTTCATCAACAGTAACAACATCAGTTACTTTGAAATTAATTTTAGGATCACGCGCTAAATATTGGTTCAATAATATTTTAGCATTCGCATAGGATTCTTTTTGTCTTAATAAAGTAACCTGATCTGTATTTAAATCAACCTGCGCATTTAAAACTTCTAATTTTGAAGCTTTACCAATGGTGAAACGATTTTGTGCTAATTCTACTCTTTGTTTAGAAATTACAATTGTAGTATCTAAAGCCGCTAATTGATGCTGTTGCTGAACCAAATCATAATAAGCAGCATTTACCTGACCAATTTTTACGAGAATAGTTCTTTTTAATTCAGAATCGCCTAATTTTTGAAGTTCTTTTAACTGATCGTATCTCGCAAACATTCTCATGCCGTCAAAAACTGTCCAGCCTAAACTAACTCCATACGTTAAACTGTTGTTTTTTGCATTGTTTAATGTAGTTGATGTTCCGTCCTGACGTACCTGAGTTGAGTTGGTAACACTATTGTTGTCAACAATATTAGCTGTAGCTGTTGGCAATATTCCGGCGTTTCCTACAGTAACATTTGTTTCGCTTATTGTCGAATTATTTTTGGCAATTTTAATCTCAAAATTATTCTCTAAAGCGATTTTCATTGCTTCTTCAATAGTCAAAACTTCCTGTGCATTTGTTTTAAAAATGCAAAAGAACAGAACTATTAAAGTGCAGTATATATTCTTAATATTCATATTATTTTTCTTTTGCCGCGAATTCACAAATTTTATTCGTGAATTCATGGCTAATATTATTTACTTTCTTTTTCGTATTCATCGATACGATCAAATTCAGGATAATGTTTTCTGGCTTTAGACCACATAAAATAAATTGCAGGAATCACAAAAAGAGTCAGCGCCAAAGAGAAAATAGTTCCTCCTACAATTACAACTCCCATACCAATTCTACTAGTAGAAGCTGCTCCAAGTGACATTGCAATTGGTAATGCTCCTAATGCAATCGCTAAACTCGTCATTAAAATTGGACGTAAACGTGCCTCTGATGCTTCAAGAATGGCTTCCATTTTTGGTTTGCCCTGCTCTCGTAACTGATTGGCAAATTCGACTATCAAAATACCATTTTTCGTAACCAGACCAATAAGCATTACGGTTCCAATCTGGCTGAAAATGTTCCAGGTCTGATTGAATAACCAAAGTGAAAATAAGGCACCGGCAACCGCCATTGGTACTGTTAATATGATAATAAGCGGATCGATAAAACTCTCGAATTGTGCCGCAAGAATTAAGAAAATCAATAATAAAGCTAATCCAAATGCAAAAGATGTATTCGAACTACTTTCGACAAAATCTCGCGATTCTCCACTTAAATCTGTTGTAAAACTTTCGTTTAAAACTTTGGCTTTAATTCTGTCCATTTCCTCAATACCGTCGCTGATACTTTTTCCCGGTGCTAAACCTGCAGAAACGGTTGCAGACATATAGCGATTGTTGTGGTACAATTGCGGCGGATTACTCTGCTCGACAACATTTACAACATTGTCCATTTGAATTAATTGTCCGCTTTTGTTCTTTACAAACATCGAAGTTAAATCCAGCGGTTTTGATCTGTCTTTTTGATCAAACTGGCCAATAACCTGATATTGTTTTCCGTTTTTAATGAAATATCCAAAACGCTGTCCGCTTAACGAAAGCTGTAAAGTTTGTGCAATATCAATAATAGAAATTCCTAAACTCTCTGCTTTTTCACGATCGATACTTACGTTGATTTCAGGTTTATTAAATTTTAAATTGACATCTGTTGTCGAGAAAACATCGCTTTTACCTACTTCATTCATAAAAACAGGGATTTTTTCTCTTAGTTTTTCAAAAGTTGGAGCCTGAATAATGTACTGAATCGGAAGACCTCCACGTCGGTTCACGGCAATTGTAGGCTGCTGAATTACCGATGTTTTAGCATCTGGATATTTTTTTGTCCATTTTGATAATTGATCAGCAATATCTTTTTGAGACTTGTTTCTTTCGTCTGGTTCTTTCAGCGAAAGCCTGATAAAACCGGAATTTGTTGCAGAACCTCCGGAACCTCCTGCGGTAATTACCAAGCTGACTTTTTTCTCCGGAATAGAATCATCAACCAATTTTGATATTTCCTGCATAAAACGGTTGGTATATTCATAAGAAGAGCCTTCTGGAGTGGTCATTCTCATGGTTACCGAACTTCTGTCATCATAAGGAGCAGTTTCTTTTGGGAGTATAGTAAAAAACAAATAAATCAATCCAAAACAAGCAATAAGGATAGGGAAGGAGATCCATTTTTTATCCATGAATTTGGTTAAAGACTCCGCATAACCGCTATTCATTTTTTCGAAAAATGGTTCTGTTTTAATATAGAATTTTGATTTTTTCTGTTCTCCGCCTTTCATTAAATAAGCATTTAACATTGGCGTTAAAGTCAAGGATACAAAGGCAGAAATTAATACAGCCGCACCAATAACGACCCCAAATTCCCTAAAGAGTCGGCCTACGAAACCTTCTAGGAAAATTACAGGCAAAAATACCGCCGCAAGTGTTACTGAAATAGAGATTACAGCATAGAAAATTTCATTAGAACCTTTAATAGCTGCTTCAATTGGCGACATTCCTTCTTCGACCTTTTTAAAGATATTTTCAGTTACTACAATTCCGTCATCTACAACTAATCCTGTTGCCAAAACAATGGCTAATAAAGTCAATACATTGATGGAAAACCCGAAAAGCCACATGATAAAGAAAGTAGCAATTAACGAAACGGGAATATCAATTAAAGGCCTGAACGCAATGGCCCAGTCTCTAAAGAAAAGATAAATAATAATGATTACCAGAATGATCGAAATTCCTAAAGTTTCGGCAACTTCAAGTACCGATTTTTTTACGAACAGCGTATTGTCAAGTGCAATATTTAGTTTTATATCCTTTGGAAGATCCTTTTTTAAAGCATCATATTTTTTATAGAATTCTTTCGAAATATCAAGATAATTGGCTCCTGGCATTGGTACAATGGCTAAACCAATCATTGGAAGTCCCGAAGATGTTAAAGAAGTTTCGATATTTTCAGGTCCTAGTTCGGCACCGCCCACATCGCTCAAACGAACAATTTTTTCTCCGTCTGTTCTAATGATAATGTTATTAAATTCTTCTGGTTTCGAAAGGTTTCCAATGGTTTTTACGGTCAATTCGGTATTGTTTCCAGTTAATTTTCCAGAAGGTAATTCTACGTTTTGCGCATTTAAGGCATCCCGAACATCAGCAACAGTACAGTTGTAAGCATTTAATTTTATCGGATCAATCCATAAACGCATCGCATAACGTTTTTGTCCCCAAATTTGAACCCCGCTTACTCCGGGAATAGTTTCTAAGCGCTGTGAAATTACATTTTCGGCATAATCGCTTAGTTCTAAAGAACTTCGGGTATCGCTCTGAACCGTCATCGAAATAATAGATTCACTATCTGCATCGGCTTTAGAAACCACCGGCGGCGCATCAATATCCTGTGGTAAACTTCGAACAGCCTGCGAAACTTTGTCACGAACATCATTTGCGGCTTCTTCCAGATTTTTATCCAGATTAAATTCGATGGTAATGTTACTGCTTCCCTGATTACTGGATGATGTTATGTTTCGAATTCCGTCAATTGCATTTACTGCTTTTTCAAGAGGCTCCGTAATTTGTGATTCTATAATATCAGAATTGGCTCCTGTATAATTGGTTCTAATAGAAACCTGAGCAGGATCGATGGAAGGAAATTCACGAACACCCAAAAATGTATAACCAATAAAACCGAATAATATAATTAATAGATTCAGTACAATGGTTAAAACAGGTCTTCTTATACTTGTAGTTGATAAACTCATGTTTGATTTTAGATTGTTGATTTTAGATTT